>JAPLUI010000330.1 GCA_026397725.1 Verrucomicrobiota bacterium | reverse complement strand
ACACAGGCCTCGCATCTAACACGATGCGGGCGCCGCATCATGCCGCCAATGGATGACAAGCAGCGGCCTTCCTGACTGCGCATGGTCAAGCTACTGCGGCTCGCGGAGCTCTCGATAAATATGTGTATACTCGTCAGGGCGGTGCCCAAGGCTGGTATGGGATGGGCCGTTGGCCCGGAAAGACGAACCCGGGAACCGCGAAATGTGCCAAATCATTTTTCTCCGCGATCAGGAACTCCCGACTCACTTCGCGGCCACCAGTTCTGCCAGCGGCACGACTTCGACTTTCTTCGCCAGCGCGTAACGTTTTTCGCCGGGATAGACGACGCGCAATTCGTCGAGCTTCAAGTCGGCCAGCGCGATGCGCATGGATGGCGTGAGCACGGGCGCGTCGGCGCGTTTGCACTCGACGCCGATGCGGCGGCCGTTCTTGAAGAGCAGCAGATCGAGTTCCGCCCCCTGGTGCGTGGCCCAGAAATATGCCTCGTCGGGCCGCAGCGCCTTGAGGATTTCCTCGACGGCGTAGCCTTCCCACGACGCGCCGACTTTCGGGTGGTGCTCAAGGTCGCGCTGGCTGGTAATACCGAGCAACGCATGGAGCAGGCCGGTGTCGCGGACATAGACTTTGGGCGCCTTGACCTGGCGTTTGCCGAGGTTCTCAAACCACGGCGGCAGTTGCCGGATCATGAACACGCCGGACATCAGGTCGAGATAGCGGCGCACGGTGGATTCGTTGACGGCGAGCGCGCGGGCGAGTTCGGCGGCGTTCCAAATCTGCCCGTGGTAATGCGCGACCATGTTCCAGAATCGCCGCAACGCGAGCGCCGGAATGGTGACGCCCAATTGCGGGATGTCGCGCTCGAGGAAGGTCTGCAAAAACTGCCGCCGCCAGGCGGACGAATCCGCTTCCGTGCGGGCGGTGAAGGACAACGGGAAACCTCCGCGCAGCCAGTGTTTCGCTTGCGCCTTCGCGCCCAGGTCGGCGAGGCGGAAGCCTTCGAGCGGAATGGTCTCCAACCGTCCGACGAGCGATTCGGAGGACTGCTTCAACAGTTCCGGGGAAGCGCTGCCGAGAATCAGAAAGCGTGCGGGCAGCGGCTTGCGGTCAGCCAGCACGCGCAGCAGCGGAAAGAGGTCCGGGCGGCGCTGGATTTCGTCAATGACGATCAGCCCCTTGAGCGGGCGCAGCGCGGTGTCCGGCTCGGTGAGCCGGGCCAAACTCTGCGGATCTTCAAGGTCGAAGTAATTGAGCGAGTCCGCTTGAACGAATTGCCGGGCCAGCGTGGTCTTGCCGCTTTGGCGCGGGCCAAGCAACGCGACCACCCGGCTGCGCTTCAGGGCCGCGCGTGCGAGTGCCATTTCCGATGTGCGAGCAATCATCCTCGGAATCAAAACCATGAAAATCCCGTTGTCAATGCGGGATTTTCATGACAGCCCGATTGCCGTGCAACCGCCTTGCCAAGCTGGCAACAAAAGGTGTCGATCAAGGTTTTTGTACTTCTTGTCTGCCGGGTTGCGCTGAGCCCACATTTCCGGACCGCGAGATGCCCAGTCCCGTATGCCGGGTGGCTGCGGGGGCGCGGGCCGGGCACCGGTCATGGCGTGGCGGCAGCGAGCAGGAGTTGGCGGGCGGCGGTGGCGGCGGGCAGGTGGTGCTTGGCGACTTGTTGTTCGAGGTCGGGGAGGAGTTGTTGGATGCGGGGGTTGCGGAAGAAGCGGTGGTGGAGTTCCTCTTCGATCATGGCATGCATCCAAGTGATGGCCTGGTGCTCGCGGCGGGTGGCGAAGGCCCCGGAGTCGCGCGTGGTGGTGACGAATTTCTCAATGGTCTGCCAGAGGGCGGCCAGGGTTTCGGGCTGGAGGGCGGAACAGGTGGTGCAGCGGGTTTTCCATCCCGGGGTGGCGGGTTGCAGCAAGCCAAGGACGCGACGGTATTCGGCGCAGGCCAGGTTGGCACGCTGGAGGTTGTCGCCGTCGGCTTTGTTGACGGCCAGGAGGTCGGCGATTTCGATGACGCCTTTTTTCATGCCTTGGAGTTCGTCGCCGGCCCCGGCGAGCATGATGAGGAGGAAGAAATCGACCATCGAGCGGACGGTGATTTCATTTTGGCCGACGCCGACGGTTTCGACGAGGATGATGGAGAACCCGGCGGCCTCACAGAGCAGGATGGTTTCGCGGCTTTTGCGGGCGACGCCGCCTAACGAGCCGCCGGAGGGCGAGGGTCGGATGAACGCGTGCGGGTGGCGCACGAGGTTTTCCATGCGGGTTTTATCGCCGAGGATGCTGCCGCCGGAGACGCTGCTGCTGGGATCGACGGCGAGGACGGCAAGGCGGTGGCCGCGGTCGCAGAGCAGACAGCCGAGGGATTCGATGAGGGTGCTCTTGCCGGCGCCGGGGACACCGGTGATGCCGACCCGGATGGAGTTTCCGGGGTGTGGCAGGAGTCGGGTGAGAAGTTCCTGGGCAAGCGCTTGGTGGACGGGGTGCTGGCTTTCAACCAAGGTGATGGCACGGGAGAGAATGCCGATGTCGGCGGCGAGGACGCCCTGGGTGTAGTCGTCAAGGGTGAGTTTGCGGCGTTTGGCGGGCATGGGGGTTACGGGTGCGGAGCCTGGCACAACGCCGGACTTGACGCGACACGCAAAATGCGGGCCCTGCTGCGATTCACGGATGAATCGTGGTTTGGCGGCGATTCCGGCGGGACTTGGGCACGGCAAGCCGGCGGCCTAAATCCGAGGTTTTGATTGCCATCGGCCCGCACCTGCGAGAGACTCGCCCCTGTCAGAATCCCTTTGCGTTCATGCAAGTCGTAGCTATCGCCAATCAAAAAGGCGGCGTCGGTAAAACCACCACCGCCCTCAACCTCTCCGCCGCTCTCGCGCAGCGGGGCCAACGCGTGCTGCTCCTCGACCTGGACCCGCAAGCCAACTGCACCAGCGGCCTCGGCATCGAGCCGCCCGACGGTTGCAGCCTCTACCCCGTGTTGCTTGGCGAAACCACCGTCGCCCGCCAAATCATCCCCAGCGGCCGCGACAACCTCTCGCTGGTGCCCTCGGAAATGGACCTCGCCGGAGTTGAAATCGAACTTGCCCGCAGCGATGACCATCTCACCCGCCTCCGCAGCATCCTCCAGGCACTCAAGCCAAGCGACCATTTTGACTACTGCGTGCTGGATACTCCGCCGTCGCTCGGAGTGCTCATGACCTCCGCCCTCGCCGCCGCCGATGAAATCCTCATCCCGCTCCAATGCGAATGGTACGGCCTCGAAGGCCTGGCCAGAATCGTCCATATCATCGACCAGATCCGCAGCTCAAACGCCAACGTGGACATCCGCCTCGAAGGCATCGTCATGACCATGTACGACGGCCGCACCTTGCTGTCCCGGCAGGTCGTGGAGGAAGTGGGCAAGTTTTTTCCCGGGCAGATCTATCGTACCATCATTCCCCGCACCATCCGCATCGGCGAAGCTCCCAGCCACGGCAAGACCATCTTCGAGCACGATCCCTCCGGCATCGGCAGCCAGGCATACCGCGCCCTCGCCGAGGAATTCCTCCTCCGCCACGCCCCGGAGCACGGGCCTCAGCCCGCCTGAGTTGGCACCCGTCCTCCTCGGGCCGGGTGCCAAAAACCTGCCCCATCAGGGCGCAATGCGATAGCCCCACACTTCCTGGGCTGGACCTTGACAAGGAATTGGCCAAAGCGGTGTGGCTAAACCGTTGGAGCTGCGGGGTTCCCATGAGGCACGCCGAAGATTTCAACATTCAACATTCAACTTCCAACATTCAATGATCAAGTAAGACAAAGAATTGTCACAGCCGCGTCCATTCTTATACTTGATGACGGACCGGGCGATGGTGCGGCCGCAGCGGTCGCCGGGACTTAGCCAAAGCGGTGTGGCGCTGCGCTTCCCACCGCACTCCATACCTTCACCTGCCCAGGCGCGAGCCAAAGTCTGGAGTGCGGTGGGAAGGGCGCAGCCCGCCACCCCGCTATGGCTAAACCGTTGGAGCTGCGGGGTTCCCATGAGGCACGCCGAAGATTTCAACATTCAACATTCAACTTCCAACATTCAATGATCCAGCAAGAGCAAGACATGACACCGCATCGGCACTGCTGCCACCCGAAAACCCATGCGCGGATGATTCACGAATTCGTCTGAAACGCCAACCAGTGCCAACTCATTTTCCGCCGGGATCAGGAACTGTGACCAGCGGTGTGATCGTTACCCCGGGCCTTGCTCCGGGCGGTCATATCGCCGGACCCTTGGCCCCGAAGAGTGCCAGGCGTCGCGTCTTCAGGGCCGCGGCAAGTTGTTGGGTCAGCTCGGTGAGCCGCAGGCGGGCGGACGGCGCGGGCGGGGCCGGATCGAAGCGGAGACGCTGGTGGAGGTGAATGGCCTCGTCCAGCGCCGCCGGATCTGTTAGGAACGGTCGCAGGCCGGCCAGCCAGTGGCCGAACGGCTGGCCGGGCGGGCGGGGTGGCAGGTATTTGGCTGCCGCTTTTTCCAGATGGTGCAGCGGGGTGCCGAGGCCGGGGCCGGCGTCCCTGCGGCGGGCCAAGGCCGAACCCACCGTGCGTTTGGAGCGCCACAAGCGCCGCACCATCAAGCCCATGCCCGTGACTCCAACGGTAAGCATGATGGTGGAGATGAGCAGGCGATTGCGGGCCCGGCTCCGCCACAGGGCGAAATCCTCGCGCAGCCGCTGGACTCCATCCAGCAGCCATTGCAGTGACATTCCCTGGCGGGTTTCGAGACCGAGCCAGCCGGGCGGGGTGGGATCGAAGTCGATCCAGACGCCGGCGCTGGCATCCCACACCCGGGTCCAGGCGTGACCGTGGAGGCCGCGGATGACCCACTCGCCGCGCTTGGCATCCAGCTCCATCAGCGTGTAACCGATGGCATAGCGGGTCGGGATGCCGGCTTCCCGCAGCAGCAGGGCGGCGGCGGTGGCGAAGTATTCGCAATGGCCGCGCCGCACTGTTGTTAGAAAAGTGGTGATTGCGCTGGGGCCTGGCACGGGCCCGATGGCGGGCGGCTTGATGGAGTTGTAGCGGGTGTAGTCGAACTCCAGAAAGAACCGGCGCAGGACTTCGAGCTTGGCGGCCAGGGTGGGTTGCCGGGCGAGCCGCAATTCGGTTAGAACAGCGTCCAGGGCGGCGCTCTCATTGGCAGGTACATCCAGATCGACTTCGCGCCATGGCGGGGTTTCCGGGGTGGCCTCGTCATTCCAAGTCACGACACCGTCGAGGATGGCTTGCTTGGGGAAGACTCTAACCGTGCCGAGCGAGTTGCACTCGAACGAGTCCACCTCGAAGTCGCGGAGGCTGGCGGCATTGCCCGGCAGTGGCAGTGGGGAATTGGCGACGGCGGCCCCGCGCAGTTTGAAGCGCGGCAGAGCTGGGCGGAGCGTGCGCAGGCCCGCCTCGGCGCGAAGCGGATGGATGGGTGTGGCACCGCTTGCGGCAATCGGGACGAGGGCTTTGAAATCGCTGTCCCCGGGCCGGGTTGCCGGTGGCGCCACATTGCTCCAAACGCCGCCACGATAGCGGTTGTAACAGGCGCTGCGGAGATGGGTGGGTGCGGGGTTGTCAGGTGCCGGGCGCACCCGCCAGAGGATGTTGCGGGATTGTTTGATCTCGCCGAGGCGGCCGATGGCCGTGCGATAATGGCTCGGATTGAGATAGTCCTCGTAACCCTTCAACATGCCGAAGTTGAGCCAGTGGTAGGCCCTGGCCAGACCCATCTGGCCGAGCATCCCGAGGCCCCCGGCCACCAGCAGCCAGAGGCTGACGTGCGCCAGTCGGCACCGCCCGGAACCCACCAGCGCCCAGACGGTCAGCACGACCAGGCCGGGAAGAAACAGCCATGAGTCGGGGCGTTCGTCGAGCGGAGTCGCCGCCACCATCACCGTGATCAGATAGGCGTGGCCGAAGTTGAAATGCACGGCGAAGTGCTCCAAGCCGTGGCGATGATTGAGTTCCCGTTGTTTTTTGGTGAAGAAGGAAAAGGTGCGCACCGGAATGGCATCGCGGAGGCCGAAGGCCTGGACCAACTGCAACGGCAGCAACAACACTGGCAGCCAGCCCAGCAGCCGCGGCACCATCAGGTACGGATTGCCGTCGATCCATACATATACCATGCTCAGGGCGATGAGGATGGCGCACAGATGCCACGCCCGGATGCAGGCGGCATCATTGAAATCCCACCGCAGCCGCGTCCAATGTGCCGCTTCCACCCACAGCGCCAGCACCAGGCCAAGCAGCGCGTTGCCGGTCATGCCACCCCAGAACAGGAGTGCCGAGCCTAACAGCAGACGGGGCGGTGGATGGATGGTGGCGATGGCGGCGGCGGAGTTGGTTGTTAGAACGGCTGGCCAAGGCGGGCGGGCAGCCGCCGCAGGTCGCGGGCGAGTTGCCCGCTCTCGATCCAGTGGCCGGGGATGCCGACTGGCGGCGGCCCGTGGCCGATGATGATGGGGGCGCAGGTGATGCCACCGCGGACCAAGGTGCGCAGCAAGGCGGCGCGGGATTCATCCCAGCCCGCGAAGATGACGAGGCAGGAGGTGAGTTCATCCCGATGGCGCAGCACGAGGCGGGCCAGCGTGTCAAAGTCGGCGTCCGCCTCGGGTTCCACCGCAGCGAGCACTTCGAGCAGTTTCTCGGCCCGCGCCAAGCCGCGCCCGGCGGTTACATGATGGGCCTCGTCCTTGATGAACATCAGATCTAACAAGGACTCCCGCGTGTCGAGGGTGGCGGCAAACGATGCGGCCACCGACACTGCCTCCTCAAACACCGCCCCCGCGCCGGCTGCAGGAAAGGTATCCAGCACCAGTCCATAGCGGGGATAGCAGGTGTCTTCCAACTCCTTGACGATCGGCCGGCCGGTGCGGGCCCAGCTTTTCCAATGAATCTGCCGCCATGGATCGCCCTCGCGGTAGTCGCGCAGGCCCACGAATTCGCCGGCGTTGCCAATCGCGTTGCCGGTCACTTCGCCGCCGATTTGAAACCGAGCGCTGCCGGGGACTTGGCTGGGAGGCAGGGGCCAGCGCTGTGGCAGCACGGTGATGGTGGCGGGCGGAGCGGCCACCTTGCGGCACCGCTGAAACAGGGTCAAGGGATCGGGCAACAGGACGCGCAGATCGTTGAGCCGGATCACGCCGCGCCGCTGCGGGATGATCGTCACCGTCACGGTGACGTGCCCGCCGGGGGCCAGCTTGATTTCATCCGGCGGGACGCCACCGGAAAACAGCCGCTTGCGGGACATCAGCCATTGCCAGCGATAGTAGGCGAAGGTGCGGTCGAACCAGTTGCGTTCCTCCTCGCCCGGTTCGCGCAGGAAGGAGAATTCCGTTAGGCCCGGCCTGGCGTCGGGCTGGGTTTCGGCGAGCCAGGCGCGGCGCAGGCGGCGGCGTCCGGTGTTGGTCACGCGCAGGGTGTAGCGGAGCGGTTCCCCGACCGTGCCATGGCGGGGGACTTCGCGACTGGCGGCCACGGACGCTCGCCGCATGAGCACCAGCGGCAACCCGAGCATGCCCATCCCGCAGGCCAGCGCAAACAACTCAAAGACCGACTGCCGCGGCTGCCCCACGCCCAGCACCCCGGCTAACATCAGCACCACCGCCAGGCCGAGGCCCGCCGGGCAGACGCGCCGCATGAGCAGATGCCCGAGGCCGGAGTTGTGAAAATAAGCGCGGTACAACAAGCGGAGGAACGCGGCACTGTGCGGCGCGTAGGGGTCGGCGGCGGGTGTTGGCGCGGCGGGGCTCATGGCAGGATTGGCCTTACACCGGCACCGGGGTTTGCGCAATGAGATCCATGACGATCTGGCGGGCGCTCAGGCCAGAAAACCTGGCTTCCGGTTCCAACACCAAGCGATGGGCGATGACGTCCGCCGCCATCTGCTGGATGATTTCCGGCGAGACAAAATCACTGCCTTCAAACAAGGCCATCGCCTGCGACACTTTCATCAGCGCCAGCGACGCCCGCGGACTGGCGGCAAGCTGGATTTCCCGCCGCCCCCGCGTGGCACCCACCAAGGCGACCACATAGTCCCGCAACTCATCGCTGAAGCGCACTTGCCTGGCGGCCGCCATCAGCGCCAGCACTTCCTCCCGCGTCGCCACCGCCGCCAGCGAATCGAGCGGGTGGCGCTCCGCCTGATCGGCCAGGATCGAGGCTTCCTCGGCCGCGCTCACATACCCGAGCGAGCATTGCATGGCGAAGCGGTCCATCTGTGCCTCCGGCAGCGGATAGGTGCCGCGAAACTCGACCGGGTTCTGGGTGGCGATGACAAAAAACACGCCGTCCAAATCGTGACGTTGGGCATCGATGGTCACCTGCCGCTCGCCCATGGCTTCTAACAAGGCGCTTTGGGTCCGCGGCGAGGCGCGGTTGATTTCATCGGCCAGCAGGATGTCGGCAAAAATCGGTCCCGGATGAAACCGGAACTCGTGGGTCTGCGGATCGAGCACGGAGATGCCGAGAATATCGGAGGGCAACAGGTCCGGCGTGAACTGCACCCGCTTGAAAACCGTGCCGCTGATCGACCTGGCGATCGCCTTGGCCAGCGTGGTCTTGCCGGTTCCGGGGAAATCCTCCAGCAGCACATGGCCGCCGGCGACCATGCATGCCAGCACCCGCCGGACGACGTCGCGTTGGCCGCGCACGACGGAACACACAGCGGATTCCAAGCGGGCGGCGGTGGCTGGGTCAGTCATAGGGTCCGTGGGTTTGAGGCAACCGGAGCGTGCGGTCAAGCCTTGAAAAACCGCCGGGCCACCCGTTTGTCAAGCCATGTGCTAACCAGCCCTGTGCTAACTGGACAGGAGGACCGGCATCCTGCCTGTCTTGGCCGACGGGCATCCAGCTTGTCGCTTCATTGGCGGACAGGCCGGATGCACGGTCTGCCATCACCGGCTGGAAGCCTGTCGCCGGCTGTCCGCAACTCGGGCAAGAGAGGGGGGTTGCGTTGATTTCCTCAGGACGAAATCCACAGCACGCCTGCCGGACGATGTCGCTGCGGTACTGGGGCAGGATGGCGGCGGACGTTGGCGAGGTTGCGGGTTTCCTCGCCTTTGCTCTCGACTTTCCATGCGAGGAAGCGGGCGACGCTGGCAACGACCTCAGTGGATTTCTCACGGGCGGCGAGGAAGGCCAGGACGGCCGCCTCGTCTTCGTGTCAACCGTTAGAGCTGCGGCTACACCATGCGTCACGCCGAAGATTTCAACATTCAGCATTCAACATTCAGCAGCGCCCAAATTCGTCCATGGCATCGGCGATGTCGGCGCTGGCAGGGAGGCTGCGGCAGAGCACGATGTACTGACCGGGATAGGGCCGTCCGGCCCGCAGGCCGGACGACGACGCCCACAGAACCGGACGAGTTCAATTAACGCAGCCAACTCCGCTCTGCTGCCACATGCGGAACACCGTGCCTGCCACGTCGGGATTGGGCCGAATGGCTTCACGACCACGCCTTTTCTCGAAAACATGATGCCGGCTTGTGTCGGTGGCAGCGTTCCGGGCTTGCCCCTCGAACTGGCCGCGGCCACCGGCATACGAGCCTCCATGGCCGGGGTATTAGCTTTGTTCCCACGCTCCGCGGACTTGGTGGGTCATCCGGGCCTTGAGCGCCTCGGGGGACTGGATGGCATAGGCCTGCGGGTCCCAGACCACTTCGCTGCCGGATTGGATGGCGAGCAGCGAGAGGTGGCTGAGGGCGTCTGAGCGCACCGCGTCCTCCATGGGTGCGATCGAAGGCTTGCGGTCGCGGACGGAATCGACGAAGGACTGGTAGTACTGGTTGTGATAGAGCACGCGCTTGGTGCCTTCGCACTCCCGCATGTTGAACCACTCCTGGTTGCTCGCGGCGACGCCGCCGCGGCTCAAGCTGACCCAGCCTTTCGAGCCGAAAAAGGTCGTGCCGTCGCCATCACCACCAGAGCTGCGATACTTTTTGACGATGGGTGCGGAGTGGTTGCTGCTCATGAAGTGCATCTGCAGGCCGCCGGCGAACTTGATTTCCACATCCCAGGTGGCGCAATTGTTAAACAGCGCGTCTGGGGTCGGGAAACTGCCGGTACCGCGGAAACTGGCCGGGCCTTTCTGGTCGTAGTCCATGCCCCAGATCGCGATGTCGAGCGGGTGGGCGCCCCAGCCGGCGATGAAGCCGATCGAATAATCGGAGCAATGATAGGAGCCATTGCTCGTGATTCGGTCCTTGCTGCACGGTTTCATCGGTGCGGGTCCGAGGTAAAGATCATAGTCGAGGCCGGCCGGCACCGGGATTTCGTCGAGCGAGCCGCCGCCCATGCCGGCGGGCGCCCACACCTCGATGCGCTGCAACTCGCCGATGTAACCATTGAGCACCAACTCGATGCCGCGCTTGAGCAGTTCCTGACTGCGTTGTTGGGTGCCGTATTGGAAAATCCGCTGGTGCTTTTGGCAGGCCTCCAGCAGCGCCCGGTTCTGGTTGAGGGTGTGGCCGAGCGGCTTCTCGATATAGACATCCTTACCCGCCCGCACTGCCGCCAAGCCGACCGGCACATGCCAGTGATCGGGGGTGGCGATGATGACCGCGTCAATCGACTTGTCGCCCAGCAACATGGAAAACGCGTAGTCGTCGGGTTTCACGAAGCGCATGAGTGCTTCGAGGGTCTGGTCCTGACTGTGCAGATCGTTGAACGCGACCAAGCGCAAGGTCTTCGCCTGCGGGTCCGGCGTCCGGAAATGATAGACCGGCAACACCGCGTTTCCCGTCGGCAGTTGGTATCCAACCCGATACCGGTACAATGCCCCCCGAGCTGGGATTTGTCCCAGCGCAGTTCCTGGCCCGGGAAGCGGGTGGCCTTGACGGCTAACAGAGTCGCCTCGGGATGACCGGCCACCTGCTTGCGGTCAAGGCTGCCGATGGTGCCAACCACGCCGATGGACAGAACGCGGAGCTTGCCATTCGGCGAGGCGGCGCGCGCCGGCGCACGACCCAGGGTGGCGAGGCCGAGGCTTGCCGCAGCGGCGGTGTGGAGGAAGTGGCGGCGACTCAGTACGGTTTTCATACGGATGAACGGCTACGGGTGGAGTTAAGGTGCTGGTTCGGCGGTTGGATAAGACGATTATGCTGAGGCCGCAGTTTGAAACACACAAGTATTCTCTTGCGGAAAATCTGATACGCGGTTGGCTCAGTATGACTTTTTCCCAAAGACCTGGAAGCTGCGGAAATGGAAGCGTCCGGGCGGTTTGGTCTTGTCCGCGACGGGCATGCGTTCGGCCCGCACATGGCGCGCTTGGAGTTTGCGGTCTAGCAGGTCGATCCGGAAGACCGCCTCGGCCTTGTCGAACGAGGCGACTTCGGTCCAGGTTTTGCCGTCGAGGGAAACCGAGACTTTGAACGGCACCGCCCACTGGAACTCGTCCTGGGTGGGTCCGACTTCATAGCGATTGACCAGGACGATGCCGGTCAGTTCGGCTTCGCCAGGCAACTGGACCTGCGCCCACGGTTTCTCCTCGGGGTTGGTATCGAACCAACCGCCACCGCCACCACCACCGCTCAGGACCTGGCGGTAGGACAGCGGTCGGTCGGTCGCGCAGGCGCTGCTGGTTTGCAGCAGTCCGTCCTGGCTCAGCAGGTCGCCGGGGAACGGCGCGGATTTCGGGAAGTCCGCCATCTGTTGCGGATTGAGAAACACGTCGGCGGGCTGCAGCGCCGGCAGCAGCTTTGCCGCCATGTCGCACCAGAGCCGGAAGCTGACGATGTCGCCGGCCTCGCTGGCCTTGCGGATGCCGGTTTGCACCGTGGTGGTGAGCAGGTTCTTGTCCATGGCCTCGCCCTTGCCCTGGAAGAACGCGGCCATGACCTGGGCATGACCGGACGCGGTCGCCGGATTGCCGGCGAATCGATTCGCGCCCCAACTCAACACACTGCCGAAAATCCAGTTGCCGTCGGGTTTCGGGCTGTAATGAATGGTGAGCAGATCCCCCAGGTACTTGACGGCCAAGGCCGGGTCGCCGATGGCATCGGCCTGCCAGTTGAGAATCCCATCATAGGGAAACCCTATCAGCTTGAGCCAGTTTTCCTGACGCAAATCGCGGTTGCAGGCCGCCAACACCTCCACGCGCTCGGCGGGCGTCATCCCCGGCAGCACCTTGTTGAGGCAACGCATCGTGATCGCCCAGCCGGCTTCGTTGCAGACGGCGAGGTGGCACGCGGCACCGCGGGCGAGAGTCAGCCAGGTCTTTGGCGGCACGTCTTTGATGGATTCCAACACCTTGACGTAATCCAGCCAAGTGCCGTAATTGCCCGGTTGGGCCGCGATCGCCAGTTCGTACGTTTTCATCCAGTCGGTGGCCGCTGCCGGCGGCACGCTGTCGAAGCCGACATGGCCCTTGGCGCGTTCGAGCTGCAATTGCCCCAACCAACCCAGACGCGCGGCCTTCATGAAGCGCTCGCGATCCTGGTTCACCGGTTCGTAAAGGCTATTCATGGTGGGATAGTTCGTGCCTTCCCAACCGGGCACGCTCGCGTCGCTGGGCCAAGTCACGCTATTGCCTACTGGCCACTCCCGGCCCACCCGCACGACATAGGCGCAATGCCCGGGTTGGCCAATGGCGGTTGACGGGATGCCATGCACCTGGGCCGCGGCCGATCCGTAGGTGGAAACCGTGCCGCACACCCCGCCCACCTGGCGATGCGCCGGAAACGGCCGGTTGTCCGAACCGTTGCCATAGACATGCGCCCACGGGCCGACGTAGTTCCAACCGTCCTGGCACGACACGCCATACACGTTGAAGCTCACGTAGCGGACGCCACCGTGTGCGCCGAGATAATCCCGCAACAGGGTCTGCCGGTCATCTAACATAAATTGAAAATCCTTGGCCGAACCGTAGTTGGGCGCCGCCCAGCGCATTTCGCGCACGTCCAAGCTCTCGAAACTGATGTGCATCAGGCCATCTCGCAAGGACTGCTGGATGTGCCGGAATCGATCCACCAACCGGTATGGCGAAACTTTCCCCCACTGCAGGGCGAGCGCGGTGGCAAGGCGCTGATTCAACGGTTGCTCCCATCCCGCACCATGCCGCCGCAGCAGATAGAGGTTTTGCAGGGCTTGCGGCCACTCCGCCTTGCCCGAGCCGAGAAACGATTCCAGCCAGGCGGTATCTTTGAAGAAGGACTGCAAGAATGCCGCGCCGCCATCTTGTTTGGCGATGCTCTCGAGTTGTGCCTCACCACAAAGACGAATCAAGGTGGCCTGCGCCAAGTTCGCGCGCAGCGCGGGCACATCGGTGAGCCGCGCGATGCCGGCCTCGCCCGTGGCCGCCTCGGCCAGCAGCAAGCCGCCGAGTTTCTGATAGAGCGGGTGAATCCCGTCGCCTGCCAGCATCCGTGACCCGCTATCGGTTGCTGTCGGCTGGGGTGCGGGGGCGGGGGCTGGCAACAATTGCGGTTCCACCGCGAACGCGCCCGCGCTCTCGGTTTGGCCATCGGCGGCCTCCACCTCCACCCGCAGCACCAGCATGCGCTCGGCCCGCCACGCTTTCAAGTCCAAGTCCACTTCCACTGGCGGAGCGCCCGGGCCGAGGCGGGCTGCCGGCCGCGCTTCTGATAGGACCGTGCTGCCGTCTAGCAACGCGACGCGCTGGATCGTCACCGTGTTCTTGCCGCCCGTGGTGGTGAGGCGCAGCTTGTAGGGTCCGGCGTGATCGAAGAAATACGCGGTGTCGGTCATGTCCCAAATGTTGGATCCGGGTTTCACCTGTTTGCCGCCCCAGCCGTAGGTGAGCATGGGCGTGGTGGAATGGAAGTGGAGGCCGAGTTCGCCTCTGGCACCGATGCCCCAGAAGGTATCGGGGTCAAACGCCGCGATTTCGCGCTGCACGTCGAACCGCTGCTCCTCGTGTTTCGGCCAGCGGCTGTACACGAGGTATTTGCCGGCCATGATGCGCTGGATGCGTTCGTGGTCGAGGATGCGGTTGCGCGGGTCCTTGAGTTCATTGTCAACGCGGGCGAGGGCTTCTGTGAAATCCGCGTCGGTGAGGTCTTTTTTCTCCAACGCCTTGGCCCAGCTTGGCTCGGTCCACACCAAGCCATCGCGCGGATCGCCGCCGAAGCTGAGCCAGCGCACTGCGCCGCTCTCGTCCTTGGGATCGGCCGCACGGATTCTGTCGTGGATCGGCTTGTAGCAGTTCTCGTTGCCCGCCCAGTTGGCAAATCCCATCACGTCTAGACTCTGCCGGAACAACTCGGCCTGCTCCGGCCCCGTGGCGGCTTCCGCCTTGGCCCACAACGCGTCGCGTTTCTCGCGCACGGCGCGCAACTCCCTAACCCGCGCTGCAAGCGTCGCCGGTGTTAGACCCAACCGCGGCTTGTTGTCACAGGCCACGGCGCGGCCCTCGCGGTCCAGCAAGGCCACCCGCGGGCAGAAGGTGGTGTCCCACCATGAGAACTTGCTGTTTTTCACCCGCAATTGTTGGGCGGCGGAGGCCTCGGCGATGTCATCCACCATCGCCCTCTCCCCAACAACCGCCGCCCGCAAGCACCCCGGCAGGAACTGCCCCCAGAGGATCCGGCAGATCAGGCGCACCGTGAGTTCCGTGCCCGCCGGGACCGGCTTGTCCATCACCAGCATGAGCGTGCGGCGCTGCCGCGCATGACCCACCGCGTTCCACATGTTCTCGCCCTTGTCGCTGATGCCGTCGATGGCCTGCCACGGCCCCCAGGCGGAGTCGAAGGCATCGGCCCAAGCCGCCGTCAGCTTGACCGGCGCCGCGCCTTGTTGCACCGCCACTTCGGAGATGGCAAAGTTGCCGTGGGCGACCCGGCCCGGGCCGCCGCCGGGCAGACTCGGATCCATCGGGAAATCCAGGCGCAAGACGCGGCCGCCGTTCTTGGCCTTGAGCTTGAGGGCCAACACATCCTGGCCGGGATTGGGCGTCATCGCCCCGAGATACGTGCCGTCGGGCCGCACCGTGAACGGGATCTTGGCCTCCGATTCCACCGCCGTCATCTCGTTGGGCGGCAGCGGCGCCGTTTCATCCACCAGCTTGGCCAGCCGCGCTCCTGCCGCGCCATCCTCCGACTCCGGCCGGTCCACCGCCATCAGGACGAAGCCGTCGCCGAGGTCCTTGGCGAATTCGTCCTTCATCCAAACATTCTGATAAAGCGTTTCGCTGAGCCGGTTCCAGTCGCTGCCGCGCTGGAACACCACCAGGTCCTTGCCGACAGCCTTCGCCCGCGCCAACGCGTCCTCGTAATTGTCCGCACGCTCGGCGGCGGCATGCGCCTGTTGGCAACCTAGCAACGACCCCAGCGTCGCCGCGAGAATGGTTAGAACCCGCCGTTTCCGGTGGGGGGGCAGCGCTGAGAGGGGAGTTACAGGGGGTCGCATGGCGGGTCTTGGGGTGGTTTTCATTTGATAGATAGATAGATAGATAGATAGAATTGTTACTTCGCTAGACATGCCAGACTCATTGCCGTGGCCGGATCTGGACGATTCCTCCCGCGCCGCCTGCCGCGTCCAGCTCCACCCGCACTCCGGTTGAGGCGCCGGGACCCAGCGCCTGGCTGCGATTGATGCGCAGCGTCGGCGTGCCGACGCCTTCGATCTGGTCCGGTGTGGCGGCTTTGCCCTCCAACAGCAGGACCGCGCCGCGAATTCCCACCGGGGCTCCTTCCGCCCCGACAAAGCGCACGTCATATTGAGCGGGCTCGTTGACCGCAGCCGACAAGTCCACCGCTGCGGTCGGGCCGGCCCAAGTTCCGGCGTTCTCCCATGCCTCGGGCCGGTCTAGCAGCCGGAATTCCCACAGTGTCGGGGCAGGGCCATCGTAGCGGGTCACATGCAGCCTAACATAGCGTGCGGTGGTGCGATCAAAGTCGGCGTGGAAGTCCTGGCCGATGCGCCCGCCCTCGAACGCGGTCCGCCATGGTTCGTCGCTGGTGTTGCGGGCCTCGACGCGGAACTCGCTAACACGATCAGCCAGTTCACTCGCCGACAGGCTGGCGATTTTCCTGGGCCGCCCGAGATCCAGTTCGACCCACGGATCAGGATCAGCGTCCGCCGCGCTCCAGCGGGTCTGAGGATCGCCATCCACCAGGAACTTCGCCGCGTAGGGCGCGCTATGCGCGGTCGAGGACGTCGCCGCGGCATCCTGGCTCAACGGCGGCGACTGCATCCCAGCCAGCGAGTCATCCACCTGGTGCGCCTGGAATTTCCGGATCAAAGGATCCCCAGCGGACTGCACCACCCGCAGCCGCAAGCGATCCGCCATCACCGGTGCGAAGAAATCCAGCTTGCGTCTTCCGACCGCGGTGCCTTGCACAAGCTTCACCCAGGTGCCGCTGACGCGTCCCTCGATGACGTATTCACGGATGCGGTGCCCGAGTTGGAAGTCCTCCCACACATCGGAACAGTTAACTCGCCGCGCGTCTCCCAGGTCGAGTTCGGCGGTGGAGCCTGTTAGATTCGCCGCGACGGCCACGGGGTGACCGAAGTTGCGTTCGATTGCCTCACCGAATTCGCGATAACGTGCGACATCACCTTCGGGATAACCGCCGCTGGTCATCGGTGTGGAATTGAGCAGCAGGATCGATCCCCGGCCCACGGACTTGACGTAGAGTTCCATGAGTTGGGCCGCGCTGCGGCGCTTGCGCTCGTTGCCCGGATTCCAGAACCAGTTGTGATCATAGAGTGTGACATCGCACTCCACGGGTGCCCATGCATCGCCGTCGGGAGTGCTTTGCGCGTCGGTGGCCACGCCGCTTTCCAGATCGGCTTTCTTCAGCGTGTTCCAGTTAGGGTCGCGGGCAATGCCGCGCTCGTTGCCTACCCAGCGGATGCTTGCGTGGCGTCCTTGGAAGACGACGGCGCGCGGGGCGAGTGTCTTGAGAATGTCGTCGAGCGCAATGGAACAGCCGCCATCGAGCCAGACTTCCCGCACCAGATCCGGACCGCAGATTGATAGAACCTCGGTCCACTGTTGGCGGAACAGCCGGTTCCACTCCTCCTGCTTCGCGGGGTCGTCGGTCTTGCCACTGCATCCGATGCCCTTGGCGAAGCGGACGTCGTCCGGATAGATATAGATTCCCATACTCAGCCCGTGACGCCGACAGGCCGCGGCAACCTCCTTGACCAGGTTGCCTTTGCCGTTCTGCCACGGGATGTTGCGGACGCAATAATCGGTGGTCACCGTGGGCCACCAGCAGAAGCCGCCCACATGCTTCGCCACCAGCAGGATCTGCTTGGCACCCCACGATTGCGCGACCCGGCAGACCGCTTCCGCGTCAAACCCTTCCGGATTCATCTTCGACAAATCAGTCGTTCCGTCGGCGTCGTACTCGGTGCCCTCCCATGTCGCCACGCCAAAGTGGATGAACATGATCCGCTCCTGGTCGTGCCAGGCGATCTGTTCCGGCGTGGGCCGGGCCAGTTTGTCAGCGGCGCCCTGGAGGTTGAAAGCGCCCGAGAGTCCATTCATGTTAGCCTCTCCGGGATCCTGGTCCCAGTAGTTGAGCCCGTTAATGAGCTTCCACGACCACCACAAACCACGGTGCCACAGATGATCCGGCGGCCGCAAATCACTAACCACCACGCCACCCGGCGTCGCCAATGGATGAAAATACGGCTTGCCCTGGGCCGGATCCGCCACCGCCTGCCAAAGGATGTTAGATCCTCTGACCAGCGCCAGTGTGGTCTCCGTCCGGCGCCACGAGATGGCAGCCGCAGCGGTCGCAGGTGTGGCAGATGCAGCGGTCGCCGGAAGCGCGGCACTTGCGGCGGGAACCTTGACGACAGGGGAGTCAGGCTTGTTGTTAGTGCTGGCTGGCGCAACGACTCGTGGCAGCCAGCGGATTTCGTGCAGCGACATGGCATAATGGCTGCCGCTTGGGTTGCCGGGCCGGAAATTCGCCTTGTTGTCCCAACACGACGAATAACACAACCACCCTGTTAGACCATCCTTGCTGATGAACTTCGTGGGCAGGTTGACAAAGTAGGCATTGGGCCCGAATGCCGGCAGATATTCCACCAGCTTCCACGGGCCGTCCACGGCGTCGGCCTCCAGGATGATGGTATCGTGCGGAGCGTCACTCGCCAAGCTCGTCGCCCGGCTGATGAACATAAGGAATTTCTTCAGCGGCGCGACATAAAAGGCCGTCACAATCCCCAGGCGCCCTTCCCAGGTGAGCAGCGGCTTGACCTTGGCAAGATCGTTAGACCACTGCGCCTTGCCCTCGGCGTTGTAGCCGGCGAAAAATTCATACGCCTTGGGATCATTGATCGTAGCTGGCGATGGGGTGACTCGCGCCATATACACCTGATCGGTCATTTGCCATTCGGCTTGGGGTTCCCGGCGGGTTGACCCGTGGGCCACAAGGTAGGCTTTGCCGTCCGGCGAATGCTGCATGTTCCTGCCGAAATCAACGAAGTGCGGGGCACCAAACCTAACCGGAGCCTTGGCAGGGTCCTCGCCAAACAGCGGCTGGGTCGGGGTGCAGGTTGTCTCCACCCAGGTCCCGCCGTTATCCAGCAGATAACCGTCGGTCCACGGTGAATAGAGATTGCCGTCATCCGCCCAGGTTGGATACCAGGTGTCCGCGTTGGTGTAGTTGCGATAGCGACCGGTGAATTCGATGCCGGCAAGCGTCTCGGAGGGTGGAAACGGACAGCCATCGGGCGTCTTGGACGGCCACCGAAAGGGTGCAATCTCGGTCTGCAGCCCGGTGTATCCGGCCGGCGCCTCCTGCGCTGCGGCGGTGACCGCTGCTAACAGTAAGGTGATGGTCAGCGGGGCCGATGTTGTGAATGTTTTCATGGTCATGGCTTTCTTGGTTGTGGGCAATCAATCGTCATTCACCAGCATCATGGAGCCAGATAGCGGAGGTGTTGGCGCTTGGACTCCACGTTTTTGGTGAATCGTTTGAGGACGGTTTCCAGCAACTCGGGCGGCATCTGGCTGGGACCGCAGTTGTCACCCCAGCCGTTTGACACCCCTTGCGGCAGCCCATACTTCTCGGCGGCGATCTGGTTGTTAGCGGCGCCAGTCACCGGACACCAATTGCAGCTCCAAAGACTGTTGCGGTAGTTGGCGAACATGCTTGGCCCCCAATGCTGCTCGCCCGCGCCGCTGTCTTGATAGGTGCCGTGTGCGACCAATGCATAACTGGTGGTACCGTTATCGGCAGCCAGCAAAACCAGGTCCGGATTCCGGTCTTGATAGGACTGGACCATCCGGGTCAGCTCCGCCACCAGGCTCATCATCGCGCGATCCGCATGAGCCGGCCCGGCCTGGCCGTGCGAGATGAAATCCACAGGAATGTAAAACGTCTCATCCCACACCAAGCCATCCATGTCCCGCGCGTATTCATCCAGCAACGCCTTCATATAACCACGGTACCATTCACGCAGTCCCGGCACGCTCGGATCCATCATCCAGGGTTGCCCCAGCGAGTCCGGTCCTTTCCAGCCGGGGAAGGTCTTGCCGGCCTTGTCCTTCAACACATAGTCCTTGTTGAAATCCGGCGCGCCTTCGTCGCTGTTGGTGCCGTCGCAAAAATAGAGCAACACCCGGAAGCCGAGATCCTTCGCAAACTTCAGGCGCCGGTGCATATCGGTTAGGCTCATTGGCACCTTGTATGTGCCGGGGAAGGCCGTCCACTCCTTGAGCAACTTCCCGTTCTTGTGGTCGTAGGCGTAGTGCTGGTAGTAGTCATACCAACCGTGCAAACAAACGGCGACCCCGCCGCGCTGCTCCGCTGGTATCCGATCGGCCAAGACCTTGAGATCCTTGAACCACCCCTCGCCCTTCTGCGACAAGTAATCGTAGTAAACCAAATGGATCCCCTGGAGCCACGGCGGCCCCGGCCGGATCTCCGGTATCGTGCGGTAAAAATTGCGCAAGATCCCGTCGGCACCATGGCGGTTGAACTCCAGCGCCAAAGTGCGGCGTTCGGCGCGCACCGGCACCACCGCTCCGTTGTAGGTGGTGCGCAGCGCCACTTGCGTTCCTGCCGCAGTCACCTGGGCCTGAAAGTAGCTGCCACAGTACGGGTCGGCGGCGATGGACAATTGCAGTGCTGGCGGCGTGCCGGGCGACTCCCTGGCGTCAAAAACCAGTCCCACCACGGGGAGGCCAAGGGCGTTGCATGGCACAGGGCCTTTGGCGGCATTGCCCAGGTCAAACCGGCCCGCGCCGCCGCCGTCCGGTGCGAGCGGCCAGAGCTTGAAGCAGCCATCCCGTTCCGGCAGGCCCATCTGGCGGGCCGGTTCGCCTTGCACGTCGAACGCACACACCGCTTCCACGTCGGCCGGCACCGCTTCCCGGAAGGCGAGCTCGAGGTGACTGATGAGCACGTCCGCCTGCGAGTCTGCCGGCAGCGACGCCTTGAGGGTCGCCGAGCCGCTGATATTGAAACCCTTGTCGTTCAGACTTAGCAGATACTCCAGCACCGCCTGGCCCTGCTCCAGCGAACGCCCCTTGAGTTCGACCTTGAATGGCAAGCGGGCGTGGTCGCTGGCATCTTCCAGCGTCAATTGCGGCACCTTGATGCGCACCGCGCGTCCTGCTGCCGATTCCCACACCACCCCGCCGGCGTCCTGCGGGACCAACTTTCCAGTGTCGGTAGTGGTGGCTTCAGCAGCGGTGACGGCAACCGCCATGAGGATGGCCAGGAATGCGGCGAGTTCTTTCATGATCGTGGATACTTGTGATTAATGGATGACAACCGACTGGTTGAGGTCGGGTGCAGTGGCTGGCCAGACGAGGGTTTGGCCGGCGGCGGTTTCGGCGGTGATATGATACTCAAAATCATCCTGTGCCGGCGGCAACGTTGCTTCATGCACGGCGCGGGCGAGGTGCCGCGTCGGGACGATTTGCCAGTTCGCCGAGCCGAGCGGGCGGATCTTCACGCTGAGCGATTTCATCGGCTGGTTGTCGAGGGCGATGATTTTGAGCGTCAACGCCTCGTCCTTCGCCACGATGCTGCGCACGGTCGTCACGATGAGCCGGGGCGTGCCTTGGTATGCCTTGGGCCAGGGCTGCGTGGCATGCGGCGCGACCCGCGGCCCCCAGTCCGGATAATTCTCCATGGTGACGACGGCGGCGAGCGCGCCGGGCGTGTTGACCGAGGCTAACAAGTGTCGATAGGTTTCCCCCCAGAGGCGGGTGATTTCCGCGGGCGGGGCCTTCGCACCCAAGGCGCAGCGGACTTCCGCCAGCAAGCGGTAATAGCTGAAGGTGTTGTGCCAGTAGGCGAAGCGCTCGAGGTTGCCGGCCCCGCGGACGCGAGCCCGCAACTTCGCAAAATCATCGACGAACGCAAACTGGGCGGACTCCTTGCTCCAAGGAGTGGCATTCGGTGTAAGCGGACCGACCGGACAGCCGTCGGCCGTGGCCCAGGGCACCCGGCCGTCGATGCGCGTGAAGATGGTGGCGATGTCGGCGGCCGCTTCAGGGCCGAAATTGGCGAGAGCCCAGTCGGCGTAAAAATCGTCGCAGGGCAGGTTGCGGGGGTTGCCTGCGGTGTCGGCCTGCCACTCGTTAGAGGCGGGGCCGCCGCAATTGAGCTTGCTGGTGAAGCCGGGGCCATCCACGGCAATGGCGGAGATGCATGGCAGCGACTTGCGGGCGATCAGGTCGATGGTCAACACGCCATCGCTTGCCGCCACCTCGTCGAAGGTGAAGTCCAAGGCGGCGAACTGGCCGACCTTGGCGAAGATGTCGAGGTCCTTGATCATCGTCCGGCCCTGCAACTGCACGTCGAAGACCCGTTGGGCGGGTGCCTGGAAGTGCGGCTCGCAGAACTTGAGGGTCACCTTGTAGTTTCCGTTAGGCACCTTCACTTTGATGGTCTTGAGGTCGTATCGGCAGGATCGATAGGGTACTTCATCGGCGGTACCCGTGATCTTCGCGTTGGGGTAATCGGCGATGTTGCCCTCCATCTGCCAAACCGTCTTGGGCACGGGTTTCCAATTCTGATCCCACGCCGCCTGGGCCAGGGCCGAGATGTTAGGAGCGAGGATGTCGGTGCGCCATTGCAGCCCCATCAGGCCGGTGCAGCCATAGGCCGCGGCGTCCGCCGCATCGCGGCGCATCCGGCCGGCGAGCAACTGGACCCCGGCGAGGCCCTGATAGACGTCGCTTTCAAGCCAGGGGATCGCCCACTTGGCGCGGCCCTTGATGCGGCCGAATGCCGGGTCCACGACAATGGTGCCGAGTTCCTCAAGCAGGGTGCTCATGGAAATGTCCTTGGGCAGATCGGCATCGAACGCGGCGCGGTCATGTTTCGGGCCAAGCATCCACCCGGCGGTGGCCAACTGAAACGGCGCGCCGACATTGCGCAGCGCTTCATACGCAAGTTTGATGTCGGCCACGGTGGCTTGGTGTTGCGCGGGCGTGCCTTCTATCCTCCAGCCTTCCGGCGTCCAAAGCCAATAGTAGTCGAGCGGATGGCTGGCCATGATGCGGCGGAAAGTGGCTTCGTAAACATCGCGCACCACGGCCGGATCGGCGGGATTCTTGCCTTGCGCCTTCAACCGTGCTTGCACCGCCTTGGGAATCGCCAAGGGCGTCTCGGTGCCAAGGCAGGTCTTGACGCCCACCTGCCTGGCGAAACCAAACGCGTCGCGGAATTGCGCTGCCATCCGGTTGAACACTTCGTTGCTGCCCTCCGGCGTCGTTGGCTGCGGACACTGGCCCACCATCACCGGTGGCGCCCAATCGTCCCGCTCAAACAGCAGCGACCCCCCAAAACTGTAGTTGCCGGTCTTCTTCGCCACATAGCCCTGAAACCCGCTCGCCAGCGTGCTGAAATAGTGCGACGGGTAACTGAACTTGACCTGCCCCTGCGCGTCGAAGTCGCCGGCCAACCCGTGCCACACGGTCGGTTCGGCAAATGGCAAGCCGTCCGGGTAAGTGTGGATGCCGAGGAAGTTCATCCGCATTTTGGCCAGTTGCGAGAACACGGCCTTGTAGTCATCCGCAGTCCACGCATCCATGCCGGCCGGGTGGCAACCCCACGGGTTGATGCCGCGAAGCTCGAACAGCGGCTGGCGGATCTCATCCAAGGCCGGCAATGCCAACGGAATCCTGCCATCCGGTATCACGTCGCCGTGCAGATAGAACCGCACGCCGAGCTTCTCGATGAAGGCATACGCGCCATAGAGCACGCCGATGTCGCTGCCGCCGGTGATCGTTAGGGACTTGCCGTCGGACTTGAGCCGGAATTGCTGCGGCTGGAGTGCGCCGTCCACCCGCAGTTGGATCGAGCCGGTTCCCGCCGCGATGGGCAGCAGCTCGCCAGTCCGCAGATAGACATAGCGGCGGACTTCCTTCGCGGCCAGCCTCACCTTCGCCGGCGCGTCACTTGTCACCATGATCTGGCCGGCTTGTGCCGTGCAGGCACAGGCAACGGCCAGGACTAATGCTGGTTTTCTCATGTTCATATGTTTGTTAGTTGGAGTTGACTTGGAGGGTTGCGCCCGCCTTGACGGCGACCTTCCGCCACTTGAGGAAGGCGGTGGCGCCGAGCGGGCGTTGCGCCTGCTCCGCGTTCTCGGTTAGAACCGCCACTTGGGCTTCAAACTCGGTGGGATTGGTGATCTTGATGGTCACGCCGTCGTTGCCACGCTGGAGCATCTGGGCCGCAACGTGGTCGAAGACAAACATTTCGTCCGTGTCGGTGCGCGCGTAGATGCCCGGCAATTCCATGGCCATCAGGATGCCGTTGAGTTCGTTCCAACCGGTGGATCCGTCGCCGCGCGAGCCGCGGCTGTCGGCGTCACAATATGTCAGCCGCTCGGTGATCTGGCCATCGGGTTTGATGCCTTCGGCGTGGGCGTGAACAATATCTCGCAGGAGTTCGGCGTAACGCCGGTCGCCGGTGGCACGGTAGATCTTGAACAAGGCATCACCAGAGGAGGTGCAAATGCCAGGCGCGCCGTGCTTGTTCTGGGTGCTGGCCCAATAGACGCCGGCCAATTTGGCGCCGAGTTGGGCCAGTTCGGTGTTCGCGGGCAGTTGATAGTCATACGACACGGTCCAGGTGGCCGCCAGGTTCGCCAGGTTGCGGCTCATCTCCAGCCAGCGCCTCTCGCCGGTGGTTTCATGCAAAGTCATCAGCGCGGTCATGAATCCGGCGGCGGTCTCCGAATCGGCGTTCTGCATGATGTCGGAGCAGGCGCCGTAGGTGAAACCTTTGCCGAGGAAATCCTGCTGGTAATAATAGTCGGCGGCGGCCTGGGCCACGCTGCTGAATTCGGGGTTGTTGAAATACCGCGCGGCAAGCGCCAGACCACCAATGGCGGTGGCGCCGCCGGTGGAATTGAAAATGGCGATCTCGCCGGTCTCGTGGTTCACATAGTTGCCCCATTGGCCGTGACGTTTCCATGTGTTCACAAACGCCTGGGCCAGTTGTCTAACGGCTTGCTCCCATGCCGGCTTGATGGCAGCGGCGTGCCCTTGTGCTTTGAGCAACATGAATTGTTTGGTCATCCAATACAGCACGTCGGCATTCTGACGCGTGAGCACGATGGGCAGTTTGGGATACCAATCCCGGCCACCCGCCTTGCCGTCAGCATAGACCGAGGCGAGGAAGTATCCCGATTTGCCCACCGCCGCGGGCATGACAAAGTTGAAGGTCTTGATCGCTCGCTCGCGGTGCATCGCGTCGCCGAGGGCGAGCATCGGGAAGGTGTTCATCAGGCCGTGATCCAGGATCCGGCCACCCTCGCGAAGCCCCTGCTCCGCCAGCACGATGAACCCGCGCTTGGTCTCACGGTTGTAAAAGCACAGAGCCGGAGTGGACGCGTTGGAAGCGTTGACCTCGATCTTCGAGGGCGTGCCGGCCGCGAGTTCAAGCCGCGGCACATCACCGTGGGTGACCGGCAGGTCCTTGTTAGAAAAATCCCCCGCATTGAAACCGGTGCAGTAGCCGCGATACTCGATGCGGTTGCGGTTGCCGTTATAGACCGATGCCGGGATCAAGACATAATTGTTAGCACTCCACTTGGCGAAATCAAACGCCACCGCGATACCCGCCGATTTGTTCCTGCCTTCGGCCAGCTTGAAGGTGACGGCCAGGTCAAGCGCGTCATTCTCATTGGGGACGGGCGTGGTGCGGACCTCGCTCGTCCACCGATTGCTCGGGGTTCGGAGTTCGCCCGCGGCAAAGGGCCGGGAGGCGGCCAGCTTCGGTCCATCATACCAGCAGGCCAGCAAGCGCAGGTTTCCACCCAGCGGTTCTAACAACTTACCGACGGCGGTGTTCGGGGCTTCGGCGACAGGGGGCGGACAGAGGGTGGCCTTGAGTTCGGGCAGCAGGACCTTTTGATAACCCTCCGCCTGGGGGTGGATGCGGTCCGGCACGAGTCTATCAAACAGGGGCAGGTCGCTGGTCATGATCTTCAGCCAGTTGGGGTAATGATCCACCAGCAGCAAGCCGCGTGCCTTCGCCACCTCACGATAACCCTCGAAGTAGGCGGCCACCTGCGGCCGGTCCGTGGCGTGCTTGCCACCGCCCGGCTGCGGCTGATCCATGCACGAGTTCATGGTCTGGAGGATGACCTCGGTCGCCGGATTCGCCGCCAACAACCTATCAATCATGACATTGAGGTTCTTCTTGGAATCCTCCAGCGAAATCCTGTAGGGCAGAAAAGCATCGTTGGTGCCAAACTCGATGAAGACCGCGTCGGGTTTGTGCGCGATGACCGCGTCGAGCTTGCCCAGGCCGGAAGTCGTCATGTCGCCGTTGAACCCCATGCTGGAGGCGGACGCGCCCACGCCCTCGTTGCACAGCGTGACTTGGCCAGGCCACTCCTTGTTGAGCCAGTCGTTCATCATCACCTCCGGCCAGCGCCAGGTGCCGCCGGTCAGGCTGGTGCCCATGGTGGCGAGGGTCACCTTCCTGCCGGCCCGCAGCGCCTCGATGAAGCGCGCGCCTTTGGTTGGTGCCAGCCAGGTGCCTGCCGTCGGGTCGTTAGAGAACGTTTCGGCGAAGCCGGCGGCCTGGATCTGCGCGGGCGACACCGCCTTGACCGCAAAGTCCGCGACGCGCACGCCATTGGCGCCACCAACGAAGAGATGCCCCGCATCGCCGAAGGCAACGCTGCCGGCGGGGACTGTCGCCGCCCAATCCGCCTGAAACGCTTTACCGTCCCAGTTGGCGTCGATCTCGAACAGGGCGCGCTTGCCCGCGGCATCCCACGTGAAGCGCACGCGGTGCGTGCCGTCTCCCGCCGGTGCCGGGTGGCTAACGGATTCCTGGCCGTTGACGGAAGTCGTGACCACCCCGCCGGCAAAATCGCCGGGGGCAAGACGGACATAGACTGACGGTGCCGTGGATGGCTCTTGCGATGCGCCGGGGTTTTCCCGGCCGCAACCGATGCCGAAAAACGCGCAGCCGGCACCGCCGCCGCCCTTGAGCGTGACGGTCACCTCGGCTTGGAAGTCCCCTTTGGCAAAGTCCGCACGCGAGGTCCGCAAGTAGGACCGTCCGCCATCGCCGGGTTTGGCGAAGACCAAGGTGCCGCCTCCGTCGAGGTGTTTGCCGGGGGGGTCCGGCGCTGCCGCGATGGCGACAAACGGCATCGTGAGGGTCAGTAGTACGGCGAGTGATTTCATGTTCATGTCAATATATCGGATTGTCTGCGGTTGTTAGTCAATGAACACGGCAGACACCGCGGCATTGACGCCAGCGGGACAGGCACGAATCCCATCGACCACCGCGTCGGGCGGTTCCGCACCGCCAAGCACATCGTTGGCGCCGATCATCAGCACCACCCGCTTGGGGGCCATGCCGTCCAACGTGCCATGATCCAAGCGCCAGAGGACTTGCGGGATCCGATCGGCACCGAAACCCAGATTGGTGGCGGGGCGGGTTTGGGGGAACAACCGGTCCCAGACCGGTTGTTCCGACGGCGGGGTGCCTTCGGTGGGGATGCCACCAAAGTGGTGGGTGATGGAGTCGCCGAGCAGGACCACCTGCGGCTTGGTGGATTTGACTTTGAGCCCGGAGTGGTGGCGTTGCATCCAGTCGTAGGTGCCGTCGCCGCCGCCGCTGGCGGGGACCCGCAGCGGATTGGCTAGCGGATCCACAATCGGTTGGTCGCCCATGAGTTGCGCCAGGGTCGGCTCAATCGCCTGTGCCCAGGCCTTGGCGCCGGCTTGATTCGGGTGGACCGGGTCGGGCATCAGGTCGCTGTTGATGCTGCCGTCGGGCCGCAGAAACACATGATTGATGTCCAACCAGAACACCTGTTTGCCATCGGCCAACTCGGCGGTGAGTTCACCGGCACGGCGGGCGATTTCGATCGCCTGCGCTGAAGAATGAAAAATCCCCTCGCCCACCCCTGGTTCGTCATCCCCGCCTTTGGGGAAAATCCTCAGGGTCAGGACTTTGATGGCGGGGGACTGACGCAGAATGCTCGCAACGATCGCCTTGGTGGTCGCGCAGATCTGCTCGGGCGTGTGAGCGGGCGGATTGGCGCGCGCATCGGTATTGTTAGTGCCGATGAGGGAATCCCCACTCATCAGCAGATCGCACGCCTCCTTCGGGGCGGTAACCGCGTTGCCGTCAGAACCGCTCTCCACGCCGGCTTTCCCGCTGGCAGGTGCCGGGGTGTCGGCGGCAACGCCACCCGGCGCGGCCAGCAAGCTGGCGACGAGAATGGATGCCAAGCGCGGTAAGGTGGGGTCGTTGATTTGAAGACACATTGGAGGTTTGGCTTGGGATGTTCTGCGAGGAGCGATGGGATTGCGCAGGGTCAGGGGGGCATTGGCATTTCTCACAACTCCTGCTCCGCTTGCATGACCAAGCGCACGGGGCCCACCAGTCCCGCGGGTTGCACCGCGCTGTCCTTGGTGAAGTAGAGCCAGGTCGTGAAGGTCTTGCGCCCTCGGGATGGCCGCGGCTGGTTCTTGATGAACCACTCCGGATAGCATGTCAACGGGCCACCGAAACTGCCGGCGCCAAAATCCACATTAGCGCCGACCTCGAAATCCCGGGGTTCCTGCTCATCGCCGATGAGCTGGTTCGCCCAGTTGTTAGTCACGACGATTTCGAGCTGGTTGTCGCCGGCCTTGAGGCAATCGGTGATATCCGCCGTGTACGGTGGATACCACAAGACGCCGGCATCCTTGCCGTTGATCCGCACCTGCGCGATATCATTGAGCAGCCCCAAATCCAATACCGTGCGCCTGTTCTGCGGGGAGCCGGCGGATAGGGCGATCTTCTTTCGATAGGTCGCCGAACCGGAAAAATACTTCACTTCCTTGCTCTCCGCCTTGCTGAAATCTATCAACTCAGGCAACGTCTTGGTGAATGGCGCGCCGAGTTTCGGCGCAAAGGTCACCGCCCAATCGCCCGTCACCGCCACCGCCGGCTCCGGCGTGAGTGCCACCGCGCGTTTCTTGCCTGTGGAGTACACGACCTCGGCGGTAACGGGAGTTGCCGAGCGCAAGACTGCCACGCCCGGTTGCTTCATGACCACCACGGCTGGGACGCCTTTGGTATCAACCGCCACGATCTGCCCGGTTTGCGAGGCTGCCTTGCGGAACACGACAAAGATTGTCTGGACGCCCTTCAAGTGAAGATCGACACAGGTGCGGCCGTCTTGCTCATGCCACACCGGCGCATCGGTCATGGTGCCATCTTCCGCTTGCCACAGTTCGGGCTGCTTGCCGGCAATCCGGAACGACAGCAAAAGGTCCTGCGCCTTGTCCGACTGGTTGGCGATGTAGTAAAGGTCCACCTCGGCATTGCGCCGGTGCAGGACCATGACCTTTGCGGCCTCGACACTCGCTTTCTCGATGGTGTAATCCGATTTGAGGTTGAGCTTTTTCCTCGCATCCTCGACCTTGGCAAACACATAACCATTCTGATAACGGTTCTCCGTGCCGGTGCCCCACACTTCATCGCCCAATTGGCGCAGGGCCTCCTCGCATTGCGGGTAATCCTTCAAACTCGGTGATTTGTTAGGCCGGGTCGAGACCACCGTGGCACCAGCCGCCACCATGGCTTTGATTTTCTGCGCCACCTCGGGCAGCATTGCCCCATCCCGCGAAAACACCATGAAGGCATAACTCCGGCCCGTTGGCAAAACGATGTTGCCGTCCTTGACTTTGATCTCGCTTTGCAGAAACACATCCTTGGCGATCACATCCGCTTCGCCGTCCAACTGATCCATGCAGAGGTAATCCATCACCCGTTCGCCTTGTTGCAGCAGCGTCTGGCAGCGACCCAAATAGGCAAAAAACGCCTTGCCCGGTTCAAACCAGGTCTGATGCCGCCCGAAGTGCGTGCCCCACGCATACATGGTCCGCCCCGGCTGGTATTTGTCGTCAAACGGTTGCTGCGTCCAGTGGTGCAGGATAAACCGATTCACCCCTTGGGCATATGCCTCGTCACAAAAGATTTTCAGGCATGCGGGGTCCTCGGTCCACATGCTCAGATTTGGACTGCCGGTGAGCGCCTCGGAGGCAATCAGGGCTTTGCCGGCGGCTTGAGCCGCGCCAATATCGGACGGGAAAATGGGGGGCGCATTGACATTCCCCTTCTCCGTCCAAAACTCAACCGTGGGAACATCCGAGGCGGTGACGCCTTGGTTCCTGTCGAACGGCCCCCGGTAACATTCATGCCTGAATTCAAGGCCTGACTCATTCATCATCTGCTTGGCCACCTTCCAGCCGTTGTCAAAAAACAGGCCGCTGATCACATCACGGTAATCCCACTCGAAACGCTTGGTCTCCTCGGCGCTGCCCAATACCGTGAGCGCCGGATTGGACAACTCCGTGGCATAAGTGGTCGGACCGGCCAAAGCATACATGCTGACGTGCCGGTTGGCATCAAAGAACCAAGTATGAACCAATGGCTGACCCAGCGTCACCAACCACGGCACCGGGTCATATCCCTTGCGCTTGATGAACTCCTCCCTGAAACCCGCCGTCCAATTCTGATCGCCTGATTCATAGCTGTCGATGGAGATGCTTTTCAAGGTGTTGCCCACATACTCGGCAAGGTGCTGTTTGATCGGGCCTAGCACATTCTGCCAGTTGTATTGGTTGTGTTCGGCACTCATCTTGTCCACTTCAAAGGTATGCCCGACCAAGTCCTCCGGGATCGGGTGCGGCGCTTTGCCGGTCGGCGCGTGGCCAAACCGATAGATCTTCCATTTCCCTGGCGGCGCCTGCCACGTCAAGGTGCCTGCGGCATCCGTCTTGGCGGTGACATCCACTACCTCCTTGACGCTTAAGTACGCCTGGTTGAGCGGCACCGCCAGCACCGCAATCCCCCGCCCCAAGGCCCCACCGCTGATGGCCGGCAGCGCTAGCGACAATTGCTTGCCGCCCTCGGTTTCGGTGATGCTCCACACCACCTTCTGCATGCCGCGCTCCGGGCCGATCCACGGACCTCCGGTGGTGGAATAGCCGGGGGTGCCAATCAGGCTGATCTCGATGCCCAGGCGTTTGGCCTCAGCGAGGGTATGGCGCATGGCCTCCCAGTAGGCCTGGCCCCGATAGGTTTGCTCCGGCCAGGGCACCTGGCCGATTGCCGCACCCAGATTGAAGATTTCGGCCCCGCCGATGCCGAGTTCCTGCATGGCTTCGAGGTCTTTGGTGATTCCCGGTTTGGAGAAGTCCGCGCCCATCCAGTGCCACATGACGTGCGGTTTGGCGGCCATCGGCGGGGCGGCGAATTGTGCCGCCAGGTCGCTGGCGGGCGGGGTCCCCTGCGCCACTGCGGCAAGCCCGGTGGCAAACATCAGGACCGCAACGGCAACGAGGCGGCGGTGGGAACATGCAGGTTGGACTTTGCTTGCGGGGTTCATTGGATTGGTTGGGGATATCGGCTTGCGGCTGGCCGGACCGGACAGCCATCCCACCGCGTCACCCATTGAACAGAGCGTCGTCGGTGGGCTGATATGACGTGCAATTTCCGACCAATCTTTCATCAACGCCGGACCTTCTTCCAGCCAGAAGTTACTCAGTCCGAAGACTTTCGTGAGCTGCTCGGTCGTGCCTCAGATGACAATGGTGTCAAACCCGAACAGCAGCCCGCCCAAAGCCGCCACCAGGACGCTACCGATTAGATATGGATTGCTATTCATGCTCGTTATTTGTGGTTTGGTTGGAGTTGGTTGCTTTTCCGAGGAGCGGCGGCAAGGCAATTGGACTGTGGTGCTCGGCGCGAGGAGGAACCGCCCCCGGACAGGTCGTGATCGCTGCCGCGTAAGCGGCACCAAAGGCGGCCTCCTCCGGGTGCTGGCTGAAACAACACTGCCGGCCAAACCGGGCCGCGATCGTCTCCAGCAACAAGCCGTTTTCGCGCACGGCGTTGCCGCTGGCAGCAATCCGTGCGACCCCCGCCGTCCCGGCGGCGTGAAACAAATCCGCCAACTCCCCCACCATCCCTTCAATGAAGGCTCGCGCCCACGAGGACGTAGCCGCCGAGGGGCATGGGACGGGTCTCAAAGCCATCGACCCACACGGGCTCGGGCTGGGGAATGGATATCTGGCCGCCGGTGCCCAGGTTGACAACAGCCACGTCCCGGGCCAGGCCCGCGACACCCATGATGCTGGCCTGGTTGTCGCCAATCGGCATGCACACCGGAACGCCATGCGGTGTGGTTGATCCCGCCGACCAGATCGTAGTCGATCTTCGCCTTGGCCAGTTCGAGCGGCGTGTCGAGGATGGGGCCCATGACGGTTAGGGTCTCGGAGGCGATCAGCGGCTTGCCGAGGATGTGCGCGGGCGAACTCGCGGTCTTGCCGCGGCGGAACAGATGATAGGTGGAGTAGTGGCCGTTGGGAAAGTGCCAGCTCGGCGGCCCACCCATATCAACTTGCGGGATGTCATAGAGGGCATTGAGATCGAGTTCGTTGCCAGGCTCAAAGATGACCTCGCCGATGATCCGCCTGCCTTGGCTGTATAGAGCGTCCACGTCCCTGGCGGCGCGGTCCAACGCAGAATCCCCTCGTCATCCACCCGGGCGGTCACGTCGACCATGGTCCCGTCCGCAGCCTGTGCCATCACCGTTGCTAGATCACCCCGTTCCGGCGTGCCGGGGGTGCCGTTTGCGAAGCTCGCGATCCGCATGCCGTTTTTCTGGCAGTCGGCCAAGGGCAGCCGCGTCACATCCACCTGCGAGCAGGCGTCGTCGCGCTTGACCCAAGGCCCGCCGAAGGCCCAACCGGGCACCGGCGACATGTCCGCGTCCATGCCCAGGCGGTGGGCCTCGCGCACGGCATGGGCGACCGCTTCGATCCACTCCATCGACAGATAGCGGAGTTTGACCGCCTGCTCATCACGCACATCTAGCAGGCAGACGATGGAGACGCCACCGATGCCGCTGCGTTGCAGGGCTTCCAGGTTGGCGGTGATGTCAGCCTTGGTCACGGCGCTGCCATGCCACCACCACCATGTCCACGGCCTGGTCTCGGGACGGCTCACCTCCGGCCACGCCAACGCTGCAGCCTTGGCCGCCGGTGCGGCCACGGGTGGTGCGGCGCTCAGCGCGGCGAGCGGCGCCAGTATCAAGGACGCGCCGATGGCGAGGAATTGGCTGGAACGTGCCGCGTTAGGCACGGATCCCGGCGGGGTGGTGATCATAGCTGTTGCGGGGATGTTGGGTTCATGGAGCGGGTCCGTGTACGCATGACTGATAGATCGCATTTCATATAAGTCCTCCTATTCAATGCTGAACCAGCTATAACCGTTGGCCGGAATCGTCAGAGGCACGCGCACGTTGAACTCGCGGTCGAACTGATAGGTTTGGGGCTGGCCCTCCTGTTCGCGAATCCGCGCGGTGTCAGTCAGCCCGGTGTAGTAGAGCGGCACCGTGAGTTCCTTCTTTGCCGCTTCGTTGAGCGGATTGAACACCAGCAACATGCCCTTTTCCTTGTTAGACGGATTGACGTGCAGGTAGTAGTCCGGTCCGCGGCCATCGGGACGGCGCAGGTGGATGATGTCGCCCTGGATGATGGCGCGGTAGCGGCGATACCAGGTCATCCACTTCTTCAGCATGGCTTGGCTGTTGGGGCCGTCATAGAGGCGTGGCCCCGTCAAGCCCACCTGAGCCCCGGAAGACAGCAGGCTGAAGAATTGCCGCTCGTAGCGGTCAAGGCTCTTCTTGGCCAGATGGGTCCAGGTTTCCGGCTGCACGGTGCCGAGGTTGACGCTGCCGACGCCGCCGACCAACACGCTCCACTGGTTGTCATTCTGGCCCAACAGGAATCCGCTGGCGCCGTTGCCGCTGGCGACCACGGCGTGCCAGCCGCCGGCGTTGCCCTTGAGCGCATATGCCCAGGCCTCGACCACGAAGTCATCACCGCTGATCAGGTTCCTCGCGACGGAGTAACACTGGCTGGGTTCCTCGAACTTGATCGACGAGTCATATGCCTGCCGCCGCGCCTCCGGTCCGTTAGACATGACTTTGGGTGAGCCCTGACGTTTCAGGTCCGGTGCTTTGCCCGCCTGATCCTTCAGGGTTTCCGGGCCGGCCGTGTCGCGGACGCCCCCGGCACCCTTGAGGCTGTAGTGCGCCGCCTCCTGCACCGCTGCGGTGGCGGTGGCGTTCGCCAGCGCGATGATTAGTAATGCTGCTGGTGCTTTCATAAGTTCTGTTCCGTGACCACCACGGTCAGGTTCTCGGACGGCGCGGTGGCGGGCCAAACGAGATGATGGCCGCCGGCTGTTTCGGCGGTGAGGTGGTACTCGAAGTCATCCTCCGCCGTCGGCAGCTTTGCCTCGTACACGGCGCGGGCGAGGTGCGTGGCCGGGATGGTCTGCCATTTGCCGCCTAACTGCCGGACCCTAACAGCGACCGACTTTACCGGTACTTTATCGAGCGCGATGATTCTCAGGGTCAAGGATTCGCCACGGTCAACAACGGAGCGCTTGGTCACCGCAAACAGGCGCGGCGCGCCCCTGTACTCCATCCACGGCAATGCGCTGGCCGGGAGGTCGCCGTCGAGCGCGGCGCGCAATGCGGGGTCGTGACACTCCAGGCGATTGATCTCACCTCGATTCATGAGTTCCTGTCCCATGACCACGCCGATGCCGCCCCAGGTGTCGGCGGTTTGGATGGCCAAGGTCATCATGCTGCCCCAGTCTTCGTTCAAGCGAATTCTAACCGGCAGCACGGTCGCCTGCGCGAATTGCTTGCGTGCCACCGGCTCCTTGATCGCTGCCAACTCTGCCATCACACGATCCATTTCGCCACATTCACAGCCGACCTTGCCGGTCACGCGGAGGTATTCAAAGATGTTCACCCACTTGTCGAACCGTGCTTGCTGGCCGGTGCCGCGGATCTTCGGGCGCAATGCTGCCAGTTCGGCCACGAAGTCATAGGCACCCCGAGCCTGTTCCCACGGCACGCCGTTGGTTGTTAGTCCACCGGGACAGCCAGTCATCGGCGCGGGCAAGTGACCGTCGATCCGCGCGAAGATCCCGGCGATCTGGGTGGCGGCTTCGGTACCAAATTGGTGCGCCGCCCAGTCCGCGTAGAAGTCCTGCACTGGCAGGTTACGCGGCAAACCCGGCGGGCCGGGCTCGGCCACGTAATCCTGCCACGCCGGGCCGCCACAGTTGAGTTTGATGGTGCTCGGCCCTTCGATGACAATGCCGGCAATGCACGGAAAGTCGGCATACCCGGCATCCATCGCTTTGCGGTCGGCTTCGAGCAATTGCGACGAGATGTTCTTGAGGAAGCCGATTGCCATTTTGCCTTGGGTGACTTTCACCTGGTCGAACGTCAGGTCGAGCGCGTGGTTCTTGCCGACGCGCTCGAAGATGTCGAGTCGGCGCACGACGGTTTCGCCTTGCAGAGTCACGCCAAAGACGCGTTTGCCGGCACGGTCGTATGCCGGTTCGTTGAACTGGAGCGTCACCCGGTACGCGCCATTGGCCACCGGGAAATCATAACCCGCCGTGTCCCAACTGACAGTTTGGTATATGGGACTGGCGTTCGCGCCAACAACCGGTTCGGCGAAGCCGGCCGCGTTGCCACCGTGGACCACAATCGCCGGCGCGGCGGCCTTGGTGTCCGCTTGCGGCTGCGGCACCTTCCACTGGGCTTGAGCCAATGCCGCGACCATCGGTCCGACTTCCTCGGTGCGCCAGTGGATCCCGATCAACCCATCACAGCCGTAGCGTTGCGCATCATACGCATCGCGCCGGATCCGCCCGACCCATAACTGCGGCGAACTCACGCTCAAGTCATCTTCCAGCCACGGAATCGCCCATCCCGGCCGGCCCTTCAAGCGCGCGAACCCCTCATCGACCGGCACGGTCCCCAATTCGAGATTCAGTGCCGAGAATGGCATGGTCTTGGGCAGCAAGCGGTCAAACATCGTGCGATCCTTCAGCGGTCCCAGGGCCCACCCCGCCGTCGCCAGCGTGAACGGCACACCCACTTCCTTCGCCGCTTCAACCGCCCGCTCCAGGTCGTCTTGCGCCTGCTGCACCTCCGCCTCCGATTGCGGCAAGCGCCACCCCTCGTGCGTCCAGAGCCAGTAGTAATCTAGCGGATAGGTCTGCATCGCCCGCTGGAAGGTGCCCCGATACAGCGCCTTGTGGACTTCGGGATCCTGGATCGACTTCCCTTGTTCCTTGAGATGCGCGCGCAGTTCCATCGGGAAAAACCGCGTCGGATGCGTCAAGGGCGTCTCCGTGCCCACGCATGTCTTCACGCCAAACCGGTGCGCGTAGGTGAACGCCTCGTTCAGCAGCCTGCCACTGCGCACGAACACCTCATTCTTATCCTCGACGGTTTTGCCGTGCGGCATCAGCCTCCGCATCACCGACGGTCCCCACACATCCGACTCAAACAACTCGCTCGCGCCGTAGCCAAACTTGTTGGTGCGCCCGGCCTTTTGTCCGCCGGTGGTGCGCTCGGTGTTCACATAATAACTTGCGTAGCTGAACTTCGGCCGGCCATCCGGGCCCACATCTTCCGGCATCCCTATCCAAACGGTCGGCTCCGATCCCCAACCGCACTCGCTGTATGTGTGCAGCCCGATGAAGTTCATCCGCAACTTCACCATCTGTGATAACACCGCCTTGTAATCATCCGCTTCCCACAAATCCGGTCCCTGTGCGAAATCATGGAACGGCAAAATCCCGCGCACCCCAAACACCGGCTTTCCGGCCTCATCCACCGCCGGCAGCTCCTTCAATGACTCATCCGGTAACACATCCTCGTGCAAATAGAACCGCACTCCCAACAACTCCGCATATCGGTAGGCCCCGTACAGCACCCCCACATCGCTGCCGCCGGTGACCGTCAGTCGCTCCCCCTCCGATTTCAGCCGGTACTGCTGGGGTTGCAGCGAACTGTCCACCCGCAACACAATCGTCCCGGCATCTGCCGTGATCGGCAAGAGCATCCCAGTCCGCAGATAGACATAGCGGCGAATCTCCTTAGCCGCCAACTTCACATTCGCCGGCGCGTCCGCTGGACAAACGATGTTGCCGGCCAGCGCGGTGGCGGCGGCGCTCGCAAGTGGCATCGCGATGACCAATAGTGATGTCAGGATATTCATAGTTATTCACCTCTCGAAAGACACCGACCAGTCCACCGTCGCATTTTCCTTTGCCTCCAAGTCGAGGGCGGCAATGCCGCCCGCCTCAGGGCTGATCACCTTGACCTCCGCCTTCGCACCCGGTGCGGTGCATCCGGCCGGCTTGAGGCCATTGGTGGCGATGACCAGTTGATAGGTTTCTCCGCCCACTACCTTGGACGTGCGGTCTTGAGCACATCCACATAGCCCTGCATGACGTGCCGGTTGGATGAAATGAACTGCGGATGGTCCGCCACCTCATGCACCGACATCATTCTGACTTCGCCGGGCCGCAGCACTTGTTCGAGCTTGCCGCTGCCGGGAAGTTTTCCGAGGAACGCGTCGTTCCAGAAGTCATAGACATAATAACTCTTGTCGGCCTTGAGCCCCATCCCGCCAACCGAGGTGTCCTTACCGATGTCCACGCTGATCGTCCCGGCAGCCGCCACGTCCGGATTGTAGAAGACGAGCTGATGCCACGTGTCATCGATCACCTGGTCGTAGATATGGGGAATGCCGTCCTCCCGCGTGAAGGCATCCAGCGGCCGCGCGCTGCGCGGCGTGGCATGGATCGGATAGATGCGCGACAGGTCGTGCAAGTGCTCTGGAGTCATCTTGCTGAAGCTGCTGGCCAGCACAAAGCGCGGGGCCACCGTATAGACCATCGTCAGCAACTGGCGCAGGCCGTCACGGTTGTTGGGCGAGGTCTTGAACAGGTTCTTGGAGTCCATGTCGTAGGTGAAGACGACCCGGTTCTTGTACCAGCGGTGGCCGCAGCGGGAATACATCTCGGGTGTGGCGACATCGGTATCGCCCCACACCCGTTGTGAGTCCACCACCCCGGCCGTCACGTCCATGAAGGCACCCCTGCCATTGGCGGATCCCCAGCAATTGCGCTCGTCGATGTAGGAATTGGGGCCAAGGATGGTCTTGGGCAATTCGAAAATCGTCCGATAGGCGGCCGCCGCGGTGGCATACTTGTCATCGAATCCGCCGTCCTGTCTGAACCTGTCTTCCGGATAGTCGAACATCAGCCCGGCCAAGCCGCCGTCGCGCATGTTCTCATAGACCTTGCGCATGTGTTCCTTGAGCCCTGTGTCAGTGAAATCCAGCGCTCCCTTGGCATGATCCAGGCTGCCATCGGCTTTCACCAGCCGCTTGGAGTCGTTGTGCGTGTACCAGTCAGAATGAGCGGCCATGAAGTCGCGGGAATACGAGGTGGTCTGGCTGTAGATCAGCGGGATGCCGCCACGCTCGAGGATCGCCTGGGCCCACTTCTTGGTGGTCTCGTAGGGTTTGACGTAGTGGCCGTATTGCTGCCAGTGCGCGTCGTCCCACCAGCCCTGCTCGTTGTTGGCCCCGTAATCGTCGGGAATCAGTCTGATGCCAACCTTGCTGTAACGCAGGAACCCGGATTTGACTACCGCGTCCATCTGCGCGACCATCCCGGCTGTGTTGTTAGGTTCGGAGCCGCCGCCGCCGCCGAACACGGCAACATACCAGCCGCAGACGGTCGGAAAGTCATTGATCTTGAGTTTGATTTTCTGTGCTGCCCGCACCGCCAAGCCATACTGTTCCAGCGCGTCGAACTGGTTGGCAGTGCAGAAGTCCACATAGCAGCGGTCATCCGGCAGGTAGCTCACGCCCGGATCGACGCGTTTCCCGACGGGATCCCAACTCATCACGCTGACAGCAAGTTCGTCGCCGCCGCCGCGCGCAACGCTGGCATACTTCGAGTAGTCGTGGTAGGTCAAGCCGCCCAGCACAATCGACCTCTGCTTGCCTTCGCTCACGAAGGCCGCCAGCAGGTTGTTCGGGCTTTCCATGGTGGCGACGTTGTGGACCCGGCTCTGATGCCCGACTTCCGCCCCGCCGGTCATGACTTGGCCAAGGCCTGCGCCGCCGGGGCCGTTGAGCATGCGCAGGTCGGTCTTGCCGCTGACCCCATCGAACGCTTTGGCGAGATGGAGCGGATTGATCTCCTTAACGCTGATACTCTGGCCGAGGGTGTTTTTGAGGCCACCGCAGAGCGCGAGGAAATTGCGCTCGTCGCAAACCACAATCTCCAACTGCAACTCCGGCTTGCCGGGACCATTCGTCTTGATCAACAACTTGCGCCCCGTGCCAAGTTCATCCGTCACCGGCGTGCTTTCCCAAGTGTGGGTCAAGCCCGCCGCGTCCGTTGCGAAGTCATTGATCCGGAGACAGGCACCGACGATGTTGGAGGACATGTCATTCGGGTTATATGCGGAGTAGGTGCCTTTGGTCAGGTCGTATTCAATCCTCACCAGCTCGTTTTGCAGTACCACCTTGGCGCCTTCCCTGACGGCGGTGGTGGCGGCGCGGCAGGCGTTCGATGCGGACAGCAGCGCCGCGGCGGCGCAGAGGCAGATGGCAAGGCCGCGGGGTGCATGGTCTTTGTTTTGGCTTCTCATTGGTTGATTTATGGTGATGCCTTGTGCGAGGGGGAATTGAAATTTGCCGGGTCGGCGGGCGTTAGGGTGGTGTGGCATTTCCGCCGTGTCCTAGCGCAGAGGCTCCTGGTTCTTGAGCGGCGCAATTTGAACATTCCTCAGTTCGACGCCTTCGGTGCGGAAGAGCATCTTCTTGACGGATAGATCAGGACGATAAGACACCATCGTGCGCTGTCCGGCTATTTCCGCATCAATCAGCGTCCCCCCAATCTTAGCATCACCCTTGACTATCACGCGCACCGTAAATGGCTTGTCAACGTCGATGAGATTATCGATTGCGTGAGCCCCGCCACCCTCGCGCAGTGACTTTTCACGCGCTGCGAAGTCGGTCAAGGCAGCGGGAGCGAATTGCGCGCACCGCTCCTCTAACCGGATCTGCAGTTCGCAGGCCGCCTGCGTGCCGGTTTCAGGCAGGAACGCAATGCCGAATTTGCCTTGTTTGGCCACTGCGGGCTGCACGTCGAAGGTCAGCAGAAACGGTTTGCCATCGGTCGGAAATGGGGTCGGTTCGGCAATCTTTGCCGTGAGTGTTGCGGGCTTGTCGGTTTCGGGCGTGATCTCCTTTAGCCACTTCGCGCCGATTCGGCCGTCGGGGAATTGCAGTAACTCGCGGATCACCAGCTTGCCGCCCCAGCCGCGGATGCCGACCCAACCTGCCATCAGGAAGCGTCCGCCGGTGATTTCGCTGATCGCCGGAACGCACAGGCCGTCGTAGAAATCGAGTCCTTTAGCCACCACATCTTGATATGCCGTGTCCGGCGCGGCGGCGGGTTTCGACCAGAGCTTGACGAAGCCACCGATGATATAATCAAACTCGCCCCAGCGGAAGAAGAAGGTGCAATCGCCGCCGGGCGGGAAGCCCGGACTGACACAGCGCCAACCGCCGTCAATGGAATCACTTTCCCAAATGCCGCTGGAACCATAGTTCGCCATCATGCGCAAGTTGCCGCTTGGGTCGGTATAGACGCTTGGGTTTTCGCAAGGGTGGAACATGACCTGGGACTTCTTGAAGTTGCTGATGCCGTCGGCGCTCACCGCGTAAGTCGAGCCTGCGGGAATGCCGGGGGTGGTGGCACGGTTGAATGCGCCGCTGCGGCCGGTCTGGTTGAGGGCGGCCCATTGCGCGGGGAGCGTGGTCTTGTCCTGCGGATAGATGCGCGTGGTGTGCATCCCATAACTGACACACAACTTATCATTGAAGACGAACGGCGTGCCCGTGCCAATGGTCTCCCATTGCTCTTCAAGCGGCGTCGCGGCTTCATGTTCGGTCCACGTTTTGAAGTCGGTGGTGGAGAGGTGTTCGAAATAGTGCGCGCCGCAGCCAAACTTGCTGCCGTGGTGGCGGCGGTCATACAAGTAGAACACATGATAGCGTTCTTTGTGGAAACAAGTCGCCACATCGCCGACCCAACTGTTGTGTCCCGGGGGTGTCCAGTATTGAACCGGCGCGACGGCGGGCTTCTTGGCCACCTGCTTCTCGGGCGTGATTGCGGGGAGATATATCGCCGCCATTGTCACATACTCGGCATCCATCTTCCACGCGTTCCTTGCCTTCCATTCCGGATACCCGAACGGAAAATCGTTGTCGAGCAATTCGCCTTCAACATACATCGTCCAGCACGCGCCGGAGAAGTTGAGGACGACCTCGTGTTGGCCTGCCGGCTTCTTGAGCAGAGCGAGCGGAATACCGATGGTCATGTTCTTCCAGTCCGGATGCTCGGTGGAATGGAGCATCACCGTCGCCTCCAGTACCGGCACCGAGCCATCGGCCATCTTGAACGCCGGATAATTCTGCCGGTTACGGTCGAGCGGATCATGCTGCCGCAGACTGACGTTGAGCACATTGGGGATCTCGAGAATGTTTTTCTCGCCGGCGAACTTCCTCAAGTCCACTGTGAACTTGACCGTGAAGCCCGCGCTCGGATTCGCCGGTGCCGCGAATTCGGCCTGCGGAGCCTGCGCGGTAAGGGAACTTTGCGCGGGCTGCGAGGTGTTGAATATCCATAACAATGTTAACAATTCGATCATAAGTCTTGTTCCTAGAATGTCACAGCCCAGTCCACGGTGCCGTTGTCGGCTTGGTCGATGCCGAGCACGGCGATGCCGGCGGTCTCGGGCGCGTTCATCCTGACCTCCGCCTTGGCACCTTGCGCGGAACCCCCGACCGGCTTGAGGCCGTTGGTGGCGATGACCAGCTTGTAGGTTTCCCCGCCCACCACCTTGGAGGTGCCGCTGAGGGTTGCGGTCTTGAGCACATCCACATAGCCCTGCATGACGTGCCGGTTGGATGAAATGAACTGCGGATGGTCCGCCACCTCATGCACCGACATCATTCTGACTTCGCCGGGCCGCAGCACTTGTTCGAGCTTGCCGCTGCCGGGGAATTTGCCGAGGAGCGCGTCGTTCCAAAAATCATAGACATAGTAGCTCTTGTCGGCCTTGAGCCCCATCCCGCCAAACGAACTGTCCTTGCCGATCTCCACGCCGATGGTCCCGGCTGCGGCTCCGTCCGGATTGTAAAAGACGAGCTGATGCCACACGTCATCGATCACCTGGTCGTAGATATGGGGAATGCCGTCCTCCCGCGTGAAGGCATCCAGCGGCCGCGCGCTGCGCGGAGTGGAATGGATCGGATAGATCCGCGACAGGTCGTGCAACTGCTCGGGAGTCATCTTGCTGAAGCTGCTGGCCAGCACAAACCTCGGGGCCACCGTATAGACCATCGTGAGCAACTGCCGCAGGCCGTCACGGTTGTTAGGCGATACCTTGAACAGGTTCTTGGAGTCCATGTCGTAGGTGAAGATGACCCGGTTCTTGTACCAGCGGTGACCGCAGCGGGAAATCATCTCGGGGGTCGCGAAATCGGTGTCGCCCCAGACCCGCTGTGAGTCCACGACCCCGGCGGTCACGTCCGAGAAGCAGCTCCGGCCATTGGGCATGGCCCAGACATTGCGTTCATCGATGTAGCAATTGGCACCGAGGACAGTCTTGGGCAATTCAAAGATAGCCCGATAAGCCGCCGCCGCAGTCGCATTCTTGTCCTCGAAGCCGCGGTCCTGGCGGAACAGGTTCTCGGGGTAGTCGAACATCAGCCCGGCCAGGCCACCGTCCCGCATGTTCTCATAAACCTTGCGCATGTGATCCTTGAAGCCGGGATCGGTGTAGTCCAGCGCACCTTTGATATAAGTCAAACTGCCTTTCTCGTCGAAGAGCCGCTTGGTGTCATTGAACAAATACCAGTCCGGATGGGCGGCAATGAAGTCGCGGGAGTTGCAGCCGGTCTGACAGTAGGTGAACGGGAGGCCGCCGCGCTCGGTGATCGCCTGCCCCCATTTCCTGGTGGTTTCGTAGGGTTTGACGTAGTGGCCGTATTGCTGCCAGTGGGCATCGTCCCACCAGCCCTGCTCGTTGTTGGCCCCGTAGTCGTCGGGAATCAGCCTGATGCCAACCTTGCTGTAGCGCAGGAACCCGGATTTGACCACCGCGTCCATCTGCGCGACCATCCCGGCCGTGTTGTTAGGCTCGGAACCGCCGCCGCTGAAGACCGCGACGTACCAGCCGTCGACGGTCGGAAAGTCATTGATCATCAGCTTGACTTTCTGCGCCGCCCGCACCGCCAGGCCATATTGCTCCAGTGCCTCGAACGGGTTGGCGGTGAGGAAGTCGAGATAATAGCGGTCATCCGGCAGGTAGCTGACGCCCGGATCAACCTGCTTGCCGGCGCCATCCCAACTCATGATCCCGGCCACCAGGTCGTCGGTGCCGACGCGCGCGGCGCTGGCCACCTTGGCATAGTCGTGATAGGTCAGCCCGCCCACCACGATGGACTTGCGCTGGCCATTGCTCACAAAGGTGGCCAGTAGGTTGTTAGGGCATTCCATGGTGGTGGTGCTGTGGACCCGGGTCTGCAGTCCGATCTCTTGTTTGACCCCGTCCATCCGCGGGCCGAGGCCCGCGCCGCCGGGGCCGTTGAGCATGCGCAGGTCGGCCTTGCCGCTGACTCCATCAAAGGCCTTGGCGAGATGGAGCGGATTGATCTCCTTGACGCTCAAACTCTGGCCGAGGGTGTTCTTGAGGCCACCGCAGAGCGCGAGGAAACTCCGATCGTCGTACAGCGCGATTTCGAGGAGCAGGTCCGGCTTTCCCGGACCGGATGCCTTGATCAACAGCTTCTGCCCTGTACCGAGTTCATCCGTGATCCTCGCGCTCTCCCAGGTGCGGGTCAGCCCCGCGGCATCCGAGGAGAACTCGTCAATCCGGAGACAGGCGCCGGTGATGTTCGACGACTTGTCCGTGCGGCTGCAAGCAGAGTAGGTTCCGCTCGCCAAGTCGTAGGCAACCCTCATTTGCTCGTTTTGCAGCACCACCACATTGCCATCCTTGATGGCGGAGGTTGCGGCGCGTGAGGTGTTAGATACAGACAGCAGCGCCAAGGCTGCGCCAAGGAAAGCCGACAGGCGGCACGGGGTGTGGTCTATCATGGGGATGTTCAGTGTTTCTTCGATTTGCCTCATTGCGGTTTTCCGGTGGTGTCCGGCAGGGTTGACAACGCCTTCCCGAGGATGGCGTAGCCGGCGGCGTTAGGGTGAAGGCCGTCGGAGAACAAGCTTTCATTGAAGGTGCCGTCCACCAAGTGCCAATGAAACACGTTGAGCTTGTGCATCGCCAGCAGATCGAGCCAGCGCCTGATGTCATCCACCGTCTGGAAATGCCGCGACGAATCGAGCATCAACCCGCGCCACGCGAACCGCGGCGCATCCCGAATCAAAACGCCTGGCAGCGAGCCATCCGCCGCACGCAACTGCCGCAACGTCTGCGGCGCATAAAAGGCGCCCGCCTCAGTTGACGAACGAATCACCGCACCTGTCGGGGCGATCTCGAGTTCGTAGCCTTGCGACGGGAGACCCTCGACCTGCTCCATGCGCAACGAACCGTCCTTGCGCAAGACACCATCACGCCACTCGATGCTCGCGGGTGCCGGAAGCAACGCGGGATGGACGGTCGTCGCCGCAGCGTCGGCGCCGCGTGCGGTGGGCAACGGCTTGGCGGTGGCGGCGGAGCCACCCCGGACGGCGTCCTGCGACAGTCCCAGAAAGGCCCGGGCCAGCGCGGCGATATTGCGCTCGTCTCCCTGGAGTTCCGCAGGGTCGGCCTCGGTCCACGGGCCGGGTTTGGCAAAGCCATTAGGACCGCCCGGGCCCCAATTGAAATCAATGTCGTAAGCCTTGATCTCGGCGGGCACGGCGACAGGCTCGGCGGCCACCACTCCCGCCCAATGGCCGGTGGCCACGGTCAGGCAGAGCGCCAGAAATGATGGGAAGGTGGATTTCATGGGATTCAATGGCGGCTTAGGGTTAGATAAATGCTGGTTCATACGGAGTTGTCATGCATGGGTTCGTGGAATGTGCCCTTGAGACATCTGTCTCACTCGATGACGAACCAGCTATAGCCGTTGGCAGGAATCTCAACCGGCACGCGCGCGTCGCACTCGCGGTCGAGTTGGTAGGTCTTAGCGGTGCCCTCCCGCTCGCGAATCCGCGCGGTGTCAGTCAAACCGGTGTAGTAGAGTGGCACGACGAGGTCCTGCCGCACCACCTCGTTGAGCGGATTGAACACCAGCAACATGCCCTTTTCCTTGTTAGACGGATTGACGTGCAACGTGTAATCGAGGTCGCGACCGTCGGGACGGCGGAGATGAATGATGTCGCCCTGGATGATGGCGTGGTAGCGGCGGTACCAGTCGGTCCACTTCCTGAGCATTGCCTGGCTGTTAGGGCCATCGTAGAGGCGGTGGCCGGTCACCGACACCGCGGCGCCGGAGGACAGCAGGGCGAAAAACACCCGCTCGTATTTGTCGAGGCTCTGTTCCATGCCGCCGGGAAGCATCCGGGTGTTGAGATTGACCCAACCCATGCTGGCGGTTTTGTGCCAGGTGCCGTCGTAAATGTATTGACGGAGGATGACGTTCTGCAGCACGATGTCGATGCCATCGACGGCCTCGCGATAGCCCATGCCGGTGGCTGCCTGGCCGTTGAGGAAATACCAATCGGGCGCGGGCATATAGAGATTGCGGCGCTGGCCTTCATGCAGGACTTGGCACATCCATTTCCACTGCGCCCATTGCGAGTCCTCCAGGCCCCGGTGGTGCGGGTGGTCGGTGGCAGCGCAGCAGTCGCCATGATAGGGACCGTCGGGCATGAAGGCCCCCATGCCGGCACCCTCGATGGTCTTCCACATGTTAGTCCAATACATGTCGGCCCAGGCGCTGGCCGCGCAGGCGCTTTGGCCGAACATGCTACCCGGCTGTTTGCTGACCGGGTCGATGCAATTGAAGTTATCCTGGCGCGAACCCCAGCCGCGGGATGCGATCATGAGTTCATAGGCCCCGACGTGGATGCCCTTGGTCTTGGCATAGTCGCAGACGAGCCTCATCGCGTTGATATTGGCCGGGGACGCATCCGAATGGCTGAAGCTGCCGGTGAATGCCGGGGCTTGCAATAACTCGAAACCAAACTCAGCCATCTGGTCGAGCAAGGGTCCGAGCGTGCCAAGATCACCCGCATTGGGCGCGAGCACCTGCAATTGATGCTCGGTGCTTTGCGGCGCGAGCTTCTTGTAGAACTGACGCTGGGCGAGAAAATACCTTTCACGCTCGCTGCTGTCGTTGAGGATTTCAAAGGTGCGGAAGGCGTCAAATGACTCGTTAGGTTTGACCGTCCAATGCGGGCCGACGGTGGGGCGGCTGAGCAGCAGGCCGTTTTGCGGGTCCTGCAGGAACAGGTCCTCGGCCTGGTTGAGCGTGGCCATCGACCCCCAATCCGGATCGCGGATGAAGCGGGTGGTGCCGCCGCCCAGATAGTAATCCTTGAACTGGCCGCCGCCACCGCCCATGTGGATGCCCAGGCTGCTGCCCTTGTCGGTGGCGTTGGCCAGCGCAAACGAATAGTCGCTCTCCACATGCAACAGGCGGGACACCGTTGGCTGCACCGCCAGGTGCTCGCCCTCGAACTGGGTGACCACCACCCCGGTCTTCCCCTTGTTGCTCAAGGTGAAGGTCTTCATGATGACCGGCAGCCCTTGATAGATCTCGTAGTGGACATCCACCATCACCTCCTTGAGCGGTGCGGCCGCCCCGGCGGGCGGCGCGAAATGGAACGTGACGCGCCGGCCCGCCGCCGGCCAGGGCGTGGCGGGAGCATTGCACTTGGGCTGCCATGCGTAGGGCTTGACGGTGGCACCCACCGACATGCCGGTCAGTCGGAAGGCGCCGGGTTTGGATTTCAGATTCTCCAACCATGCCGGGGTGATGAACGCATTGTCAGGCGTGCCGGTGAGTCCACCGATATCACGCCACTCGCCACCATCGAGACGGACGCGCACTTCGGGCTTGATCGCCCGCACGAATTCCAGGGCCTTGTCGCTGCGGCGCAGGCTGATGCAGCCGAGGTTGCCATCGGTGACGAGGAAGGTGCGGCTGACAAGACCGTTAGATAGCATGATCCGCGCACTCTGGTTCTTCTCCCCGGGCAACACCTGCACCGTGGCCGGCGTGGCGGGCGGCGTGACCAACCAGTCCGCCGTGGCTGGCCGCTCGTCAAACCGGGTGACCTTCCGCACGCCGGGGCTGGCCAGCAGCGAGTCCACCAACTTCGCCCGCTCCGCCTGACCCGCCGCCTCAAGGGCCTTGCGCTGCTCGTTGTCTAGCAGGAAATCCGTGGTCGGATCGAACTGGCCCGGTTTGAAGGTGGCGTATCTGACCTCGGCGATCCAGCCGTTGAATGACTCGTTGTTAGGCGCGGTGGCACCGATGGAGAAATTGGCGGCACCGCCGCCCAGATCCGGCAGGGGACATATCTTCAGCCCGTTGAGCCAGCCCGAGACTTGGCCGCCATTCTTGACAACGGCCAGATGGGTCCAGGTTTCCGGCTGTACCGGGCCGAGGTTGACGCTGCCGACGCCGCCGACCAACACGCTCCACTGACTTTCATTTTGACCTATCAGAAACCCAATGCCACCGTTGCCGTTGGCGAGGACGGCGTGCCAGCCGCCAGCGTTGCCCTTGAGCGCGTAGGCCCAGGCCTCGACCACGAAGTTGTCGCCGCTGACCAGGTTCTTCGGGACCGAGTAACACTGGTTGGGTTCCTCAAACTTGATGGACGAGTCATATTCCTGACGCCGCGCCTCCGGCCCGTTGGACATGACTTTGGGCGAACCCTGCCGTTTCAGGTCCGGCGATTTGCCGGCCTGATCCTTCAAGGATTCCGGGCAAGCCGTGTCGCGGATGCCTCCGGTACCCTTGAGGTTGTAGTGCGCCACTTCCTGCACGGCGGCGGTGGCGGTGGCGAGCGGCATGGCGCTGGCCAATAGTGCGAAGAGTGTTCTCATGGTCTAGGTGTGGCTTTGCGGATCGTGTGCTGACTGGTACTGCTGTCGGCTATCATGGGTTTTCAAGAATATTGATGCCGCTCGTGAGCGGGTGCGTCTTACCCGATGGCATCAGGGCCGCGGCCTCCACTCCCGGCGGAATTTCGGCTTCCAGATGAAACTTGTGGCCGTCCTTGCGCCAGCGGCTGACGACCCGGCCGCGCGGCGTCAGGAAGCTGGCTTCGGCTGAGGTCAGGGGGCCCGGATCGGGGGCAATCAGGACCCGTTGCCAGCCTATGCTGTTAGATTGCTGGCGGATGCCTGCGACATATCCGTAGAACCACTCAATCACATGGCCGAGCATGCAATGGTTCAGCGATTGAATGCCGTCCATCGTCGCGTCCCAGGTTTCCGGCAGGGCGGTCAGGCCCTTGCTCAGAATGCCGCCATAGCTGCCCCTGCCTTTGCGGCTGTACACGCGGTGCAGGACATCCGAGCGCCCTGCCTCGGCCAAGGCGCGGATGAAATAGACATGACCGACATCGCCTGGCGTCTGTTGCCAGTCGCGCTGCTCAAGATCGGCGATGATGTCGTCGAGCATGGCGGCCCGGTCACCGGGCGGCACCAACTCTGCGCACAACGCCATGGCATTCGCGCATTGGGGACTGCCCGTATGCCGCAACTTGCGGCTGGCCGGATCGACGAAGCGCCGCCGGAAAGCGGCGGCGATCCGCGCGTGAAGCGTGCGATACCTGTCTGCTTCCGCAGGCCGGCCGAGCACCTCGGCGGCACGGGACACCGTCAGCGCACAGAGTGCCCAGGTGGCGGTGGCGGACAGATCCGGGGGTGTGAAGCGGGATTCGCCCGGCCCTTGGCCGTGCCCGTAGTCGTACCAATCGCCCAAGCCGCCGTCGGGCGCGATGCCGTCGTGTGCCTCGTTGTCGATGAAGTCGGTGAAGCGCCGCATCGAGTCAAGACTGGCGCCGAGGATGGCCGGATCTCCGTACCATTGGTAATGGTGCCACGGGAGCAACACCGCCGCCGCGCCCCATTCCAGAGTGTAATCAAATGCCTCCGGAAACCTCCCCGCGGGGTAGCTTGGCGCCACGGTCGGCACTTTCCCGTTAGGCTGTTGGGCATCGCGGATATCCCGGGCGATCTTGCCGAACCACTCGCGGCTGTCATAGCGATAGCCGAAGCTCGGCGCGAGGAGATAGGCGCATTCCAGCCAGCCAAGCTTCTCCCGGTGGGGACAATCACTGAGCACATGGCTCATGTTAGAGCGCATGGCCCAGTCAATCAACCGGTGCGTGCGGTTGTACAGTTCGCTGGAGCAATGAAATGTGCCGACCTCGGGCAAAGCCGTGCGCACATGAATCAATTCCAGCCGCTGGATGACCGGAAGCTGATTCGGGTTGGGGTGTCCTGCGGGGACCGCTCCCATAACCTCGACATACTGCATGCCGAGGTAATACGACAGCCACTGGTGCCGGAGCGCTTGGCCGTCCGTCACCACGTCGCATCCCACCACGTAGCCGCCGAAGAGCCGATCCTGAGCGTTCTTATGCTCGCCGCAGCGGAACGAGATGCAATCCCCGGATTTCCCTCCGGCCAATTCCAACCGCAATTGCGCCGAGCAGTTCTGGGCAAAGCTGTAGAGGAAAGTCCCCGCCGCCGGCTCGTTCACCGACACCGGAGCAAAGCACTCCAGTTCCTTGAAACCGGGCCAGAGTTGTGGCTCCAATGCAGCGGGCGGCGGATCTAGCAATCTCACCGGCGACCATGCGCCGGCGTCAAAGCCCGCGCGATCCCAACCCGGGAGTCGGCGGCGGGCGTCAAAATCCTCGCCGGCGAAGATGTGAGAAAAGGTCAGCGGCCCCGCCGTGGTCCGCCAGGTGGCGTCGGTGGCGATGCGCTGGATGGCACCGTCACCACCCCGGAGAATCAGTTCCGCGCAGAGCAGGAACGGTTCGTCCACCGTGCGCTGCGCACCATCCTTGTTATAGCGTCCGGCGGGCGGATTGGGATTGTTCCAGAAGGAGTTGGCCAGCAACACGCCAAGGCAGTTGGCACCCGGCACCACCAGCGCCGTGACGTCGAAGTCGCGATAGTACAGGGTTTTCTCGTATTGCGACCAGGGTTGATTGATGCCGGTGTCGGCGACGCGCGTGCCGTTCAGCAGCGCATCGTAGTCGCCGAGGCCGACCAGGCGCAGGGTGGCCTGGCGGGGTGGCGCGGCGACGAAGAACTCCTTGCGGAAAATCGGAAGAGCTGCGCCGTGGGCCTGGGAGGGAGGGACGATCCACCGCGCGGCTTCAAACCCGGGTGCGGCAGTGGCAGCGCCCGGCGCGATGGTCAGTGGTGGGGTGAGTGTTTTCATAAGCTTTGCCAGACGCATTATTTCTGAAATGGCACGCTCCAGTCCAGGGTTCTTGCGGAAAATTTGATACTGATTTGCCATCAGGTGCAGTTCAGCGGACTGCCGCAGCCTGGGTCAACAACGGCATCGGGATTTGAAAGATGCCAAGGGTGACTGAATTGCCGCCGGCAAAGTAATCCTGCAAGGGGGGCCACCTGTGTTCTTGAACCAGTCCACCCCCGTCAACTCCTCACCCGCGCAGCGTCAAGTACAGGCGGGCACGCCTCAAAGCAAATTTCTATCACTTCCGATCGGCATCCATGAATCTGCGGACACTATCTGCGAAACAGCGCGCGTCCATGATCTCCTGCCTGTGCGTTCGCCGTCGTCTGAGTGAAGCCACTCCATTTTTCCCCGATGCATTCAGTTCATGAGCGTGCTCGCAAAACGATAATCACCCGAACCCACCTCGTAAACCGCACGGCCACTGTCCATGCGCAGGAACTTCACCCCGATGGCTTCGGTCGCAGATGCCTGACCCGCGGGGCCTGGCGGGAGAAGCTGAGTGCCGCCTTCCGTCACCTCATCGGCCTTGCTCGCGGGGATGAATACCTCAGCCGTGCTGTTGGCAGGGATGGTGACATTCAGCGCGAAGGCCTTGCCCGCCTTCTTCCACTCGCTCTTGATTCTGCCGCAGGGGGAATCGTGGTGCGCCTTGACCCAGGTCAGGTCGCCCGGCGTTTCCGGCCGGATCCAGAATCTCTGAAATCCAGGGTTGGCCGGGTCGGGCCGGATCCCTGCCAGGTAGTTCACGAACCAGGCCGCCACATCACCGAGGAACACGTGATTGTCCGATCCCAAGCCCAGGAAATTCTCCCACAACGTCGTGTTGCCGGTGCGCAGCATCTTGACCCAGCCCTGGGTCTCGTCCTTGACCACCATGGCATACGCCACCTCGGCATAGCCGTTGTCACACAGGACCCGCAAGAGGTACTTGGAGCCGAGGAGACCGCAATCCAGGGCGAAGTTGTTTTTGCGGATCGAGTCGACGAGGTTATTCACGACGCGGTCGCGGTTTGCGGGATCGACCAGGCCATGGTAAAGGGCACAGGACATGGCGGTTTGGGAGCCTGTCCAGTAGAGTCCGGTTTCCGGATGGTAAAACTCCCGGTTGAAGGCCTGCTTGATCTCCTGGGCCAGCGCGGAATATTCCCGCTCCTCGTCCGTTCTGCCCAGCATGCCCGCGATCGCCGCGATGCGTTTTGCCGCCGCATAGTAGTAGCCGGTTGAGGTGATTTCCACGGGCGTCTGGGTCTCGTTCGAACACCAGTCACCCAGGCCATAGTAAATGATTTGCCCCTTGTTGATCGCGGGGTGCTTGCGGTACCAGTCGAGCCATCGCTGGTAGTTCTGGTAATGGACCTCGAGGATGCGCCGATCACCACGGTACTCGTAGAGGTGCCAGGGGATGGCGATGTAGGCAATCTCCCAGGCCGGCCCATCGCATTTGTCGAAGCCCCAATCGCTGCCGGGCACCATGCAGGGGAGCTTGCCGTCGTCCCGTTGGATCGCCTGAAAATCCAAGATCCAGCGGGTGTAGGCAGCCTCGCTGCCATAGTAGGTGAGTCCGATCTCGGCCGCCGCTTGGGCATCGCCGCACCAGGCGTTCTTTTCCCGGTGCGGGCAGTCGGTGGGAATCCCGACGAAATTCCCGATGTAAGACCAGCGGGTCATCTCGCCAATCCTGTTGAGCAGGGGATTGGAGCACTCGAAAGCGCCACGTTCCTCAAAGGCCGTGTGGACCACCCGGGCCTCGAAGTTCTCTTTGGCAGGCGTGCCGGGAAAACCGGAAACCCTGACTTTGCTGAACCCATTGTAGGTGAAATCCGGCTCCCACACTTCCTCGCCACCGCCCTTCAGGGTATAGACTTCGGTCTGGAGCGGCTTCCCCTCGATGTTGGCTCCATGCGCGCCATAATCCATCGTGATCCTGGTTCCCGCCTCGCCCGTTACTCTAATACGCGTCCAACCGGCGATGTTCTGGCCGAAATCAACTTCATAGAAACCATCCCCCTTCACCAAGTTTACCGGTTTGAGGGTCTTCATGACCTTGATCGGCTCACATACCTGCGCGGCAAGCTTGCCCTTGACTCCTTCGCGCAGAATGGCGGGTTGCCATGCCGAGTCGTCGAAGCCGGCCTGGCTCCACCCGGGATGCTCCCGCCGCGCGTCATACATCACGCCCATGCGGAGCTGATCCCAATAGATGGGCCCGTCTGAGGCTTTCCACGTTTCGTCACTGAGCACTCGCTGCTTCGTGCCGTCGGTGAAGGTGATATCCAACTGCAGGAGCATCTGTGGGAACGCTCTCCACAGCGCGGTCTTGAAACCCCAGGGATCCCCGAATTCCTGGTTATAGATCCCGTTCGCCAGTTGCACTCCAAGGGCATTCGGTCCCGGCTTCAAGTCCTTGGAGATATCATAAGTGACGTAGAGCGCATTCTTGTGATAACAGGTCCAGGCCGGATCCAAAACGTGATCGCCCACCTTGGCCCCGTTCAGGAACAGCTCGTAATAGCCCAGCCCGCAGATGCTGACCTGGGCATCCTTCACCGGTTTGGCGAGCGTGAATGCCTTCCGGAGCTGCGGGCTGTTGCGGGAACTGAGACCGTTGGCCGGCTTCGGCAAACCCAGGTCTTCGGTGGGCGCCCACTGACTCTGCTGCATGGAGGTCCATTTGGCGGACCAGTCTTCGGGTTTCAACAGGCCCATGCTCCATAGCGCTGGCTGGCTCCATGCCGATTCCTTTCCCGCCGCCGCCCCCTCGACTGTGCCCAAGACATGCCACACCTTCACTTTCCAATAACAGATCGTGCGCGATGCCAAGGGCTTGCCGGCATAGACCACCTGAGAGGATTGGCGGGTATCCACTCTTCCGGAATCCCAGAGAGTCCCCTCGTCCTTGCCTAACACTTCAAGCGAATCGGCCACCAGCACGCGATACGAGGTCTGCTTGGCCCCCCTGGCTTGTTCCAGTGACTCCAGTTTCCACGACAGTCGCGGCTGGAGCAGGTCAATCCCGAGTGGATTCCGCAGATACTCGCAGCGCAGATCGGCGGGCCGGAGGTCCGCTGCGGCGGCGGTGCTCGAAGCCAACAGGCCCAAGCCGGCCAGGGCGAGGTTTGTCAGACATACTCCCTGAATCTTGGTCAAAACCGCTGCTTTGCACTTGTTCATGGTAATGTTGTTTGGATTGTCACCGGGCCGAGCAGACCGGAAGATAGCGGATCCTTGCTGATCCATCCCACGAGCGCCGCGACTGGTTGGCTGGTATCAACAATATCAATATTGAACCCGGTGCGCGTGCGCCGCTCCGTGGCAGGTAGTGTGCTATCGCCGATCAAGCGATTCGGCCACAGATTGACCATCTCGATTTCCAGCGCGTTGTCACCCGGCTTGGCGGCCGCGGTTATCTCGACCCGCCAGGGTGAGCACCAGACCACCGCCAGGTCTTTGCCATTGAGGCGCACTTTGGCGAGGTCCTTGACCGTGCCCAGATCAAGATAACACCGCTGGCCGGCAACCGGCGCCGGCATGCTGAAGACCTTTTTATAGACCGCCGTGCCGCTGAAATTGCGCACCGCCGGTTCCGCACGCTTCGTCCAGTCCTCCAGTTTGTCAAAGACCATCAGGCCCTTGGCTTGCTCGGCAGTCAGTCCATTGGTCGGATAGAACCACTGCGGATCGAACTGAATGGTCCACTGCCCCGTGAGTTCCTGCGTCTGGCTCAAACCAGGGAAATTGACTTCACCGCGGTGCTGAGTTGTATCATCCCGCTGTTGGACGTTCTTGCGGAAAACCACAAACATCGCGCCGTAGGGCTCAAACTCCAGGGGCACGGATGTGCAGCCGTCCTTCGACTCGAACTGCGGCAGGTCGCGTTGCACGCCCGTCACCTGATCCCACAGTTCCGGCTGCTTGCCGCTGACGCGGAACGTGCAATCAGCGTGCAGAGCCGAAGCCCTGCGATTCGCCACGAAATAGATTTCAGTCCCATCGACAGAGCGATGAATGAAGTCCAGGAACGGCGGGGCTTTGAATGAGCCGGGCGTGCCCCATGGCGCACAGCCATAGCCACCAACCACGCTAACAGGTGCCCACGCTGCACCGTTACTCAGTGGCTGAATCTTCTCTTCCGTATGAAATGAGAAATCAGGGCCGATGCCGTCCGCCTGCAGGATGTCTCGCACTGCCTTGCCGCGAATGATCCGGCCTTTACCAACCTCGCGCTGCATGACGACCTTATTATCCTCGTCGCCCCATAGTTGTTCAGCCATCTGACGGAGCTGTTCGTCGCACTTCGGGTAATCTTTCAGTCCTGGAGTTCGTTCCGGCCTTGGACCCACGACCGTCGCGCCGGCTTCAACCATAGTCTTGATTTTCCCGAGCACTTCCAGCGGCATGGTTTTTTGATCCGGCAAAACCAGCACCCGATAACTCATCTCATCGGGCAGCACCATCCGCCCGTCCTTGACCGACAAACGCGTGAGCAGAATCTCGGTATTGCAGACGTCATAGTCATAGCCGAATCCGCGTGCAGGATCGATGGTTTTAGGCGGCACGAAATTGGGCGCTTCATCGCCGCTGTAGTACAGCACATCGGCCACAAAATGGCCCTGCCGCAGCAGGTGCGAGCAACGCGTCAGATAGAGCAGGAATGGTGCGGCACCCTGATTCCACCAAGTCACGTTGTGGTTGAAATGCGTGCCCGCCGGAAACATCTTTCCGGGCTTGCCGGCGGCGGGGCCTGAGGTGGCCGATCCATGGATAGACAACGTGTTGATGCCCTCGCAAAAGGCGATGTTCGCGTAACGCAGCAGATCTGCTGGTGCCGCGCCCCAGTTTGTTCGACGCATCGCGGTCGTGAACGACTCGCTTGCCACCAGCGGTTTGCCGTACAAGTGTCCGGCACTCGCCGCCTGTTTCGCGTTGACGTTCTGGGCCGCCTCGTCCCAACCCGGGGTGGTGATGACATGATGGTTGGCCGGAACCCACTGATTTTCCTTCCACCATTCATTGACCCAGAACTCCGCGACCGGCACGTCCACGCGCCCCTGATTCATCAGCCCGTCGTTGCACAGCAAACGTGGATGATGCTGGCCGCCGGCTTCCGCCCGCACCTTGATGCCATCGGCATGGGCCAGTTCCGCCCAGCGGCCGTAATGGCCGTCGGCCACACAATCGGCGATCGTCCGCCGCACGTCCGCCAGGAAGCGATCCGTGATTTCGACGTTCTCGACGATCTCGCCAGCCATCGCCGCAAGGTATGGGGCCGGTTGGTAACCGCGGCGTTGCTGAAATTCTTCGAGCAGCCGTGGCGTCCAACAATAGACGCGGTCGATTTCAACATTGTCCTCAATGAAATACTGCAGCGTCTTCCCAACAAGCGCGCCGGCATCGCCCACCAACGGCTTCATGCCCTTCGAATAATTTTGCTCCGACGCTTGCGGGCTGAGGTAGTCGGGCAACAGCCCCCCACCCACGCTCATCCCGGTCGTGGTACGACCAATCCGCACCACATTCCATTTTCCCGGCGGCACGTCCCAGTTCAGTGTTCCTTCAGCGGTAACCTTGGCGGTCAGGTCAATCGCGTCCTGCATCCGTAGCGGCCGGTCGCTGGGCAACGCCACCAGATCTTCCCGCACGAGACTGACCTGATCGGCCAGTCGGGCGCCCGTCACATTCGACGGATGGGTGATCGCCCGTTTGGCAGCCAGGCGAACCACCCGATCCACTTCGGCCCGCACGCCCAACGCGAAGCCGCGCACGCCGCCCGATACCCCAACACGAAACCAGCGTGCCGTGGTGGCAGGCACTGACCGATAGACCGATTCACTGCGCGGTTGCGCATCCCACGTGGCCACCGGCGTGAACGCGACGCCGTCGGCCGAAGCCTCGATAACGATCCGGTTCCCTCCGTCAATCCAGATCCAATCCACCAGATGCGGCCCACCGAAATCGACTTTGATCCATGGATCAGCTCCGGAATTCCAAGGGGTGTTGAAATTGCCGCTCAGCAGATTCGACAACTCACCCGGATTGCCGCCCACCGCAATCTGCGGCCCCCGAGCGGAAGTTTCGTCGGGAATCGGATAGGCATGGACCGCGACATCGGCATAGAGTGCCCCCTTGCCATTCGGCTCCACCAGTTTGGCTGAAAACCGCTGCGGCCCCTTGATGACGGTTCTGGAACTGAGCACCGTCCAACTCGAATTCTCCGGTGTGATCCACGGCCCGCCCGAGGGCCATCCGACGCAGACATTCACACCCATTTTCAACCCAAGACGGTCCGCCTCGCGCACCGCATGGCGAAACAATACGCGCCACTTGTCGCTCATGTAAGGCGCACCCGGCATGCTGCTCGTATCGATCAGCATCACGCCACCCACGCCTTTCGCTTTCAGTTCCTCCATGTGCTGGGTAATGTCCGCAGGTGTGATCTCATCGAACCACCACATGTTCACCCACGGCATCGCGGTATCCGGAGGAGTCACAAATTCCCCCGCCAGATCCGTTCCAGCTCGGGCGATTCCAGCCAGCGTGTAAAGCGCCAGGCCCGCCATCAGTATTCGCGTCATCAGTTTCCGTGTCGTCATTGCGTTGCTGTTATTCTATTCTAACTGAACTGGTCGAGTAGGGCGGAGGCGCGGGCGGTTCAGACCAATGGCTTCCGCTGTATCAGCGCTTCGCGGGTGAGAGGGCAAGGTGGTTCTTCTATTGCCCGACCTCACGGTGTCTTCATCCTGACCGGCTCGCTAATCCAGTGCCCCTTGGCATCCGGGAAGCCGTACCAATAGGTTGCCACGGCATAATCCACATACTTTTGAACGCTTCCACTGCTATCATGGGTCCATATTTCCAGATCCAGATTAAGCGACTTTTTGAAGGGAATGGCATCCAGCGAGCGGATCCTTGTGTTCACTGTTGTTCCCAACCAGGCGGGACCTTCCGGTGTCCTGGGCTGGGAGTGGAAAGGCGCGTAAAACAACTCGCGCTCGCCAAAGGCATAGCCATAGTAATCCTCCGTGCCGGTCCCGATCTGGGACGGGAAACCCTCGCCGTCAATGCAGATCTTTTCGGGGCCCTCTCCCCACCATAACTGCGAATCAGTGGTTATCGTAAGGGTGTCTCCCACATAGACTCCTTTGCCCTCAATGTGGACGAAATTGAAATTGGGCCGCGGCAGAATCCCCAGCTTCTCCAAAAGCCCCCAATTCGAGTGGAAATACATGCTGCGATCATCCCATTTCCAGGATTGATAATTGATCGCGACGGCAACCTTGACCGGCTCGCTCCCGTTACACTCAATTCTCAGGCGGGCCGCTTTCTGGTATGGCATGACCCAGCGGCACGACATTGCGCCGTTTGGCCGCACGCTCCTGATCCAGTCGTCCAGGGGATTCAAGCCCAAGCCACTGCCAAAGAAATCTCCCACGGGACAATTGACGGTTTCATTTCCGTCGAAATCGAGTTTAAGAAACGTGCTGCGCAAGGCGGCCCTCATATCCTTGGCTTCAATTTTCACGGCCAGAAAATTGACAGCCCGGTCTCCCTGTTTCAAATCAGCTTGAGCCGAGGATTTAGGGGTCAGGGTTTCATGGATTACGGCGTGGAAATCGTTCAAGTCAACGGCGGGTTTCACCAAGGAGGCCCCGGTGGCAGCGACGAGTTCGAGCACGCGTTCATACCGCGATCTATCGAAAGTCTCGATGCGCGTTTGCGGACCATACGACCGGTATTGGATCACATAGAACAAGTCCTTGCTGTTCTCCGCCGTTATCTTGCAGGACTTTGCATATGGGATCGGCAGGTACACATTCGCACCCCGGGCCCGGTTGGCGGCAAACGGGGGCTTGATAAAATCTTTCCCATAACCGAAATCCCCGCACTTTGTGATGATCGATGCGTTCTTATCCCCGTCAAAATACACCCGCATGATCGTATTGGTATTCCCCTCCACGTTGCCAAACCAGATCCGCACCACGGCCCCGGGGCCCAAGTCCTCCATCAACACCAACTCGCTTTGCCCGTTTTCATTCCTCTCTTCGCGAATGTAGTTGCCAATCTCCTTAACCTCGGCGTGGAACCCCACGTTATGCCTTTTGTCCACCCGCAACGCGCTCGCCTGCTTGCCTGTCCATTCCTCAGATTGCCAGCGGGCCAGGGAAGACGGATCGCTCATCTCCCCCAATAGCTGCGGAAAGGTAACGGTGTCCGGGGGCTTGCCGGAATCCCCGAGGTTCCCTTCGTCCTTGGTTAACACCGTTTGGGCTAGGCAATTGAATCCGCCGCCCTGATCAAAGCGCCCATCCCCGGTGAGGGGCACGGCGTGAACGGCGGACAACGACATGGCGAAGCTCACTGCGACTGAAATTGAGCCGGAGCGGCGGACGGTGGACTGCTTGCGGGGTTTCATTTGATTCCTGTTGTTGGTTAGATCGTGGTTGATTGAAACGGACAGCCACCCCGCCGCAATGGCGATGGAACTGCACGCCATACGGCGGGGTAAGATGACGATCTATCTATGCCGGATTTTGCAGCACGCAACTTGTTTCTTGCGGAAGTCCGATGTGCTTTTGCCGTCATGTGCAGTTCAGCGAGAGGACCGTTCCGCCCAGTGGGTGGAGCTAGCGAGCCCGGGTCAGGTGATTCTGGGGAAGCTCAATGGGCGCTTGGCAATGGAGCGCGGTGGCAGAGCCCTCTACAGGGAGATGCCACAACTTGGGATGACCGGGCGGGAGGCGAAAACCAGCACACCTCCCGCCCTGCCGTGACACGGCGCGGGACCGTGCCACTTGGGGTCTTTCTGCGGCGGGCAAATCAGGGCATGGTCACGTGCAGGCGGCCGAAGAGTTGGCCGTCCGCCGCGTTCGACAGCGGGATGCGGATCTCCATGTCGTCCGGGGCGCTGTCGTTCTCGTTGACCTGCACCGGCGCGAGGTCGTACCAGTCGGTCAGATTGGTGCTCCACTGGCCGGTCTGAGTGGTGTCGGCCTCGGAGTCGTCGCTGCGCTGGTAGCTCAGGACCAGGTCGCTTCCGACAATGGCTTGTTCGGGCAGGAACCCGGTGCTGGACACCCGCGGGTCGCCGCCAATGACGTATTCCAGCAGGTTGCTGATGCCGTCGCCGTCGGGATCGCCGCCGGGCGTCTTGTCGGCCAGTGCCGGAGCGGTCCATGAGTCGGCCCAAGTGCTGAAACCGCCAGTGCTCTTGACCAGCGCGATGGTGCCGCGCAACGCGGTTTCGTCCGCACCGATGTTGGTTTTAGCATTGACCACAAAGCTGATCGTATCATCGGCGGCCACGGCAAGGCCACTGATATTGAACAGCCCATTGGCTTCGGTAAGGGTGCCAGTAACAGCAGAACCGGACTTGGCAAACAACTGGGTCGCGTTGTGATAGATGCTAACGGTGACGGAGTCCCCACCGGGGATCAGATCCCGGAAGCTTCCGGCAATGCTTGCAGAGGTGCCGTATGAACTGATTTCGGCCGCACTGATGGTGTAGCGGAGAATGATGGTATTATTCGCAGCATCAGGTCCTGGATGAAGGAGCAGGTCGGTACCAAGCTCTGGTGCATTCAGATCGCCGTCAGTGAACATCTCGTACTGGGCACCAGTCTGTGTGCCAATCACCCCCGGCAGGTTGAAAATGCCGGGCGCGCCCCTGCCGAAGCCAGAGTTGCCACCGTTGCCAAGGGCGAGGTCCGGCGTCAGCGCAACCTCGGTCCCACCGGACGCCTGGCTTGAATATAGATAACTCCAACCGACAGGCAAGGCGCTCGGCCCGGTGTAATCAGCGGCGACGTCGGCGATGATCGTTACGTTGGCCGGCATCGGTGACAGCTTGAGCTGGCCGGCGGTCGCGGTATCCAGCACATAGCCTCTGGGGATGCCGGTGACAACCGGCAGGCTGCCCACCAACGAGCCATAGGTGGCGATGAGATAACTTGCCGCCGCCGGGGTGCCGAGGGTGCTCACCGAGATGACCGCGCCGGAACTCACCGTTAGTTCGCCGATAACGACCACTTGGTCGCAGTCGGCGACATCCAGTTGGCACTTATAGGTGCCGGTGAGCGCCGCGGACGCGACGGTGAGCGTACCGATGCCGGCATTGCCCGGCGCGACGAAGCCGCCGGACTCGATGCTGACGCTGCCACTGATGCTGCCGGTGCCGGCCAAGGTGGCGGCGGACTTCACCGTGACCGCGCCGCTGCCGGTGCCGCTGTCGCTGGTGTTGTTGACGGCCAAGGTGCCTTGGGTGACGGTGGTGGTGCCAGTGTAGTCATTCGGGCCGCTGAGGGTCAGGGTGCCGCTGCCGACCAGCCGCAAATCCCCGCCGCTGCCGGTGAACTTGCCGGAGTAGGACACCGCACCCGCGCCGTGGTTCAAAGTGAGCGTGCCGCCACTGATGGCAATGGGCGTGCTGACGGTGCCGGTGGTTTGCCCGAGCACCAGCGTGCCGGCTCCCTGCTTGGTGAGCTGGCCGGCTCCGGTGAGGGTGCCGGTGGTGCTGAGGGTGGTGCCACTGCCGGTGACATCGACGGAGCCCCCCCCGGCATTGACGGTGAGATCGCGCGCGCCCCAGTTGGCGGTGGCACCAGTGTATTCGAGCGCGCCGCCGTCGAAGGTGATGGCACCGCTGCCGAGGCCGTCGCCATAAGTGATCGAAGTGAGCCCGCCGTTGAGCGCGACCGCCCCGTAGGTGCTGTTGGAATTCGTGATGGTCAGCGACCCGTCGGCCGATTTGTTGAAAGTGCCCGTGGCGATGCCGTTGCTGCCCTGCAAGGTGTAAGCGGTGGCGGTGGTGTTGTCGAAGGTCGTGGAGAGCGGGCTGACGTTGCCGTCGGAGATGTCCACGACCGAAGTGGTCGGGTTGTCATGGAAAAACACCGCGTCATTGGGCTGGAACTCGGTGGCCACGTTGGTGCTGACGAGTTCCCAGTTGGTGGCGAGCGTGTTCCAGGCCTCCGAGGCGGCCCCGGTCCAATAAATGTCTGCCGCGGGCCGCACCGGAACCGTCAGCGTGATGGCGCCGCGCAACGCGGTTTCGTCCGCAGAGACGGTGGTATTGGCATTGACCACGAAGCTGATCGTGTCATCGGCGGCCACGGTCACGCCACTGATATCAAACGTCCCATTGGCCTGGGTGAGGGTACCGCCTGAACCGGTCTTGGCAAACAACTGGGTCGCGTTATGATAGACGCTGACGGTGACGGAATCCCCGCCGGGGATTAACTCCCGGAAGCTGCCGGCAATGCTTGCAGAGTTGCCGTGTGCAGCGATTGCGGCCGCACTGATGGTGTAGCGCAGAATGACGTTTGAAGCTGCAGCGAGATTGTCTGGATGAATGAGCAGGTCGCTACCGAGCGCTCCCGCATTCAGATCGCCGTCAGTGAAAATCTCGTACTGGGGGCCACTCTGCGTGCCAATGACCCCCGGCAAGTAGAAGAACCCGCTGCGCTCGGGCCTGCCGAAGCCGGAGTTGCCACCGTTGCCAATCGGGAGGTCTGGCGTCAGCGCCACCTCGGTGCCACCGGACGCTTGGTTTGAATAAAGATAACTCCAGCCGGCAGGCATGCTGCTCGGCCCGGTGACCGCGGCGATGATCGCTACGTTGGCCGGCACCGGTGCCAGTTTGAGCTGGCCGGCGGTGGCGGTGTCCAACACATAGCCGCTGGGAATGCCGGTGACCGCCGGCAGGCTGCCGACCAACGAGCCATAGGTGGCGATGGTATAACTCGCGGCCGTCGGAACGGCGAGGGTGGTGATGGCGATGACTGCGCCGGAGTCCACCGAGAGGGCGCCGGTGATAACGACTTGGTCGGCGGTGGTGGCATCCAACTGGCACTTGTAGGTGCCGCTGAGGGTCGCGGACGCGACGGTGAGGGTGCCGATGCCGGCATTGCCCGGGGCGACGAAGCCGCCGGACTCGATGCTGACGCTGCCACTGATGCTGCCAGTACCGGCCAGAGTGGCGGTGCTCTGCACCGTGACCGCGCCGCTGCCGGTGCCGCTGGCGCTGGTGTTGTTGACGGCCAAGGTGCCTTGGGTGACGGTGGTGGTGCCAGTGTAGTCATTCGCGCCGGTGAGGGTCAGGGTGCCGCTGCCGTCGATCTGCAAACTCCCGTCACTGCCGGTGAAATTGCCGGAGTAGGTTACCGTACCCGCGCCGTGGTTCAAATCGAGCGTGCCGCCGCTGATGGCGATGGGCGTGCTGACGGTGCCGGTGCTTTGCCCCAGCACCAGCGTGCCGGCCCCCAGCTTGGTGAGCAGGCCGGCGCCGGAGAGGGTGCCGGTAGTGCTGAGGGTGGTGCCACTGTCGGTGACATCGACGGAGCCCCCGCCGGCGTTGACGGTGAGATTGCGCGCCGCCCAGTTGGCGGTGGCGCCGGTTTCGGTGTATTCCAGCACGCCGCCGTCGAAGGAGAGGGCACCGCTGCCGAGGCCGCCGCTGGTGGTGATCGAAGTGAGTCCGCCGTTGAGCGCGACCGCGCCGCTGGTGCTGTTGGAATTGGTGATGGTCAGCGACCCGTTGCCCGATTTGGTGAGAGTGCCCGTGGCGATGCCGTTAGTGCCCTGCAAGGTATAAGCGGTGGCGGTGGTGTGGTCGAAGGTCGCGGAGAGCGGGTTGACATTGCCGTCGGAGATGTCCACGACCGGAGTGGTCGGGTTGTCATGGAAGAACACCGTGTCATTGGGCAGAAACTCGGTGGGCGCGTCGTTGCTGGCGAGTTTCCAATTGGTGGCGAGCGCGTTCCAGGCGCTCGAGGCGGCACCGGTCCAATCAATGTTGGCCGAGGGCCGCACCGGAACCACCAGCGCGATGGTGCCGCGCAACGCGGTTTCGTCGCCACCCCACTCATTATTACTATTGAGCACGAAGCTGATCGTGTCATCGGCGGCCACGGTAAGATCACTGATGTTAAACGTCCCGTTTGCCTGGGTAAGGGTACCGACTGTACCGGACTTGGTAAACAACTGGGTCGTGTTGTGATAGACGCTTACGGTAACGGAATTCCCACCAGTGGGATTGACCAAATCGCGGAAGCTTCCGGCAATGCTTGCGGAGGTGCCGTAGGAAGCGATTTTAGCCGCACTGATGGTGTAGCGCAGAATCAAGGTTGAATGTTCCGCATCAGATCCTGGATGCATGACCAGGTCGGTGCCGAGCACTGGTGCATTCGCGTCGCCGTCAGGAAAAATCTCGAACTGGGCGGCGGCAATTTTCGTGCCAAGCACCCCCGGCAAGTTGAGCGTCCCGCCCAGTGTGCCGAAGCCAACATTGGTACCACCGGTAGCAACGCCAAGGGTGAGGTTCGGCGTCAGCGCGTACTCGGTCGCACCGGACGTTAGGCTTGAATAAAAATAACTCCAATCGGCCGGCAAGGTGGTCGGTCCGGTGTAATCACCAGCGATGTCAGCGATGGTCGTGGCGTTTGCCGGCACCGCTGCCATTGACAATAGAATCGCCACCCAGTTGGCAATCCTGGGTGCGAATGAGGTTGTTGTGTGTTGTGGCTTCATTTGATCTCTGGTTGTTGTTTGTTGTGGTTTCAGTTGATCTCCATCTGCGGGGTTTGTATTTGCTAGGTCGGGCTTGGCTCGAATTGGGAACCACCCCCACCGCAGGAGCCATGATGATGCGCGCCTTGCAAAGGGGTGATATGACGTTCAATTTACGCCGGATTTTGCCGCATGCAAATACTTTCTTGCGCAATTTCCGATACTCAATTGACGTTGTTCGAGGCACCGCTAGAACGTCGCCAGCGGTAGCGCGGCAGCCGCCGGTTGCGGCGGTCGGTTGTGGGTGGCCCCTGGGCGGGCATACCAGAAGGTGCCGACGGCATAATCCAACTGGGTGCTGGTGTGGTGGCTGATTTCCATGTCGAGCTTGAGCGAGGTGCGCAGCGGGATGCCATCGAGCAAGCGCACCCGCGAGGTGGTGGTGAAGCCTTTCCAGCCACTTTGGGCGTCGCGCTGCGGCTGGGAGATGAACGGCGAACTGAAAAATCCGGTCATGCCCCAGGCGTAGCCGTAGTAGTCTTCGGTGCCGGTTCCCAGATGGGAAGGGAAGGCTTCCCCGTCGATGTAAATGCGCTCATCACCCTCGCCGTACCAGGGGTCAACCCGGTTGAAGGCGGTGAGGGTGTCGCCCACATAGACGCCGCGGCCTTGGATCTCGAGGTAGTTCCAGTCGAATTGAGGCACGGTGTTGAACGCGCCCTGGAAGCGCCAGTTGGCATGAAACAACAAGGAGCGCTCGTCCCACTGCCACGGCGCGGTGACCGCCGCGAGGGTGACGGTGACGGGCACACTGCCGAGGTTTTTCAGCGCCAGCCGGCCCGCGCTGTGGTAGGGCATGATCCAACGGGAGAACATGGCGCCATCGGCCCGCACCGTGCGGAACCGATCCTGCACCGGATTGAGCCGGGCACCGGCACCGGAAAACTCGCCGATGGGGCACCAGATGGTCGCTTCGCCGTCGAACTCGGCTGTCAGCACGATCGAACGCAGCGCCTGAGGAGCGGCCGCGGGAGCGACTTGCACGCGAATGTTGCGCACGGCGGCCGCGCCGGGCGGCAGGTTGAGGGCGAGTTCCTGCCCCGGCGCGAGGGTCGCTTGCTGGCCGGGCTCGCCGACCGTGAAATCCGGCGCGGCGAGCAATGCCTCGCCAGCCGCGGCCACGGCGTCTTGTGCGGCCGCGTAGCCGGCCATGCTGAAGGTTTCCACCGGGACGGTGGACGCATAGGCGCGGTAATTGACGATATAATAGAACGGAACTTGATCGAGGGTGATTTTGCAGCCGCGGGCAAAGGGAATCGGCAGATAGAGATTCCCGCCGATGCCCCGCAGGACCGGCGGCACGGCATTGAGCTGGTTGCGCAAGTCGCTTTCATTGGACGCCACGAACGCCAGCGGCGGTTTGACAAACCCGCGCCCGCTCATGAATTCGTTGAACGGAACCTCAATCGCCGACGTCGCGGAACCGTCGAAATAAAAACGGATGATTTGCTGGTCTTTGGACGGCTCCAGCGGCAGCCACATGCGGGTGACGGCACCCGGGCCGCCGTGTTCCATGATGACCCACTCGGTGCGGCCGCCATTTGTTTCAGTCCGGATGGACTCCGCGCTGTCATAGTTGGCGAACCAGGTCGCCGCATCGGCCGGATTCGTCTCCCTGCGGTCGTAACTGCTGGCCTGTTTGAGCGTGTATTCCGCGACCGGCCACTTAGGGAGCGCTTCGCGGTTGGTCATCTCCGCCAGCAGCGAGCGCAGACTGATGGGCAGGGGGACCTGGAGGCGGCCGAAGAGTTTGCCGCCTGCCGCGTTCGACAGCGGGATGCTGATTTCCATGTCGTCGGGGGCACTGCCATTTTCATTGACCAGAACCGGTGCGAGGTCGGTCCATGTGATCAAGTCGGTGCCCCACTGGCCGAACTGGGTGGTGTCGCTCTCGGAATCGTCGCGGCGCTGGTAGCTCAGGACCAGGTTGGAGCCGACGATGGCTGGCGTGGGCAGGAATTTGGTGCTGGCGACCCGCGGGTCGCCGCCAATGATATATTCCATCAGATTGCAGATGCCGTCGCCATCAGGATCACCGGCGGGCGATTTGTCCGCCAGGCCGGGGAAGCTGTCGGCCCAGGTGCCGAGGTCGCCGCTCTTGGCCAATTTGAGCTGGCCGGCGGTGGCGGTGTTCAACACATAGCCGAAGGGGATGCCGGTGACAACCGGCAGGCTGCCGACCAACGAGCCATAGCTGGCGATGGTATAACTCGCGGCCGTCGGAATGGCGAGGGTGGTGATGGTGATGGCCGCGCCGGGGTTGACCGTGAGGGCACCACTGATAACGACTTGGTCGGCGGCGGTGGCACCCAGTTGGCACTTATAGGTGCCGGTGAGCGCCGCGGACGCAACCGTTAGCGTGCCGATGCCGGCATTGCCCGGCGCGATGAAGCCGCCGGACTCGATGCTGACGCTGCCACTGATGTTGCCGGTGCCGGCCAGAGTGGCGGTGGTCTGCACGGTGACCGCGCCGCTGCCGGTGCCGCTGCCGCTGGTGTTGTTGACGGCCAAGGTGCCTTGGGTGACGGTGGAGGTGCCAGTGTAGTCATTCGCGCCGGTGAGGGTCAGGGTGCCGCTGCCGACCAGCCGCAAATCCCCGCCACTGCCGGTGAACTTGCCGGAGTAGGTGACCGCTCCCGCGCCGCAGTTCAAATTGAGCGTGCCGGCAGTGATGGCAATGGGCGTGCTGACGGTGCCAGTGGTTTGCCCGAGCGCCAGCGTGCCGGCCCCCAGCTTGGTGAGCAGGCCGGCGCCGGAGAGGGTGCCGGTGGTGCTGAGGGTGGCGCCACTATCGGTGACATCGATGGAGCCACCACCGGCTTTGACGGCGAGATTGCGGGCCCAACTGGCGGTCGCGCCGTTGTATTCCAGCACGCCCCCGTCGAAGGTGATGACACCGCTGCCGAGGCCGCCGCTGTTAGTGATCGAGGTGAGCCCGCCGTTGAGTGCAACCGCGCCGCTGGTGCTGTTGGAATTGGTGATGGTCAGCGTCCCGTCGCCCGATTTGGTGAGAATGCCCGTGGCGATGCCATTGCTGCCCTGCAAGGTGTAGGCGGTGGCGGTGGTGTTGTCGAAGGTTGCGGAGAACGGGCTGACCTCGCCGTTGGAGATGGCCACCGTGTGACTCGCCGGGCTGTCGTGGAAGAGCACCGCGTCACCGGTCAGGAACTCGGCGGCCACGTTGTTGCTGGTGAGTTTCCAGTTGGTGGCGACCGTGTTCCAAGCGCTCGAGGCGGCCCCGGTCCAATAAATGCTCCTGGGCCGCAGCAGCGCGATGGTGCCGCGCAACGCGGTTTCGTCCGCAGCGATGTTGGTATTGGCATTGACCACGAAGCTGATCGTATCATTGGCGGCCACGGCAAGGCCACTGATATCAAACAGCCCATCGGCCTGGGTGAGGATACCGCCTGAACCGGTTTGGGTAAACAACCGGGTCGCGTTGTGATAGATGCTAACGGTGACGGAATCCCCGTAAGGGACTCGATTCCGGAAGCTTCCCACAATGCTTGCGGAGGTGCCGGATGAACTGATTTCGGCCGCACTGATGGTGTAGCGCAGAATGATGGTATTGTTCGCGGCGTCAGGTCCTGGATGAAGGAGCAGGTCGGTACCGAGCACTGGTGCATTCAGATCGCCGTCAGTGAAAATCTCGTACTGGGCGCCCGTCTGCGTACCAAGCACCGCCGGCAAGTTGAAGATGGCGGGCGCGACCCTGCCGAAGCCAGCGTTGCCACCGTTGCCAATGGCGAGATCCGGCATCAACGCGACCTCGCTCCCACCGGACGCCTGGTTTGAATATAGATAACTCCAACCGGCAGGCATGGTGCCCGGCCCGGTGTAATCACCGGCGACGTCGGCGATGATCGGTCCCTTTGCCGGCACCGGAGTCAGCGTGATGGTGCCGTGCAACGCGGTTTCGTCCGCCCCGATGTTGGTATTGGCATTGACGACGAAGCTGATCGTGTCGTTGGCGGCCATGGCAAGGCCACTGATATTAAACGTCCCATTGGCTTCGGCAAGGATCCCGCCCGAACCGGTCTTGGAAAACAACCGGGTCGCGTTATGATAGACGCTGACCATGACGGAATCCCCACCGGCGATCGATTCCCGGAAGCTTCCGGCAATGCTTGCGGAGGTGCCGTATGAACTGATTTCGGCCGCACTGATGGTGTAGCGGAGAATAATGGTGTTATTCGCAGCATCAGGTCCTGGATGAAGGAGCAGGTCGGTACCGAGCACTGGCGCATTCCCATCGCCGTCAGTGAAAATCTCATACTGGGCGCCAGTCTGCGTGCCAAGCACCCCCGGCAAGTTGAAGATGGCGGGCGCGACCCTTCCGAAGCCAGAGTTGCCACCGTTGCCAAGAGCGAGGTCCGGCGTCAGGGCCACCTCGGTTCCACCGGACGCCTGGTTTGAATATAGATAACTCCAGTTGGCAGGCACGGCGCTCGGCCCGGTGAAATCACCGGCGATATCGGCGATGATCTCCGCACTTGCAGTTGCCGTTGCCATGGACATTAGAATCATCACCAAGCTGGCAAGCGTGGGTGTGATCGAGGTTTCTGTGTGTCGTGGGTTCATGCGAGGTGATACTCAGTTGGCGTTGGGTGGTGGTGCGTGAAGCATTCCCATCGCAGGATTTCAAATTCGGATTTCGGGATCATTCCAACTCCCTCTTCATCCGCGTTCATCCGAGGAATGATTTTCCATTCAGGGAAATTGGCTGGGCATCGCAGGGCCTGGCAAGGCGGGAGGCGAAAACCAGAACGCCTCCCGCCAAGCCGTGGCACGGCCCGGGACCGTGCCACTTGGGGTCTTTCCGCGGCGGGGACATCAGGGCATCGTCACGTGCAGGCGGCCGAAGAGTTTGCCGCCAGCCGCGTTCGACAGCGGGATTCGGATCTCCATGTCGTCCGGGGCGCTGTCGTTCTCGTTGACCTGCACCGGCGCGAGGTCGTGCCAATCGGCCAGGTTGGTGCTCCACTGGCCGATCTGGGTGGTGTCGGCCTCGGACGCATCGCTGCGCTGGTAGCTCAGGACCAGGTTGCTTCCGACAATGGCTTGTTCGGGCAGGAACCCGGTGCTGGAGACCCGCGGGTCGCCGCCAATGACGTATTCCAGCAGGTTGCTGATGCCGTCGCCGTCGGGATCGCCGCCGGGCGTCTTGTCGGTCAGGCCGGGCCAAGTGTCGGCCCAGGCGCTGAAGCCGCCGCTCTTGACCAATTTGAGCTGGCCGGCGGTGGCGGTGTCCAGCACGTAACCGTCGGGGATGCCGGTGACCGCGGGTGCGCCGCCGACCAGCGAGCCATAGCTGGCGATGACATAACTCGCCGCCGCCGGGGTGCCCAGCGTGCTCACCGCGATGGTCGCGCCGGGGTTGACCGTGAGGGCGCCGCTGATGACGACTTGGTCGCCGCTGGCGACATCCAGTTGGCATTGATAGGTGCCGGTGAGAGCCGCGGACGCGACGGTGAGGGTGCCGGTGCCGGCATTGCCCGGGGCGACGAAGCCGCCGGACGCGACGCTGACGTTGCCACTGATGCTGCCGGTGCCGGCCAGGGTGGCGGTGCTCTGCACCGTGACCGCGCCGCTGCCGGTGCCGCTGCCCGTGGTGTTGGCGACGACCAGGGTACCAGCGTTGATGATGGTGCCGCCACCGTAGTTGTTCGCGCCGCTGAGGGTCTGGGTGCCGCTGCCGGTCTTGGTCAACGAGATATTGCCGGAGCCGCCACCGACGGTCTGGTCGATGGTGCCGCTGTAGGTGGCGCTGCCATCGTTGTTGCCAATGCTCAAATTGAGATTGGGAACCCACGATTTTCCGATCATGCCGGTGCCGCTGAGCGCGTCAACCTTGACATTTTGCGAGCGCATATCTAACATGGCACCTGCCGCGATGTTGAGATCCATCGCGCCCGCGCCGGAACCCCAGCCAGGGCCATGATTGCCCATGATTCCTTGCTGAATATCAATGAGCCCGGCGAAGTCTCTGAGGCCCACGGCGCTTGCGCCCGACCCAAGGTAGCCGGTCCCGGTCTTGGTGATCGTGCCCGTGCCGGTGAAGGTCACGCTGTTTTCAATGAGATAGGTCGTGTCCGGATTGGGGTTGGAACCACTAAGGATTTCCAGGTTTGCAGAGGTGCCGATGCTGAACGCGCCAAGGTTGGGGATTCCACCCGAGCGGGCTGACAGGTCCAGGGTGAGGGTGCCGGCATTGATGCTGGTGCCGCCGGAGTAGTTATTGATGCCGCGGAGGGTGAGCGTGCCGCTGCCGGATTTGGTGAGCGGACCACTGCCGCTGATGGCGCCACCGATCGTGAGAGTGCCGGCGGTGACGCTCACCTCGCGGCTGGCGGCCAAGGGGACGGCGCCGGTGCCGAGGTTCAGATCGTTGCTGCCGGCAAAGACCACGTCGCTATTCCAAGTCTGGGCATTGTTGGTGGTCAGGTTGAGGGGCACGCCGCTGGTATTGTCGAGCACGCCGCCATTGATGACGAGCGTGCCGGTCCCAAGTGCGGTGGCGCTGTTGACATTGAGCGTGCCGGTATTGAGGGTCGTCGGACCGGTATAGGCATTGTCGCTGGCGATGGTGACCGCGCCGTCACCGCTCTTGGTGACGCCGGTGGCACCGTCGATGCTGCCGGTGCCGATGATCGAGTAGGGTTTGGCAGTGCTGTTATCGAACGTCACGCTTTCCGGCGTCATGAAACCTTGAACATCTACGACGGTGGCAGTGGCGGTGTCGTCAAACCGGACCACGTCGCCATCGGCGAACTTGCCATTCGGTCCGCCGCTCCAGTTGGCGGTCGTGTTGAGATCCCAGAAGGTGGGGTGGGTGTA
>JAPLUI010000269.1 GCA_026397725.1 Verrucomicrobiota bacterium | reverse complement strand
GGCCGGCACCAACATTGCCGATGGCGGCACCAAGGACTTCGGCTCGGCAAACGTCGGCTCTAACACCAGCCTCAGCTTCACCATCAAGAACGTCGGCTCTGCAAACCTCACCGGACTGGTCTTGACCAAGGACAACGCCGGCGGCTCCGACTTCACCCTGGGTGCCCTTGGCACCACCACCGTGGTCGCAGGTGCGAGTACTACCTTCACGGTCACCTTCGCGCCCGGTGCCGTCGGTTCCCGCACGACCGCCATCCACCTTGTCAACAACGACGCCGATGAGAACCCGTTCGACATCACCCTAACCGGAACCGGCGTGGCGGTGCCCGAGATCGCCGTCGAGCAGCCGCTCGGCACTAACATTGCCGATGGTGGCACCAAGGACTTCGGCTCGGTGAACGTCGGCTCTAACACCAGTCTCAGCTTCACCATCAAGAACACCGGCACCGCCAGCCTGACCGGCCTGACCATCACCAAGGACGGCACCAACGCCGCCGACTTCACCGTGACGGCCAATCCGGTCGCCCCGGTCAGCGGGCCTAGCGGAACCACCACCTTCACGGTGCAGTTTGCGCCCGGTGCCGCCGGTGCAAGAACGGCCGCGATCCACCTCGCCAGCAATGACGCCGACGAGAACCCCTTTGACATCACCCTCACGGGCACGGGCATTGCCCCGGAAATCGCCGTTGAGCAACCGGCCGGCAGCAACCTCATTGACGGCAGTGCGAGCATCGGCTTTGGCAGCGTCCTCCTCGGCAGCGTGTTGACCAAAACTTTCACGGTGACGAACCTCGGCACCGCCAACCTGAGCGGCCTGGCGATTTCCACGGACGGCACCAACGCCAGCGACTTCACTGGCGGAGGCCTCGGTGCCACCACTCTGGCACCCGGCACCAGCACCACCTTCAGCGTCACCTTCGGGCCCGGTGCCGGCCTCCCCGGCTTGCGGACGGCGACCCTCCACCTGTCTAACAACGACGCCGACGAAAACCCCTTCGACATCACCCTCAGCGGCACTGCGGTTCCGAACCTGTCAGTTGCCGCGGCGATCGATCAACCCGGAGTCGTGGTGGCGGATGGTGGCCAGGCGGCCTGGTTCGGCCAGACCGGCACGACGCATGATGGTAGCGACGCGGCGCAGAGCGGTGACATTTCCCACAATCAACGTACTGAGTTCTCGTTCACCGCCGCCGGTTCGGGAACCATAAGTTTCTGGTGGAAGGTGTCCTCCGAATCATCCTACGACTATCTGCGCTTCTACATCGACGGCACCGAACAAAGCGGGAGCATCAGCGGCACGGTGGATTGGCAGCAGAGAAGCTACCTGCTGGCCGTCGGCAGCCATACGCTGGCATGGGCGTACACCAAGGATGGCAGTGCGGATTCAGGCGCGGACTGTGGCTGGGTGGACCAAGTCCTGTTGCCGACACCCGAGATCGCCATCGAGCAACCGCTCGGCACCGACCTCAGCGACGGCAGCGCCAGCCGCGACTTCGGCGGCGTCCCACTCGGCAGCACGCTGACCAAAACCTTTACCGTGAAGAACCTCGGCACGGGCGACCTCACCAGATTGGTCGTAATCAAGGACGGCAGCCACGCCGCCGACTTCACCGTCAGTGCCCTCGGGGCCACCACCCTGGTACCCGGTGCCAGCACCACCTTCAGCGTTTCCTTCGTCCCGGGTGGCGACGGCTGGCACTCTGCGGCCATCCACCTTGCCAGCAACGACGACGACGAGAATCCCTTCGATATTTCCCTCAGCGGGCTGGGATACACCCCTGACGAGTTCGCCAGCACCGGTGGCATCACGATTCCCTCCGCAGGGCTGTCCGGCACGGCGTCGCCCTATCCATCGACCATTGCAGTGTCCGGAGTCATGGGCAGTGTCTCGGCCTTGCGGGTGAAACTCACCGGGGTCTCCCACACCTATCCGGATGACCTGGACCTGTTCCTGGTCTCGCCGGGTGGCCAGGTCTGCGCCCTCATGTCGGATGCGGGCGGCCCGTTCCCCCTGACCAATCTGGATCTCGCCTTTGCGGATGATGCGGCTAGCGCCATCCCCGATGCGAGTGCCATCACGGCAGGAACCTATCGCCCTGCCAACCATGAGCCAGGCGAAGCCCTGCCGCCGGGCGGCACCGGAGCCATCGGCACCAACCTGCTGGCACTGACTGCCGGGGGCGTCAACGGCACCTGGAAGCTCTTTGCAAGCGATGACTATCCCTCCATCGACGGCGGCTCCATCACCTCCTGGTCACTGGTTTTTGAACAAACCTTCAGCGACGAGCACGGCGACAGCTTCGCCACCGCCACGCCGCTTCCGGCCGCCGCCGCCACCAGCGGCACGCCCGGACTTATCACCCCCGGTGACGAGGATTTTTTCCGGATGACAGTGCCTGGACCGGGCATCCTGATTGCCTGGAGCGAAGGCGCCACCGATACCTACGGCTACCTCTACGGGAACGACCGCAGCCTGCTGGATGAAGACGATAACAACGACCTCCAAGCCAACTTCCGCACGTCTGCGGGTGTGGTTGCCGGCGACTATTTCATCAGGGTCAGGGGGGGCCGTTCTAACACCAACGGCGGGTACACTTTGCGCACCCGTTTCATACCAAGCACCGAGCCCATTCAAGTGAGTTATCTGGAGAAAACCGGTAACGACGTAAACCTCGGGTTCACCGGCAGCGCAGGGGAGTTATACTATATCCAAGGCAGCGATGATTTTCAGGACTGGACGCTGCTTGCGACCATGACCGGCACGGGGGCCGAAAACTATGCCACGCTCCCGGGGCAGGGCCTCCAGCCACAGCGATATTTCCGCGTCGGCACCCAGCCACCCGCTCCGGCAGGTTTCGCGCTCATCCCGGCGAGCGCTTTCCAGATGGGTAATGCCCTCGCGGCCAGCGGCGACGGCTATGCCGATGAACTGCCGGTCCACAGCGTGAATGTGAGTGCGTTCTACCTGGCGAAATACGAGGTGACCAAGGCGCTGTGGGACGAGGTGAGAACGTGGGGTTTAACCCACGGCTACCCGGATTTGAGCACTGGCACCGGCAAGGCGGCCACGCACCCGGTGCATTCCATCACCTGGTATGACATGGTGAAGTGGTGCAACGCCCACAGCGAGAAGGTGGGGCTGACGCCGTGTTACTCGGTCTCCGGGGCGGTGTATCGGACGGGCCAAAGTGCACCGGCCTGCAATTGGGCAGCCAATGGCTACCGTCTGCCAACGGAGGCGGAGTGGGAAAAGGCGGCGCGTGGTGGCGCGAGCGGGAAGCGCTTTCCGTGGGGCGACACCATCAACCATACCGATGCCAACTATCACAACTATAACTACTTCTACGAATCCCCTCAGAACCAGGGCTTCCATCCGACCTACAACGACGGGGTCATGCCCTATACGTCGCCGACGGGGAGTTTCGCGGCGAACGGTTATGGGTTGTATGACCTGGCGGGGAACGTGTGGGAGTGGTGCTGGGATTGGTATGGGGGTTACGCTGCGGGTTCGCAGACCGATCCTCGGGGTGCCACCTCGGGCACGTTCCGGGTGTTCCGGGGCGGCTGTTGGAACTACTATGCGAACATCTGCCGCGTCGCGTTCCGCTACAACGACTACCCGGCCTTCTCCAGCAACGAGATGGGCTTCCGTCTTGCCCGCAGTGCAGCCCCCTAGCAACTGCGATTTACGACATAGCGAACGACGCACGATGAACACAACACAGCGGCTCAGGGACCGCGCCCCTGACGTTTTGTTCTTCCCAACCATGAGCCATGCCATTTGAGCATCGCCTGCGGATGGCTCGGGATGGAGGTCAGCTTCAGTAAGGATGCGCATGGGCAACCAGCGCCTTGAGGCGGCGACAGACTTCCTCGACGTTGGCGCGGGAGTTGAAGGCGGAGATGCGGAAATACCCCTCGCCGCCCGCACCAAAGCCCGCGCCGGGAGTGATGACCACTTGCGCTTCAGCTAACATCTTGTCAAACATCCCCCACGCATCGACACCCTGCGGGCAGCCGACCCAAACATAGGGCGCATTCACCCCGCCGAACACCGGCAGACCCACCGCCGCGCAGGTCTCGCGCAGGAGTTTGGCATTGCCCATGTAGTGCGCTATCAGCGCCGCCACCTGCGCCTTGCCCGCGTCCGAGAACACCGCCGCCGCCGCCCGCTGTACCGGATAACTCGCGCCGTTGAACTTGGTGCTATGGCGGCGCGACCAAAGTTGGTGCAAGGGCACCCGCCCGCCCGCTCCGCTGTGGCCGGTGACCGTCTGCGGAATCACCACATACGCGCAACGCACGCCGGTGAAGCCACCGTTCTTCGAAAACGAACGAAACTCGATGGCACATTCACGCGCCCCATCGATTTCAAAAATCGAGTGCGGAATCGCCGGGTCCTGAATGAACGCCTCATAGGCGGCATCGAAGAGAATGATCGCGTCATTCGCCCGCGCATAGGCCACCCATGCCGCGAGCTGCTCCCGCGTGGCCACCGCCCCGGTCGGGTTGTTAGGAAAACACAGATAGATGAGGTCCGCATGCTCCCGTGGCACGTCGGCCACAAAGCCATTCGCGGCATTGCACGGCAGATAGAGCAAACCGGCGTAGGCCCCCCTGGCATTGGCCTCGCCGGTGTTGCCCGCCATCACATTGGTGTCCACATACACCGGATAGACCGGATCGGTGATGGCGATCACGTTGCCCGGGCCGAAGATATCGAGGATGTTCCCGGTGTCGCATTTCGAGCCGTCCGAGATGAAAACCTCATCGGCGGCGATGCCCAGCCCGGCGAATTGATGCTCCACGATGGCCTGCCGCAGGAACTCATAGCCCTGCTCCGGCCCATAGCCCATGAACGTCTCGCGCACCGCCATTGCCGCCACTCCGGCATGCATCGCATCCACCACGGCCGCAGGCAGCGGCTCGGTCACATCACCGATGCCGCAACGGATGATGCGGGCGGCGAGGTCCGGGTTGGCCTCGCTGTAGGCCTTCACCCGGCGGGCAATTTCGGGAAACAGGTATCCGGCTTTGAGCTTGAGGAAATTCGCGTTGATGGTGGCCATGGCGCGGGCGTGAACGCAAGCCGGGACATGCAGCCGGGTCGCCCCGGGCGCAGGACAACAAAGTCAGCACGGTCCCGTGATGCCGACCACCGGCGGGCGGGCGTCGCAAGGAGCGGCGGGTTCCCAGCCGCCGTTGCCCATGGTGAGCCAAGGTGTGGAGGAAATCCGCTTGCCATTGCCCGCTCATGGTCGAGGGCGATTCGGTAACCACCCCGCCATGACTTTTTTGTCATGCCGCCGGGTCGCCCCGGGTGCATGACAACAAAGTCCACCGGCGGGCGGGCGTCGCAAGGAGCGGCGGGTTCCCAGCCGCCGTTGCCCATGGTGAGCCAAGGTATGGAGGAAATCCGCTTGCCATTGTCCGCTCATGGTCGAGGGCGATTCGGTAATCACCCCGCCATGACTTTTTTGTCATGCCGCCGAGTCGCTCCGGGCATGAGCCCTTGCCGTGGCAGAGGCGCCTGGCGGGAAGCGAGGTTACCGGCGGTGCGGGCGATCACGCCTTGGCAAGCGTGCCGAAGCGATTGGCGATGGCCAGCGCGGGGTCGAGCGGAACCTCCTGCCGCTGAACATCTAACGGCACGCTGATGGCCGGCACCGGGCGCAGCTTGCGGCCGACGAATTGCGGCAGGTACTTTTGTTCCGCCTCAAGCATCTCGGCGACCATCTCCCGGATTTCCTTGAGGGTGAGGACGGCGGCGGTCAGGGGATCCATCGCCACGGCCTGCATCACCAATTCAGGATCGCCGCTGAAGCTCGCTTCCACTGTTAGACCCTGGACCAGGACGTTGCTCATGTTCAGCGCCGCGCATTGCGGCGGCAGGTTCCCGACCACCGTCGGATGCAGCCCGAGCCGGTCCACATAGATCGGCACTTCCACGCAGCAGCCTGGCGGCAGGTTGGTGATGTAGCCGTCGTTGCGGACATTCCCGTTGAGGCGGAAGACCGCTCCCGTTTCCTTCGCCTCGATGATGTGCGAGCAATACTCGGCGCTGCGGACCCCGAGCGCGGTGGACTCGATCGAAAGCGGGTCGGTCGTGGCGAATTTCTCCGCCAGCATTGCGCAGTATTTGTAGTATGCGCCGGATTCGCCGCCAAACGAAGGTTCGTCGCAGTAGAGATCGAGGGCCTGTTGGTGCTTGCGGAAATACGGCAGATACTCGGACAGATGGCCGGTGCTCTCGGTCATGAAGTAGCCGAAATGCCGGAACACCTCGCCCCGCACCTTTTCATTCACATAGTACCCCGGCTTCTCGAAGTTCGCCTTGAGAATCGGATAGAGATCCCGGCCGCCGTGCTCGAGCCGCAGGAACCAGCCCATGTGGTTGATGCCCGCCGCCAGGAAATCAATCTCGTCCTTGGGCACGCCGGTGTAGCTGGCAATCAGGTCCATGGTGGTTTGCACGCCATGACAGAGTCCGACAAACTGGAGTCCCGGCACCCGGCCCAGCGCCCAACAACACATCGCCATCGGGTTGGCATAATTGAACAGAATCGCGTTGGGACACAGCTCCTGCATATCGCGCGCGATTTCCAGCAGTGCCGGAATATGCCGCAACGCGCGAAAGACCCCGCCCGGGCCCAGGGTGTCTGCAATGCATTGATCGACCCCGTATTTGAGCGGGATGGCGTAATCCTGCCGGAATTCCTCGACGCCGCCGACCTGCAGCATCACCACCACATAATCCGCACCCCGGAGCGCCTCGCGCCGGTCGGTCGTGGCGGTAACCGTTGCCTCGATCCCATTGTCCCGGATCATCCGGCTAACAAACTCGTGCATTTTGTCCAGCCGCGTGTGGGTCACGGCCATCAGCCGATACTCGCTGCCGGCCAAGGCCGGGGTTGCGAGAAAATCCGCCATCAGGGTCTTGCAGAACACCAGGCTGCCCGCCCCAAGCATTGCAATTTTAGCCATGGTTGCGTTCCGGTTGAGAATTTGTCATTCGGTTTTCAGCACGATGTCCTTGAACTGCACGGTCATCGGCGCGCCCGCGTGGAGCTGGAAGGCGATCACGCCCGTCTTGGCACCAACGGCGGATTCATCGGTCACGTCCACGCTTTGCTTGCCGTTGATGAAGTGCTGCAGGTGGCCGCCCTTGGCGACGATCTTGTATTCGTTCCAATCGGCAGGTTTGATCGCCGCCTGGATGGCATCGCTCTTGCCGACTTCACCGGTCACCTCGATTTTGCCGCCGTCCTTGATGACCACCTGCTGCCCGCGCTGGGCGAGGATGCCGCGACCTCTTTCCTCGTAGAGGATGCCGCTGTAGGTCGGGCCGCACTCCAAGTCGGCCTGGTAGCCGCCGACGACGGAATACTCGGGTTTCACGACTTTGCTGCGATACTGGATGCCGGAGTTGCCGAAGCCCGCAGACTTGCCGTTGACATCGACGATCTTGAATTTGCAGGTGAGTTCGAAGTCGGCGACTTCGCCGTCCTGCCAGATGAGGAAGGTGTTTTCCTTGACGGGCACGTCCTTGGTGCTCTGGCCGGTGAGCGCGCCGTCCTTGACGCTCCAGAATTCGGGCTGGCCTTTCCAGCCGGTGAGGTCTTTGCCGTTGAAGAGGATTTTCTCGCCGGCGGACGCGAGCGTGGTGGTGAGCATGAGGGCGAAAAGCGATGGGAGTGATTTCATAGGATGGAGTTGGTTTGGCAAGGTGCGGCGCGGCGACAACCGCGCACGCGGTGCCAGCATAGCGCGAACTCCACGCGATGCAAGCGTGGTGTTGCTTATTTCCCGGTGGGCGGCATGGGAAACTGGGCCCAATGCCATGGCTCCCGGCCCGTGATCTCCCGCCCCTCGAAAATAACCCGTCCGGCGTCGGGCTTCAGTTTTCCGGTGATCGTGTTGAACAGCGTCGTCTTGCCCGCCCAGTTCGGCCCGATGAATGCCGTGATGCCGCCATCGCGCAGGGCCGCATCCACCCCCGCCAGCCCCTCGACCTCTCCCAGTCGCTTGCGCAATCCCGCGATGACCAGCGCATCACCCTTCACGGAAATGTTAGGATCTCCGCCGCCACCAGAAAATCCGTGTCAATCCCGTGCGTCATCGAGCATGTCCCCCAAAATATCGTCTTCGCCCGTGAGCGGCCGGATTGGCCCGCCCACACTGGCTGGATGGCGGTTTCGCAGCGATGTCTGCCGCTGCATGTGCTGCTGCCGGTACATCTCCATGGCTTCCCGGATCAACTCGGACGCCTTCCGGTCGGCCTTCCGGGCATACTGCCGGAATTCCTCGTAAACCGGTTCGGATACATGGATTGTGATGGTCTTCATGCAGCTAATCAACCCTATGTTGGCAAGCCGTCAAGATGAATCCCATGCCTGTTAGCCACCTCGACCCCGCCGAGCCGCTTGCGCAGGCATTCGATAGCCAGTGCGTTCCCGTTCATGATCGGATCAGGGTGGTTCCGGCCAGCCCTTGCGGACGCCGATACATCTGCCGCGCCCTTTCCCGAACATAATGTCTTGCCCTTTGGGTGCGGCGGGGTATGCTTGCGACTCAACCGTGCTTCCCCATGAATTTCACCTCACCTCTTGCTTTCAATCGTGCACCTTGGCTGGCTCAGGTGCGGGCTCCCAGGCGCAACCTCCCGGCAGCGCCGCGCAGGCCAGGAAACCGGTCCTGGCACGGGATTCTGGCCTTGGCGGTCTGGGGGGGGCTGCCCGCAACCTGCCTCCGGGCCGATACCGCCTACAGCGAGGACTTCTCGCTTGGAGAGGCCTCGGCCTACTGGGCGGGCACCAGCCTGCCCGTCAGTCAGGCGAGCGGCACCAACACCGCGTTCTATCTTGGCCAACTGAACAACGATGCGGTCACCCTGGCGCTCACCGGGCTTGACCTCGAAGGCGGGGCCGCCACGCCGAACCTCCAGGGCCAGCATTCCTTCGTCACCGTCTCCTACGACCTGTTTGTCATCGGCGACTGGACCGGAAATAACAGCTCGAGCGACCCCCACACGTTTGCGTTTGAGACCTCCAGTTCGGCAGATGCCACAAGCCACGGGCTCACTACCACGTTCAGCAACACGCCCGCTTCATTTCAGACCTATCCCTACGACAGCCTCGGCGGCTTCATGGCGCAACCCGGCGGCAAGGGTGCCAATCAGATCAACACACTGGGCTTCAGCGGCGCAGCCTCCGGCTATGACGATGCGGTGTACCAGTTGGCAGGTGGCCGCAATCAGTCGTTCACCTTCTACCACGGCGTGGATGACCTGACTCTCGATTTCTCGGCCGCCAATTTGGCTCCCGGCGCCACCTGGGGCCTCACCAACCTGAAGGTTAGCACCGGCGGCGTGTTCAACTGGCAAGCCGCACCGTCGATCGGAGATGGCTTGGACGGCGGCTGGGAAATCGGCGAGCACTGGGCCAATCCGAATTTTGCCATGAACGACTCTCCCGGCCCCGATGATGCTGCCCAGTTCACCGCCGCCGGCAACTACAACGTCAGTATTCATCAGGACACCAGCGTCGGTTTTCTCCTCGTCTCGGCGAGCACTGACAATGCCTCCGCAATCCAATTCAACACCATCGGTCATACGCTCACCCTGACGGCCGGCAACTACAGCAATGTCTCATTGGCCATCGCCGACGGGTCCGACCAGAGCGACAGCCTGTTCGTTTTCAACTCCAACAATGACCTCGATTCCAACTTCGACGGCGTGATCAACGCCGAGACCGTGGGAATCGCCCGGGGAGTCAACACCCAGGGCATGCTGACGCTGGACGGCTACCTCGATCCCGCCCAACCGGGCACCAGTGGCGGCCCGCTCGGCAACGTCATCCTCAACGTGCAACGCGAAATGTCCGTCGGCGATGGCCGCTACCGCGACGGCGGCCCCACCGGAGAAGGCACGCTCAACATCCAGCATGGCGCGATCCTCAATTCCGGCTTGGGTGGTGGCAGCGCCTCGAGCAACCCCAGCGATGGAAACGTGGTCGGCGGTTACTCGTATGTTGACGGCACGGTCAATGTCAGTGACCAGGGCATCTGGAATCAGACCGGGGCGATCTGGGTCGGCGTCGAGGGCACCGGCTCGCTGAACGTCACCGGCGGCAGCCAGGTCAACCTGTTCCAGCTCCCTTACGCCGGTCAGGCTCCTGCCAGGGGTAACACGCTGGACATTGGGGGTTGGCCCGGTTCCAACGGCTCGGTGACGGTCAAAGACCCCGACTCGATAATCAACGCCGGAGAGGTTATGGTCGCCAACCTGGGCGTGGACGCTTCCCTGGCCATCGACAATTTCGGTGGTGTCAACGCCGCCAGTGTTTCAATTGGTGCCGACATCATCGGTTCACCGGGGTCAGCCGGCAACGCTCTCGTCAACGTCACCCACCAAGGCCAGCTCAACGTCACCACGCCCGCCGGTGATGGCCTGCTCAAGGTCGGCGATGCCCTCGATGGCCGGATGACCCTCGGCTTCGTCAGCGGCACCGACGGCAGCCTCTTCAACACGGGCCGGGCCACGGCCGATTTCGCCGTCCTCGGCAACCTTGCCGGCGTCAACGGCGAAGTGGATGTTTCCTATGCGCAACTGGCCGATCTCCACTCGCTCTTCACCGTCAACCAGACCCTGACTATCGGCGAAGCCGGCCAGGGCACTCTTTTCATGAATGGCGGCGGCGTGAGCGTCGTGCTGGGACAAGGCTTGGCCCCCGGCATGATCGTCACGGTCGGCAATCAAGCCGGCTCCAACGGCCAGATCTACGCCGGTGGCGGGTCGGGCGTGGCGGGCAGTTGGGGACAGGGCTCCACCTTTGATGCCAGCGCCGGCGGCGTGATGCTGGGCAATGCCGGGCTTGGCCGGCTCAACCTTTCCATTGGCGGCCAGGCCTTCGCCAAAACGTTGATCATGTCACAACAGGCCGGTTCCTCCTCTGAACTGGGGATCGACGGCGACGGCTCGGACAATGTCCACACGACGCTACTCAAGGTTTCCGACCCCGCCACCGGCTTGACCGTGGGCCAGGCTGGCACCAGCGCCAGTGTCACCGTGTTCAACGGTGCCTTGCTGGACACCTTCCGCGCCACCGTTGGCGGGCAGGGCGGCGACTTGGGCCCGGGCACCGTCACGGTGCAGGATCTCCGGGATCCGGCCACGCTGCTCAACCACGAAATCGGCTCCCTGTGGCTGGTTCACGGCCTGTCATTCGATGGTTGGTCCCTCGGTGGCACGCTCGACATCGGCGGCGCGGGCATCGGCAACCCGCTCGGCGGCACCGGTAGCGTCACCATCGGCAGCGGCGGCCGCTTGGGAGTGGCTATCGGTCTGCAACTCGGCAAGAACGGCCGACTCGATCTAACCGGCGGCGCGGCCACCGTGGGCACGAGCGATCCGCTTCTAATGGATGCCACGCCCAGCCGTCTGCGCATCGTCGGCACCAGCCTGCCCATGGCCTCCTCCACCGTTTACGGCCAGGGCGTCATTGCCGCCGAGGTGCTCATCGATAGCGGCGGCAACCTCGGGCCTAACGGTTTCAGCGGTTCCGAAACCGGTGTCCTCTCGATCATCGGCAGCCTCCACGGACTGGCCGGCGCCAACCTCTCCACCAAGATCACCGCCCCCAGTACCGGCAACTACGACCGCTTCGCCTTGCTGGATGCGACGCTCTCCGCACCCGCCGGCACCGCCATCCTCAACAACGGCACGGGCATCACCGTCACTGGCCAGGGCGTCTATCACAATCCTCAGGTCGGTGATTACATCGATGTCCTCACCGCCGCCAAGGTCATCATCGGCACCCTCGATCTAACATTCATCGGGCTGCCGTCGTCAGACTGGCATTACGGGGTGGTGTCCATCCCCGGTGGCCAGGCCCTGCGCATTCAATACGGAGCTGTGGTCCACGAACCCGGTTCCCTGTCTATCCGTGGCATCGTCCGCTTCAACGGCGCGCCCGCAGCCAACGTGGTCATCGGGGTCGAGCCGGGGATTTCCGCCCTCACCGACGCCACCGGCCAATACACGCTGTCAGTGCCGACGAACTCAAGCGGCACGGTCACGCCCAGTGCGTCTGGATTCCTGTTCGATCCTCCGCTGCGCACCTTCACCAACCTGACCGCGAATCTGTCCGCGCAGGACTTCCTGATGAGCGGCTCGATCACGCCAACCCTGGTCATGACCGAGGAAGGCCCGCTCCGGCGCGTCACCTGGACCGGCCTCGACGGCGTCACCTACCAGCCGCAAGAGTCAAGCAACCTGGTGGATTGGACCGAGCTGGGGAGTCCGCTCCCGGGCACCAACAGCCCGCTGTCATTCACCTTCGCAACCACCCCTGACCCGCAGCACTTCTTCCGGGTGCGTGCGGAAAGATGATGGTTCAAACGCCGTGCCGCGGCCACCCATGAATGGCTGGCCGCACGGCTGGCAATGGCCACTCCGCTCATGTGAGCAACTTGGTCCAGCGCATGAGAAAGGACGAAAATGTGCGGAAAGTCCACGCTGATTGCGGGCAAGCACCTAAAGACAAGGAGCCCTTTTCCGGCTTGCCGCGCCGCCTGCCCCGTCGTATTCTCGCGTCCGCCCTGATGCACGGGCTTCCGTCCGATCTTCCTCTTTCCAAGCCACCAACCAACCACGATCCAATCACGTCCCATGCTCACCATCATCGTCTGCGGCTCCCTCGTTCCCGATCCCCTGCAAACCCTCGAACCGATCACCGGTCCCGGTGGCCCCGCATTGAAAAACGAGATGATGCTCCCCTCGTGGCTCGATCCATGGGCCGGCCATGCGCTCTATGAGGCCGCCAATCTCGCGGCCAAACATCCCGGCAGCAAGGTCTGGCTGGTGAGCCTCGGACCCAAGGCGAAGTTGCAGCAAGTCATGATGACCGTGGCCCAGAAAGTCCCGTTTGAACTCATCGCCCTGGATGGCTCCGCCGGCGGCTTCACCGATGCCGCCGCCACCGCCGCCGCCCTTGCCGATGCCATCAGCGCCATCCCCGGCCTTGACCGGTCGCAGCTCCTGCTCTTCGGCGGCTGGGAATCCGCCTCTCGCGGCGCCGGCGCCACGATGCAAATCGTAGGTGAACGCCTCGGCATCACCGACCAATTCCAAGGGGTGGATTCGCTCATCATCGAAGCCGACGGCAGCCTGCGCATCATGGAGCGCGTCGAAGGCGGCAAGCATCAGATTTCGGTTTGCGCCGCCCCGCCCGCCGTCCTCGGCTGGGCCACCGGCAACCTGCCCGAGCCCCGCAACAACCCGCAAGTCGGCATGGCCAACATGCGCGGCATCATGCCGGCCTTGCAAAGAGCCAAGCCCGCCGCCGTCACCACTGGCGACCTCACCTTCACCGCCGTCTCCCTTCCCAAGCAAACCCGCAACACCCAAGTCATCAAGGACCTCCCGCCCGAGCAAATCGCCGCCGATCTCGTCGCCTGGATTAAGCATCAATGATCCGACCGTCCGATCCGTCCGATCCGTCCGACCCGTCCGACAACATCTAACTCATAGCTGATAACTCTTCCCCCCATGCAACTCTTCCTCGCCCACTCCGAAGCCGACGGCACGCTTGCCACGGCCGCCCTCGAAGCCCTCGCGGCCACGATGCAACTCTCCGAGGCCCTCGGCGTGCCGTTCACCGTCGGCCTGATCGGTGACAACCCCGGCCCGGCCGCCGACTCGCTCACCGCCTGCGGTGCCGCCAGGATTCTAACGGTCTCCGGCCCGGCGTTCGGCCAGGCCAGATATGCCACTGATGCCGCCGCTGCCGAAGTCCTCTGCCGTGCCGCTGGTGCCAGCATCATCACGGTCCCGGCCACCTCCCGTTGGAACCGCGTGCTGCCTGGCGTGGCCCACCGGCTCGGGGGTCGCTGTGATACCCACGTCACCGGGCTTGGCGCTGCCGATGGCCAGCCGCAAGTTTCCCGGTGGTTCTACCGGCAGCGGATGGAAGCCGTTTTCACCCGTCGCACCCGCCCGTGGCTGCTCGCGCTGGAAGGCGGCATCGCCACGGCGGCGGCGCTTGGTAACCGCCAGGCCCAAGGCCCCGCCCCCATCGAGAGCATCCCCCTAACCCTCGACGCTCCGCGCACCCAGGTCACCGGCTTCGAGGCCCCTGCCGCCGACCAACAAACCATCCGCCCCGACGCCAACCTCCTCTTCGTCACCGGGGCCGGCTGGACCAAGAAGCAAGCCGATGGTCAGGTCAAGGTCGCCGCGGCCGAGGCCCTCATTCTCGATTTCCTCCGGCTTTCCCGTGCTTCGTTAGGCAGCACCAAATCCCTGGTGGATCTCGGCGGCGAAGGCCAGGCGATCCTGCCCTTCCTCAGCCACCTCAACCAAGTCGGCCAAACCGGCGCCACCCCGCGCCATGCCAAAGGCCTGGCCACCTGCTGCCATGGCGAGGAGCCGCACACCGTCGGCTGGCGCTTCATCGGCGAACGCCGCGCCATTTCGTTAGATGCCAACTGCGGCTGGGCTCGCGGCAAGGCCGACATCCTCTATGTGGCCGACGCCTTCGCGGTGCTGGGAAAAGTCAACGAGTTGCTCGCGCAGTAATTCACTGCGGGTTGGCGTCCTGCCAACATCTTCCATTGCGCAACGCCGCTACTGAGGTGCCAGCGGGTTCACGATTTCACAGTTCCTGATCCCGGCGGAAATGAGTTGGCACCTTTTGGCGTTTCAGACGATTTCGTGAATCATCCGCGCATGGGTTTCGGGTGGCAGCAGTGCCGATGCGGTGTCAGGTCTTGCTCTTACTTGATCATTCAACATTCAACATTCAATCTTCAAGTATAAGAATGGACGCGGCTGTGACAATTCTTGGTCTTACTTGATCATTGAATGTTGGAAGTTGAATGTTGAATGTTGAAATCTTCGGCGTGAAGATTGGTGTAGCCGCAGCTCTCCCGGTTTAGCCACAGCGGGGTGGCGGGCTGCGCCCTTCCCACCGCACTCCAGACTTTGGCTGCGCAGGTGCGGTGCGGGTATGGAGTGCGGTGGGAAGCGCAGCGCCACACCGCTGTGGCTAAGTCCCGGCGCTTACTGCGGCCGGGCCATCGTCCGGTCCGTCGCCGAAAGCCCGGGGTCCCGGTTCCCGGAAGCGTGCCCGCCACGAGCCGGACCGCGCCTCATGGGGATGCGATGGGGACTGGTTATGCGATGGGGACTGGTGCAATCGCGAAAAGTTTGATGACGCTGCCGTTGCTGCGATGCTGCGATGCTCGATGGGGACAGGTGCAATCCCGGATTCTTGGTGGATTCTTGGCGAACGGCAGTAGTCACCGATGCGCGGATTTTGCCTTTTTGGCGGCGTATTCACGTTTCCGGAACCAGCAGGGTTGACGGGTGACGAATTGGGTGTAGCATCCCGCCGCGCGGGAGGAAGTGCCGACCGCGCACCTCACACGCATCCCTCCCCCCCCAAAACACACAGCCATGACCACCATTGCCATCAACGGATTCGGCCGCATCGGACGTCTCGTCTTCCGCGCCCTCGTCGAACAAGGCCACCTCGGAACCAACTTCAATGTCGTTGCCGTCGGTGACATCGTGCCCGCCGACAACCTCGCCTACCTGCTCAAATACGACTCCACCCAGGGCCGCTTCGCCGGCACGGTTACCTCCAGGAAATCCTCCCCGGAACTCGCCGAAGACGATGTCCTCGTCGTCAATGGCCGCGAAATCAAGGTGGTCAGCGCCAAGAGCCCGGCGGATCTGCCGTGGCAGGCACTCGGGGTGGAAGTCGTGATTGAATCCACCGGCTTGTTCACCGATGCGGAAAAGGCCAAGGGCCATCTAAGCGCCGGGGCCAAGAAGGTCATCATTTCCGCGCCTGCCAAGGGTGAGGACGTCACCATCGTCCAAGGGGTGAACGATGAGAAGTACGATGCCGCCACGCACCACATCATTTCCAACGCGAGCTGCACCACCAACTGCCTGGCCCCGGTGGTTCATGTGCTCCTCAAGGAAGGCTTCGGCATCGCCGAGGGTCTCATGACCACCGTCCACTCTTACACCGCCACGCAAAAGACCGTGGATGGTCCGTCCAAGAAGGATTGGAAGGGTGGCCGCACCGCCGCGCTCAACATCATCCCGTCCACCACCGGGGCCGCCAAGGCCGTGGCGCTGGTGTGCCCGGAAGTGAAAGGCAAGCTCACCGGCATGGCCTTCCGCGTGCCGACGCCGACCGTCTCGGTGGTTGACCTCACCGTCAAGACCGTCAAGCCCACCTCGCTGGCCGAGATCAAGGCCGCGATGAAGAAGGCCTCCGAAACCTATCTCAAGGGCATCCTCGAATACACCGAGGACGAAGTGGTGTCCACCGACTTCATCCATCATAAGGCCTCCTCGATCTTTGATGCCGGCTCGTCCATCGAGTTGAACTCCACCTTCTTCAAACTCATCAGTTGGTATGACAACGAGTGGGGTTATTCCAATCGCGTCATCGACCTGCTCTCCGATGTCGTGAAGAAGGGAATCTGAAAACTTCGGCTGGCTCTTGGGTTGGTTTTGAACGGCGGTCCGCCAGGGCCGCCGTTCTTTTGACGTTCAATTCCCGGTTCCGGACACGATTGCGTTGTGCGTGTCCTGCGCCAGATTGCCTGACGGAACCAACCCGACAGCAATGTCGAATGAAATCACCAGAATGCTCCAGGCGGCAAGTGCCGGTGGCACCCTGCCATCCGAGGACTTGCTGCCGCTGGTCTATGACGAGATCCCGCACCGAGGCAAAGCGCTTCGGTCGGGTGGCAGAGGATGGGATGGTGGCTGTTTTCATGGTTTTCGTTTTCTTGTCTGGGAGGCTCTCCTACGCCACGAAATATGACAACTACAGCCGGACCGGGCCGAAGGTGTTTAAGGGCGAGTAGGCCGTGACCTCGGGTTTCGGCACCTACGGCAATCTAACGGCCGCGCTGGGTGAGGCGGCCTTCATGACCGGTATCGAACGCAACTGCGACGTCGTTGCCATGGCTTCCTATGCCCCGTTGTTTGCCAATGTGAACATGACCCCCTGGAAGCCGGACGCGATCTATTATGACAACTCGCGGTGGTTCGGCACCCCGGCCTACCATGTCCAGAAGATGTTCGCCACCATTGCCAGGCGGCGTGTCACGTTTCTCCAGCGGCCCTGAGTGTTTCCTCGATCAAGCGAGGCGCGATGAACCATCCGAGTTGACGCAATATCTCGAAAAGCGGACGCAACTCTTGAATCAGGCCCGCTCGTTTCGCGCGGAGTAACCAACCGAGAGTGCCGATATGGCGCCAACCGCTCTGGCGTGCTATAGAGCGCCCGCGGGAATCATCTATCAGCAGACAGCCGTGTGGATTGCGGGCGATGAGGGCGAGTGCGGAAGCCTCGCCGGGATCGACTTGAAGTCGAAAAGCGGATTCAAGCGCGGCATCGGCTCTCACGATGCAGTGGGCAAACAAGGCCCGGAGAGAGGCAATTTCGGTTTGGGGAGCGGCAGGGTGGGTGACTTCGTCCCAGACAGTTTGAGGGATCCAGATTTCTTCTGCAAGGGCGGCTATGATGTGGAGGTGACCGAGTCTTGCCAAGAGAATCAGCGGGCTTGCATCACAGATGACCAGCGGTTCAAGCGCGTTCGAGTTCATCGGCCAAATCCTCTTCGCTCAGGTTGATTGCCGAAATATTCAGGCAGGAGAGAGCCTCCATGAACTGCCATATGGAGATTCCCGCCATCTTGGCGGCTTGCGCCAGGGTTAGGCGTCTGAGTTCGAATAATCTCGCAGCCAGAATACAGCGCAATTCCAGCTCAACGTCGGCACGCGAACGTCCGCTGGAGAGTAACCAACTCTCCTCGATTGGGATTTCCAGCGTCATCATGTTTGGGAGTTTAGTCGAAAATCAGCAATGGAGCAAGTGGATTTCCGAGTTTACTGGCCATCGGATTCAACGCGTACCGCGAGAAAAGAGGACCTCCGCAAATTACCCCTCGTCAGTCGATCCACTTCGTGCCACCATCCGCCCATTCCAACCATGAACCTCTCCGGCCTCCTGCGTGTGCTGCTCGTCCCCGTCCTCCTCGCCGGCACCCTCGCGCTCGCCGCGCCCCGCGAGGCGGAGTGGAAAAAGATCGCGGAAGCCACCGAACAACGCCAGCCGCAGACCGCCCTCAGCCTGCTCAAGCCCATCGAGGACGCCGCCTTCGCCGACCAGGCCTGGGCCGAGGGGACCAAGGCGCTGGCCATGCGCATCGCCATCAACGGCGAACTCAAGGGCGGACTCCGGATTTCGCTCAAACAACTCGCCACCGAAATCCCGGCAGCGCCGCCCGAGGCCCGCCCGCTCCTGCGTCTGCTGCAAGCCCGCTGGCTGTTTTCCTACTACCGCGACCAACGCTGGAACCTTGCCAACCGCAGTGCCACCACCGCGCCGCCAGGCGATGACCTCGAGACCTGGGATGCCACCCGCATGCTAACCGAAATCGACCGCCGCTTCCAGGACTCGCTCGCCGACCAGGCCGCCCTGCGAAAAATCCCGGTCGCGGAGTTTGGCGAGTTGTTGGAGGCCGGCGACCTCGGCGACGAACTCCGCCCCACCCTTTACGATTTCCTCGCCCACGCGGCCCTGGTGTTCTACTCGGCGGAGACGATCACCGCGCCGGGATCCTGGGACGCCTTCGAGATCGAACCCGCCTCGCCTGCGTTCGACCCAGCCGACGCCTTTCTTGCGTGGCACCCGGACCCCACCGACCAGACCTCGCCGAAATTCCGCGTGCTCCGTCTCTATCAGGATCTGCTGACCTTCCATCGTGCCGACCGCGACCCCACCGCCTTCCTGCACTGCGATCTCGAACGGATCCGCTGGGCGGGCGCGGTTGCCAGCGGTGCCAAGAAAGCCGAACGCCTCGACGCCGCGCTCCGCGCTTTCGTCGAAACCAACGCCAGCCACCCCGTCAGCGCCGACGCCCGCCTGGATCTGGCCAGCGCCCTCGTTGAAAAGAACCGGACCCGGGAGGCCCACGCGCTCGCCAAGGCCGGGGCCGACGCATTTCCCACGCATCCCTTCGGCAAGTTATGCCATAACATCGTCAACCAGCTTGAGGAGAAGAATATTTGGGTGCTAAGCGCCACCCATTGGACGCGATCCGGCGAGGAAATCACCGTGAATCATGCCAACGTCTCGCACCTCTGGTTCCGCGCTTATCGGCAAAAGTGGCAGCTCGACAAATCAACGCTGGAGCAGGACCCCACACCTGCAGACCGGGACGCCGACGAGGACCAGGCACTGGTCGCGTTGCTTCGCACCGCGCCGGCCAAATCCTGGGACGCGCCCTTGCGCGACGACCACGACTTCGCTCCCCGCGTCACCGCCCTGCCCGCACCCGTCGATCTGCCGCCCGGATATTATCTCATTGTGGCCAGCGGAAACGCCGGGTTTTCGCTAGAGAACAACCGTCGAGCCGTCATGGGCGTGCATGTGACCAGCCATGCGCTGGTCGTGCGCGAGGAGAGTCACAAGCTGGCCGGGCTGGTCACCGACGCCATCACCGGAGCCCCCCGCGCCGGGATTGAAGTCCGTTACCAATTCGCCCGCGAAGACGACCGCGGACTCGCCACCGGCGCGACCACCACGGGTGCCGACGGCTGGTTCTCCTTTCCGCCGTTCAAGGAGGACCCCGAGCACCTCGCCGTGGTGGCCGGCACGGGCGATGACATTGCGATCGACCGCCCCGGCTACTTTTCCGCAGTGCCGTTTAACGAAGACTTAGGGAAGCCCTCGGATGAAATCGTCTTCTTCACGGATCGCGCGATCTACCGCCCCGGCCAAACCATCTCATTCAAGGGCATCTGGTGTCACTCGGACTGGGATCAGGGCGCTTACCGGATTCGCGCCAGCCAGAAAACCTCGGTGGTGCTCCGGGATCCCCGTGACAAGGTGCTCCAACAAGTCGAGGTGGTCACCAACGAGTACGGCTCGTTCTCAGGGACGTTCACCGCTCCCTCGCGCAGCATGAACGGCTATTGCTCGATTGCCGCCGGCACTCGCGGCCGGATCGGGTTTAGCGTCGAGGAATACAAACGTCCGAAATTCACCGCTGCCATTGACGCCCCGGCGGCACCCGTCACCCTCGGCGAGCGGGTCTCCCTCAGCGGCCGGGCCACCGCGTTCACCGGGGCACCGATCAACGGCGCGGCGGTGAAATGGCGCGTCACCCGCAGCACCCGCTGGCCGGAGTGGCTGCGCTGGAGCGGGTTCACCCCGGACGGCATCGGCAGGCGGGAAATCGCCGCTGGTTCCACCATCACCGCCGCCGACGGCACGTTCTCTATCACATTCCCCGCCGTTCCCGATGCTGCCATCGACCCGACCACCGATCCGGAGTTCACCTATCGGATCGTTGCCGACATCACCGAGCCGTCCGGCGAGACGTGTCAGGCCGGCACTTCCGTTAGGGCCGCCGCCACCACCCTCAAGGCCAGCGTCTTCGCGGACGCTTGGCTGGTGGCGAACCAGCCGCTCGCCTTGCACATCCGGACGACTTCACACGATGGCGACGGCCGCCCGGCGGAGGGCGTGCTCCGGATCTTCAAGTTGATCGAACCCGCGGTCTGCTCGCGCGGCGGGGCTTCTGAGAAGGTATATGAAAACTGCGCCGCCGAGGCCTTTCCGCCGGGCAATTCATCCAACCCCGCCAGGTGGGCCACCGGCGAAAAGGTCGCCGAACTCCCGGTGAAAACCAGCCCGGACGACCACGGAGATATCTATCAGGGTGAGACCGATGTCACAACCCTATTGCCTGCCGGTGCCTATCGCGCGGTATTCGTTGCCCGCGACGCCAACGGGCGCGAGGTCCAGGCAATCTGCAATCTCCAGGTGGTCGATCCAACCAGCGATACATTTCCCACTAAGATTCCGTTTTTCACCGCTTACAACACGGACGAGATTGAACCAGGCCACGCCTTCACGCTGGTGTGGGGCAGCGGCCATCCGGTCGCGCGGGCCTGTGTGGAATGGTTCAAAAGCGGCGCCCTGATCAAGCGCGAGTGGTCGGCGCCAGGCCGCACCCAGCAGGTGTTCTCGCTCACTCCGGATGACTCCATGCGCGGTGGCTTCACCGTGTGCGTGACCCAGACGACCCTGAATAGCCATCAGCACTTCATGGCAACCATCGAGGTGCCGTGGACTAACAAGGATTTGAAACTGCGCTGGGAGCACCTGACTTCCAAGCTCCAACCGGGGGCCAAGGACACCTGGACCGCCGTCGTCACCGGACCCGACGGCGCCGCTGCGGCGGCGGAAGTGGCAGCCACGATGTATGACGCCTCGCTGGAGGCCTTTAGCAGCCACCATGGCCCTGAACTGGGTCACCTGTTCCGTGGTGAGGACTGGCCCTTCTACGAACATGAGAATGACGAGGAAATCGGCGATTTCTATAGTTATGGGGACTGGGATTCCGCCGATAGGCTGCGACTGGAGCATCCCTATCGAAACATTCAGTATCGGGACGTCCTTCGGACCTATGACGAGAGCCGCCACCGCCCCGAGCCACGGCTGCGCTTCATGGCATGGAGTCCCCACGAACCGCAATATTATACTCCCCCCGAGGTGGTTGATCCGTTTTGTGAGCGAAACGACAGAAACAGCGCCACCGCCGACGCCGCCCTGAACCAGCCGAACCGCGTGCCCAAACCCGACGCCTCGCAAGTCGCCGCCCGCAAGAACCTCCGGGAGACCGCGTTTTTCTATCCACATCTCACCAGCAACGACAAGGGCGAGGTCCGCATCACCTTCACCATGCCCGAGGCGCTCACCAAGTGGAAGTTTCTCGGCTTCGCCCATGACAAGGACATGCGCTCCGGCACGCTCGAAGGCGAGACAGTGACCGCCAAGGACCTGATGGTGCAGCCGAATCCGCCGCGCTTCCTGCGCGAGGGCGACGCGCTCGATTTCACGGTGAAAATCACCAACCAAAGCGATACGGCGCAAGCCGGCACCGCCCGCCTGACCCTCGCCGATGCCGCCACGGAAAATGACGCCACCGCCGCGCTCGGCATCACGGGACCCGACCAGCCATGGACGATCCCCGCCAAGGAATCCCGCACGCTGTCGTGGCGCCTCACCGTCCCGGACGGCACCGGTTTCTTGACCTACAAGGCGCAGGCCACCAGCGGCACGCTGTCGGATGGCGAGGAAGGCTGGCTGCCGGTCATCCCGCACCGGGTTCTTCTAACGGAATCGATGGCGCTGCCCATCCGCGACGCCGGCACCAAGGATTACCGTTTCCAGAAACTCCTCGACAGCGGCAAGTCCACCACCCTGGAAAACCGCTTCGTCCACCTGCAAGTGGTGTCCCAGCCCGCGTGGTATGCGGTGATGGCGCTACCCTATCTGATGGAATTCCCGCACGAGTGCGCGGAGCAGACGTTCAACCGCTACTATGCCAACGCCCTTGCCCGGCACCTCGCCACGGCCAATCCGAAGATCCGCCGGATCTTCGACCTTTGGAAAAACACCCCCACGCTTGAGAGCCCGCTCGCCAGGAACGCCGACCTCACGGGAATCCTGCTAGAAGAAACCCCGTGGCTCAACGAGGCAACCGAGCAGTCCCAAGCCCGCCGCCAGCTCGGCCTCCTGTTTGACGACAACCGCCTCGGAGAGCAACTCAAACTCACCATGAAAAAACTAACCGACATGCAGGACCGCGACGGCCGGTGGCCATGGTTTCCCGGCGGCCAGGGCAACGAATACATCTCGCTCTACATCACCACCGGCTTCGCCCGGCTCCGCGCGCTCGGCGTGGCAACCGACATCGCGCCCGCCCTGAAAGCCCTGCCTCGACTCGACGCCAGCCTGACCGAACGCCATGCCGCCATCCAACAAGCCGCGGCAAAGGATCCCGAAATCCTCGCCACCAACCACCTCGATTGCCGGGTCGCCCATCACCTCTACACCCGCACGTTTTTCCTGAAGGATAGCGCTTTGAAACGCGGCGACCAGGCAGCCTTCGAGTACTTCACTGCCCAAGCGAAGAAGTTCTGGCCCACCCTCGGGTCCCGCATGTCCCGCGCCCATGCCGCGCTGGCGCTCTTCCGCCTTGGCGATGAAACCACCGCCCGGCTCATCACCCGCTCGCTCAGGGAAACCGCCGTGACCAACGAGGAAACCGGCATGTCGTGGCGGGACGCCGAAGGCGATTCCGCGAGATCGACCACGACGTCAACGCCGTCGAAGCCTGTCAGGTTTGGCTCATCAAACAAAAGCAAGTTCGTAATTGGCACAGCACCAAAGCCACCGCCGACGCCATCCACGCCCTGCTCATGGGCGGCAGGGATTTGTTAGGCAGCGACGCCCTGCTGCAAGTGTCCCTCGGCGGCACCGCGGTGAAACCGGAAGCCGTCGAACCCGGCACCGGCTGCTTCGAGGCCCGCTTCGCCGGCCCCGCCGTCAAACCCGAGCTGGGCGCGATTCAACTCACCAAGACCGACCCCGGCGTTGCCTGGGCCAGCCTCCATTGGCAATACCTCGAGGACCTCGCCAAAGTCACCCCGCACGGCGGCACGCCGCTCACCCTCGAGAAGGCCTTGTTTGTCAGAAGGAACACCCCGCAAGGCCCCAAGCTCGAACCCGTCACCGGCCCGGTGAAAGTCGGCGACGAACTGGTCACCCGTCTGGTCTTGCGCAACGAGCGGGCGATGGAATTCGTCCATCTCAAGGACCAGCGCGGCAGCGGCACCGAGCCGGTCAACGTACACAGCGGCTACCGGTGGCAGGACGGCTTCGGGTATTATGAAGTGACCCGCGACACCGCCAGCCACTTCTTCATCGACACGTTGCCGGCCGGAACGCACGTCTTTGAAAGCAGCGTCCGCGTCCAGCACGCCGGCGACTATCAGAGCGGCAGCGCGGAAATCCGCTGCATGTATGCCCCCGAGTTCAACGCCCACTCCGCCAGCATCAGGCTGGAGGTGAGATAGGGAGGGCGGCCATTCGTGTCCGCCATAGGGAGCCGGGACATTCCTGTCCCTCTTCCGCCAAGGGGAAGCGGTAGCGTGTCGTTGGCTTGGTCTTTCGCCTCGCAGGCACGAAGAAACGACAGGAATGTCGTTGCTCCCTATTCTTTCGCCTCGCAGGCACGAAGAAACGACAGGAATGTCGTTGCTCCTTATTCTCTTGCCCCGCCTGCACGAAGCAACGACGCGAATGTCGTAGCTCCATAAATCCCGCTCGCCAGCCGCTTTTGATGGTGCAAGAATCCATCCATCCTGCCATGAACATTTCCCGCTCCCTGCATGTTCTGATCGTCCCCTTCCTTCTCGCCAGCAGTCTTGCGCTCTCCGCTGCCCCACGCGAAGCGGAGTGGAAGAAGGTCGGGGAAGCCACGGAAAATGATCAGGAGCAGACCGCGATCAGCCTACTGAAACCCCTCCAAACCGCCGCCTTCGCCGCAAGAGCCTGGGGCGAAGGCAGCAAGGCTCTGGCCATGCGAGTCGCCCTTGAAGGGGAAATTGCGGGCAGTCAGAGTGCCGCCATCAAGAAACTCACTGCGGAAGCCGCCACCGCTCCGGCCGAGGCCCGCCCGATCCTCCGCTTGCTCCAGGCTCGCTGGCTGCTCGCCTACTACCAGGAAAACCGGTGGGAATTCGCTTCACGCAGCGCCACCACCGTGTCCTCCGACGACGACTTCGAGACCTGGGACATATCCCGCATCCTCGTCGAAATCGACCGCCGCATGCAGGACTCCCTCGCCGACAAACCCGCCCTGCAAAAAATCCCGATCGCGGAATTCACCGAGCTTTTGAAACCCGGCGACCTCGGTGATGAGCTGCGCCCCACGCTCTATGATTTCATCGCCCACTCGGCGCTGGAGTTCTACTCGATGGAAGAAGTCGCCGTCGCCAAACCCCAGGATGCCTTCGAGATCGAAACCGACTCCGCCGCGTTCGACTCCACCGCCGCCTTCCTCGCCTGGCACCCGCAACCCCCGGACCCAAGCTCCCCCAAACTCCGCGCCCTCCAGCTCTATCAGGACCTCCTCACCTTCCATCAGGCCGACCTAACCCCCACCGCCTTCCTGCACTGCGACCTCGAACGCCTCCGCTGGGCCGGCAAAGCCGCCGTCGGTCCGACCAAGGCCACTCGCCTCGACGCCGCGCTCCGCGCCTTCATCGACGCCCACGCCAAGCACCCGCTCAGCGCCGACGCCCGCCAGGAGGTTGCAAAGGTGCTCATCGAAAAGCATCGGACCAAGGAAGCCCACGACTTCGCCAAGATCGGCGCGGACGCCTTCCCGAAGCACCCCTTCGGCAAGCTGTGCGGGAAACTCGTCGCCGATCTCGAAGCCAAGTCCATCAAGCCCGAGACCGAAACCCAGTGGACCCCAGCCGGCGCGGTGATCACCATCAGACACGCCAACCTTTCGCATGTCTGGTTCCGCGCCCTCCGCCGCGAGTGGACGCCCGACGCAAACTCCTTGATACACCATCCGGCGCCACGGGACGAAACGGAACAAGCAAACCTGTTGAACCAAAAGCCCGACCTCGCTTGGGACGCCGCGCTTCCCGATGACAAGGACTTTCTCCAGCGTACCACGACCTTGCCAGCTCCGGCAAACCTGGCACCCGGATATTATCTCATCATCGCCAGCACGAGTGCGGATTTCCCCGCCAAGGACAAGTGCATCTCCTATCTGCCGGTCCACGTCACCAACCTCGCCATGATTGTCCGCCGGCGCGACGCGAACTTCGACGGCTTGGTCACGGATGCGGTCACGGGCGCTCCGCGCGAAGGTGTCGAGGTCAGCATCTGGCACTCCCGGAAGGCACTTTCCAAACCTGCCACCGAAGCAACGAAAACCAATGCCGATGGCTGGTTCTCGCTGCCCATCACGCCGGAAGATGCCGACGTTCTCGTCGTTGCTCACAGCAAGGATGACTTCGCATCCACGCGCCAAAGTGCAGGATTGTCTTCGTTTCACGACAACGAGGCCGCAACCCTGAGGAAAATTGTTTTCTTCACCGACCGCTCGATCTACCGGCCCGGCCAAACCGTGCATTTCAAAGGCATCTACTGCGAAGCCGATCGGGAGACGAGAAACTATCGGACGCTTGCGGGCAAACAGGCCACGGTGGCTTTGCTGAATTCAAACAACAAGGAAATCCAGAGCCTGGAAGTGCGCACCAACGAATACGGCTCGTTTTCCGGCACCTTCACCGCGCCGGGCGGCGGCTTGCTCGGGTATTGCCACATTGCTGTGAAAGGCCTGGGAACGACCACCATCCGCGTCGAGGAATACAAGCGTCCGAAGTTCTTCGCGGCAATCAAGCCGCCGGCGGCACCCGCCGCGCTCGGCGCAAAAGTCACCCTCACTGGCAAAGCCGAGGCCTACACCGGTGCCGCCATCGATGGCGCGAAAGTCACCTGGAACATCTACCGCACCGCCGACTGGCCGGACTGGGTTGATCGATACGCAAGGATCACCCGCGCGGACTCTGACGAAAAGGAGATTGCCAACGGCACCGCCACCACGGCCGCCGATGGCAGCTTCGCCATCACCTTCACCGCCAGCCCCGATCTATCGATTGACCCGCAAACCGAGCCGGTCTTTACCTTTGACGTCTCCGCGGATGTCACCGACGCTGCGGGCGAGACGCACTCGGCCAGATATACGGTGAACGTTGGCTACACCACCCTCAAAGCCTGGATCAACACGGATGAATGGCAGGAAGAGGGAAAGCCGGTAGTTTTCCGCGTTTTCACCCAATCCCACGATGACGAAGGCCGGCCTGCCGAAGGAGCGCTGACGATCTATCGACTCCAGGAACCGGAGTCATGTCCCCGTGGCCACGCCAGAAATCGATATTCCTACGAGGAGCCTCCCGCCAATCCTGCGGAATCGGTCAATCCGGCAGACCCCGATTATTGGAAACTTGGGGCAGTGGTGAAGGAGATCACCGTGCGGACGGACCAAGCCAACACTGAGACTGCGGGTGAGGCCGAGGTTTCCGCATCCTTGCCGGCTGGAATCTATCGTGCCGTGTTGGTTGCCAAAGACGCCAACGGACGCGCCGTGCAAGCCATCGACGGCTTCCAAGTCGTGAAGCCAAGCGGCGGCAGATTCCCGAGCAAACGTCCATTCTTCACCGCCGCCACTCGCTGGGTCGTCGAACCGGGCCAGCCTTTCACCCTACTCTGGGGCAGCGGCCATCAGACGGCCCGCGCCTGTGTCGAGTTTTACCGGGACGGGACTCTGCTCAAACGGGAATGGTCGGCTCCGGATCGCACCCAGCAAACCTTCACCTTCACGCCTGATGAATCGATGCGCGGAGGCATCACGGTGGTCGTGACGCAGGCCACCCTGAACCACCTCAATGAGTTTTCAAGATACCTCAATATCCCCTGGACGAACAAGGAATTGAAGCTCCGCTGGGAACACTTCACCTCGAAGCTCGTGCCCGGCAAGCAAGACACCTGGACCGCCGTCGTCACCGATCCGCAGGGTGCCGCCGCGACCACGGAAATGGTGGCCACTCTATATGACGCCTCGCTTGACGCCTTTGCACCCCAAGCCTTTTGTTTGGGTCTCTCGCGCTTCAGCACAGGCCCGTTCCAGGGTTCAGGCTTCAGCACGGTAGCGGTTTCGTTCGGCTCCTTGGTGGAACCGGATGTAACGGAAGGATTCTCGATCGACCATCCTTTCCGGGCTTTCATCGAGGAGCTTGGTATCGTTGCCTCATCCCCTCAATACATGACTCCACTTGGCGGTGCTCCTATTGGGGGCGGTGGCGGAATCGGTGGCGGAGCCCTCATGCACCAAGCTGGCAATGCTGGCTTCAATGCCACCGGCAGCTACGTTGAGAACTTCGGCAACCCCGATCTCTCTACTGTCACCGCCCGCAAGAACCTCCGGGAGACGGCGTTCTTCTATCCACATCTAACCAGCAACGACAAGGGCGAGGTCCGCATCACCTTCACCATGCCCGAGGCGCTCACCAAGTGGAGGTTCCTCGGCTTCGCCCATGACAAGGAGATGCGCTCCGGCACGCTCGAGGGCGAGGCCGTCACCGCCAAGGACCTGATGGTGCAGCCGAATCCGCCGCGCTTCCTGCGCGAGGGCGACGCGCTCGATTTCACCGTCAAGATCACCAACCAAAGCGACCGGGAACAATCCGGCATCGCCCGCCTGACCCTCGCCGATGCCGCCACGGAAAATGACGCCACCGCCGCGCTCGGCATCGCCGCGCCTGACCAGCCATGGACGATCCCCGCCAAGGAATCCCGCACGCTGTCGTGGCGCCTCACCGTCCCGGACGGCACCGGTTTCTTGACCTATAAGGCGCAGGCCACCAGCGGCACGCTGTCCGACGGTGAGGAAGGGTGGCTGCCGGTCATTCCGCGCCGGGTTCTTCTAACGGAATCGCTGGCGCTGCCCATCCGCGACGCCGGCACCAAGGATTACCGCTTCCAAAAACTCCTCGACAGCGGCAAGTCCACCACCTTGGAAAACCGCTTCGTCCACCTGCAAGTGGTGTCTCAGCCCGCGTGGTATGCGGTGATGGCGCTGCCCTATCTGATGGAGTTTCCGCACGAGTGCGCGGAGCAGACGTTCAACCGTTACTATGCCAACGCCCTTGCCCGGCATGTCGCCACGGCCAATCCGAAGATCCGCCAGACCTTCGACCTTTGGAAAATCACCCCCACGCTTGAGAGCCCGCTCGCCAGGAACGCCGACCTCACGGGAATCCTGCTAGAAGAAACCCCGTGGCTCAACGAGGCAAACGACCAAGCCGAAGCCCGCCGCAAGCTCGGCCTCCTGTTTGACGACAACCGCCTCGGAGAGCAACTCGAACTCACCATGAAGAAACTAACCGACATGCAGGACCGCGACGGCCGGTGGCCATGGTTTCCCGGCGGGCAGGCCAACGAATACATCTCACTCTACATCGCCACCGGCTTCGCGCGCCTGCACGCCCTCGGCGTGGAGACCGACCTCGCGCCCGCCCTGAAAGCCCTGCCCCGGCTCGACGCCGATCTAACGGAACGCCTCGCCGTCATCCAGCAAGCCGCGGCAAAGGACCCCGAAATCCTCGCCGCCAACCACCTCGATTGCCGGGTCGCCCATCACCTCTACACCCGCACGTTTTTCCTGAAGGATAGCGCTTTGAAACGCGGCGACCAGGAAGCCTTCGAGTACTTCACCGCCCAAGCCAAAAAGTATTGGCCCCGTCTCGGGTCCCGCATGTCCCGCGCCCATGCCGCGCTGGCGCTCTTCCGTCTTGGCGATGAAACCACCGCCCGGCTCATCACCCGCTCGCTCAGGGAAACCGCCGTGACCAACGAGGAAACCGGCATGTCGTGGCGGGACGCCGAAGGCGAAAACGGCTGGTCTTGGTGGCAGGCCCCCATCGATTCCGCGAGATCGACCACGACGTCAACGCCGTCGAAGCCTGTCAGGTTTGGCTCATCAAACAAAAGCAAGTTCGTAATTGGCACAGCACCAAAGCCACCGCCGACGCCATCCACGCCCTGCTCATGGGCGGCAGGGATTTGCTGGGCAGCGACGCCTTGCTGCAAGTGTCCCTCGGCGGAACCACGGTCAAACCGGATGCCGTCGAACCCGGCACCGGCTTTTACGAGGCCCGCTTCGCCGGTCCCGCCGTCAAACCCGAGCTGGGCGCGATTCAACTCACCAAGACCGACCCCGGCGTCGCCTGGGCCAGCCTCCATTGGCAATACCTCGAGGACCTCGCCAAAGTCACCCCGCACAGCGGCACGCCGCTCACCCTCGAGAAGGCCTTGTTTGTTAGAAGGAACACCCCGCAAGGCCCCAAGCTCGAACCCGTCACCGGCCCGGTGAAAGTCGGCGACGAACTGGTCACCCGCCTCGTCCTGCGCAACGAGCGGGCGATGGAATTCGTCCATCTCAAGGACCAGCGTGGCAGCGGCACCGAGCCGGTCAACGTACACAGCGGCTACCGGTGGCAGGACGGCTTCGGGTATTATGAAGTGACCCGCGACACCGCCAGCCACTTCTTCATCGACACCCTGCCGGCCGGAACGCACGTCTTTGAAACCAGCGTCCGCGTCCAGCACGCCGGTGACTATCAGAGCGGCGTCGCGGAAATCCGCTGCATGTATGCCCCCGAGTTCAACGCCCATTCCGCCAGCGTCAGGCTGGAGGTCGCCCGATGAGTGCGCCGCCACTGCGACAATCCTATGGTCCGATCGGAACACTGAATTGTCGCGGCAGCAGTGAGAGCATCCTGCCTGCACAATGATTCCGGGCCTATGGACCCCAATTCATTGGGCCTCGAATCCGGGGTCAGGGAAGCAATCGGAACGCTGCTTGCCGCCATCACCAACCGTGCCACCGATCCTCCCTGGTCCTGGTGCGCCGCGAAGCGAGGTGTACGTGCGGAGAGCCGGCAGCGGCAATTCTCGCGCTTCCCATTCACGTCCATGACCATAAGGTCGTGGCGCCTTATCCCGCCCAAGTTACCTCTAACTCCGTACCCGCCCGGGTTGCGGGCTTTAGAAGCACCGCACCCTTCATTTGCCGAAGCCTTCCAGACACTTCGGGTTTGTGGCCAGATCGCGCGGCAGGCCCTTCAGCGACCCGGCCAAGTCGCTGGCCAGATCGTAGCAGGTGGCCTGGTCACCGGCAGGACGGTCGCCCAGCCCCTTTTCCAAACATTGCCGCACCAGCGACGATTTGGTGGTGCCTCGCGCCCGCGACTCCGCCTCCAAGCGCTCCAGCAGGCGTTCCGGCAGTTTCAACGAAAGGGTACTCACGGGCGAAAAGTAATACGCACCATTGCCCCGCGCAATACCGAAGTCTGGCAAGGCGTCCTCGCCGCGAGACTCACTCCGCTTCCACCCGGAGGAACGCGGCGTGATCCGGCACGCTGAACTCAAACTCCAGCTTGCCCTGCGGGTTGATCGTCGTGTCCGGCGCGGTGAGAGGGAACGGATAGAACTCGACCAGGTTGGCGGACTTCGCGATCCCGAGGGTCAGCTTGAATTTCCCGGTCACCGGGTTTTTCGCCAGCAGCGGCACGCCCACGTTGAGGGCCTGGACCTGCGACTGCGTGTAAAGCCCCGCGAGGTTGGCATTCGTCATGAGCGTGTTCACCAGCGCCGACTGGCTGAGCTGCCAGTCGAAGCCCAGCGCGGCCAGTTGGAATTCCGCCGCGTCATTCAAGCCGTCGCCGTCGGTGTCGTCAGTCGTCGCGAGCGCCCGGCCGGTCAGCGTGATGGCGAATGGATTTTCGTTAGAGTCGTCGTTGGCGAGATGGAGCACCGCGGTCTTGGCACCGCTGGTGGTGGGGAAAAATCGCACGGTGAAGGCGGTGCTGCCGGTCGGCCCGCTGACCGGGGCCGTCGGCGCTGCGGTCACGTCGAATGCCGCCTGATCCGCGCCGGTCTTGGTGATTGTCAGGCCGTTGAGGATTCCCGCGCCGGTATTCCTGATGGTGAACACCAGGCTCACCGGGCTGCCGAGAATCACCGTCCCGAAACTATTCGACCCGCCGGCGGCGAGGTCGGTGCCCGCAGGCTGTTCGATGGCGATTTCCGGGGCGAGCAAAGTCAGGGTTAGATCGTTGCCATCCCCGCCCGTGAAACTGGCGCGGAACAGCAGGCTGCGGCCGCCGTGAGTCGTGGCGAGGGTGCCGCCCGCGGCAAGATGGGTGAAGGTGCCGCCGATCGGAGTGCCGGAGGTGTTGCTCACCAGCGTGAGCACCTGGCCGGCGGGCGGGTCGAAACCGAGCGTCAACGCTCCGACTGTTAGCCCCGTGGCGGTGAAGCCGTTGCTGGTGACAGGCACCGTGGCGGGGGTGGGGAAAGCCGGCGTCACCGTGCCGCTGCCGGTGCCGGTGAGGGCAATGTCGAAGGGATTCTTCGTCCCGGTCATGTTGCTGGCAAGGTGCAGCAGGCTGGAAGCCCGCTATCCGGTTTTCACTCCCGCACCGCGCGGAAATAGCGGTGGGGGATCGCGCGGATCGAATAGAGCCGGGTGATCATGCCGCCGGTGCCAACGATGCCGCTTTCCACTGTCGTCCATGCCGTCAGATCCGTGGAGGATTCGACCCGGTAGGTCTTGCCGAGGCCGGCGCCGAATTCCAGTTCCACCGACGTGTAGATGTTCATTTGCCTGTCCGGAGCGCTGTCCGCCGATGCCGGATTGAAGCCGCCGTTCACCTCGTAGCCATCCGAAAAACCATCCCCATCCGTGTCGGCAACCTCCGGGTTGGTGTGGTAACCGACGATTTCCTGATAGTTCGTGAGTCCGTCGCCGTCGGTGTCGTTCGTGTCCGGGGTGAAGGTTGCCGTGATGCTTTTGTCGGCGGTCATCTGCACGGCAAGCGGGTTGGTGGTGCCGGTGGCGTCGCCGGTCCAGCCTGCAAAAAGGTAACCGGGATTGCCGGTCGCCGTGAGGGTGGCAGAAGCGCCGTGGAGGTAGTTCCCGCCGCCGGTTACGGTGCCATGGGTGCCGCCGGTGACAAGCGTATGGAATTCGCTGATGACAATCGAGAAATCCTGCGTGGCGTTCGGCAAGGTGCCGTTAGCAGCAGTGATGGTGCCGGTGAAAGTGCCGGTAGCATCCGGGGTGCCGGAGATCACCCCGTTTGAACTGAGGGTCAAACCCGTGGGCAGGGCTCCCGTGCTAACAGTGAAGGTGATCGGCGTGCTACCCGAGGCCGCGCAACTGTGGTTGTAGGCCGAGCCCACCCTGCCGGTCGAAACCGGCGTAGTGCTGGTAAAGAGCGGAGCGACTAGTGCCGGATTGATACTAACGACTCGGAATCCAACACCATCCGTTTCAAGCGCCGGAACATTATTCGATCCGTACGTTGATTTCAGCAGATTGGGTCCGTCCCAATAAGATCCCCCGCGGCTTCCCCGTGAATCGCCGAATTTGACCGCGTCATTCCATTCCCACACGTTCCCGCCTTGGTCGAAGGTGCCGTAGTAGCTCACACTGTTGGCACCTGCGCTCCCAACTGTCGTCACGTTGCCATCCATGCCATTCCAGTCCGCGCCCTTGTTGTAGTTGGCCACATTCGTTCCCGGATTGGTGATGGCACCGGTGGCGTTGGCAATCCCCAATGTCGGAGCAGTGTTGCTCTGCGTTGGATACAGCGAGTAGGTTGAATTGGCGGGATTGAAATAGGCGGCCTTATACCACTCGTCCTGACTCGGAAGATAGACCGTGGCCCCAGCGTTCTTGGCGGTGAAGCCCGTGTTGCCGCTGAGGGTGTAGGCTCCGGTCTCCGTGCTGCCAGCGCCCTGGCCATTGTGCAACCAGTTGGCGAAACGGGCCGCATCATACCAACTCACGAAATTCACCGGTTTGTTCTCCATGTTGGGGCGAAGCTGGTATTTCGTGCCGTTCGCGGCATCAATTTCCAAGCGGATGCCACCCATTGGATCGCTGCCCATGCCGGGATTGTAGATGCCATTGGGATTCGCGCCGCTCGGATCCGCCGCGTTCAGGAACACCACATACTGGCTGTTGGTCACTTCGTACTTCCCGATCTGGTAGGCGTAACCCACTGCGCCAAGATTTTGCATTCCCGTTTCGAAGTTATCGCCGTCAACCGTGTCTGCCGCATTGCCAGCGTTGCCGACGCTGACGTATTCGATACTGACAACTGGGGGCGGCTCCGGTGCCGGAGCCACCCCGATCGAGAAATTCTGGGTGGCGTTCGGCAAGGTGCCGTTAGCCGCCGTAATGGTGCCGGTGAACGTGCCGGTCGTGTCCGGCGTGCCGGAGATCACTCCGCTTGAACTGAGGGTCAAACCCGTGGGCAGGGCCCCCGTGCTAACAGTGAAAGTGATCGGGGTGGTGCCCGAGGCCGTGCAAGTGTGGTGGTAGGGCGTGCCCACCTGTCCGGTCGCGGTCGGTGCCGCGCTGGTAAAGAGCGGGGCGGCGGTAGCTGGGGCAATGACAATTGAAAAACTCTGCGTGGCATCAGGCAAGCTTCCATTAGCCGCAGTGATGGTGCCGGTGAATGTGCCGGCCGTGTTCGGGGTACCGGTGATCTCCCCGCTTGAACTGAGGATCAAGCCCGTGGGCAAAGCTCCCGCGCTGACCGTGAAAGTGATCGGGGTGCTGCCCGAAGCAGTGCAAGTGTGGTGGTAGGTCGTGCCCACCGTGCCGGCAGCCGGGGGGCTCGCCGAAGTGATGGCGGGCGGGGTGCCCGGCAGTACCTTGCCACCAGCGCCAGCCGCGTGGATGGCGGCGATTTCGTTCGCGGAGAGGGCGCGGTTGTATATCGCCAACTCGTCAAGCTGTCCCTTTAAAAAATCACTCAGGGAGCCGTAAGCGTTCACCGCGCCAATGCGGAGCGGCTCGGTGTTGTTGACCGTACCCGACGAGGCTCCATCGTGAGTGTATGAGGTTCCGGCATCCGTGCCGTTGAGGTAGAGGTGGTAACCCGAGATGGGTCCGCCCATATTGTCCACGACCACCGCAAAGTGCTGCCATTGTCCGGTGACCATAGTGGTGGAGGAAATCACGGAGTCATAACCCGCATTGGAAACCATTTCGAACCTTAAGGCGTTGCCATTCAGATACACTTGCCAATACTGATCCCCCCCCGAGGTTTGGCTTCCTTTGTGCGCAATGAATCGAGTTGAAGTGTCCTCCGGCTTGATCCATCCTTCCAGCGTCCAGCCTTGGCCAGAAACCAGATTCAGATTGGCGGAACTGGGCACCTGAATCGAGTCATCGGTGCCGTCGAAGCTCCACGCCTGCCCCACTTCACCGGCCGCATACGTCACGCCATTGAGACCCGTGCCATGGTTCGTGCCGACGGAATCGGCAAAGGTGTTTTCCGCACGCCACCACGAGACACAATTGGCGGGCAAGGGAACGGCTGCGGCGTGGCCGAGCGTCAGCGCGGCCACCGCGATGGCGAGCAAGGACCGCTTCTGGCGTTGTGAGGTGGCAGAGCGCATGGGGAGCGGACCGTGGGAGCAAGGGCTTGCGGTGAAAGTCATGAGATTGCGGATGGTTATCATGGCATGGTTGGGGTGGATGGATACAGGATGCGATGGCTGGGAACGAGTCACTCCGCTTGCACCCGGAAGAACGCGGCGTCGTCCGGCGAGGTGAATTCAAACTCCAGCTTGCCCTGGCCGTTGATCGTGGTGCCCGGCGTGGTGAGCGGAAACGGCGCGAAGTGCAGCAGATCAGCGGATTTTTGGAGGCCGAGGGTGAGCTTGAATTTCCCGGTGACCGGGTTTTTCGCCAGCAACGGCACGCCCACGTTGAGGGCCTGGACCTGCGACTGCGTGTAAAGCCCCGCGAGGTTGGAATTCGTCATGAGCGTGTTCACCAGCGCCGGCTGGCTGAGCTGCCAGTCGAAGCCCAGCGCCGCCAGTTGGAATTCCGCCGCGTCATTCAAGCCGTCGCCGTCGGTGTCGTCGGTTGGCGAGAGTGCTTGGCCGGTCAGCGTGAGGTCGAAGGGGTTTTCGTTGGCATCATCGTTGGCGAGGTGGAGCACGGCGGTCTTGGCACCGCTGGCGGTGGGGAAAAACCGCACGGTGAAGGTGGTGCTGCCGCTCGGCCCGCTGACCGGGGCCACCGGCGCTGCGGTGACGTCGAACGCCGCCTGATCCGCGCCGGTCTTGGTGATTGTCAGACCATTGAGGATTCCCGCGCCGGTGTTCCTGATGGTGAACACCAGGCTCACCGGGCTGCCGAGAATCACCGTCCCGAAACTCTTCGATCCGCCAGCGGCGAGGTCGGTGCCCGCGGGCTGCTCGATGGCGATTTCCGGGGCGAGCAAAGTCAGGGTGAGGTCGTTGCCATCCCCGCCCGTGAAACTGGCGCGGAACAGCAGGTCGCGGCCGCCGTAGGTCGTGGCAAGAGTGCCGCCCGCGGCAAGATTGGTGAACGAGCCGCCGATCGGATTGCCGGAGGTGTTGCTCACCAGCGTGAGCACCTGGCCGGCGGGCGGGTCGAAACCGAGCGTCAGCGGTCCGACGGTTAGCCCGGTGGCGGTGAAGCCGTTGCTGGTGACAGGCACCGTGGCGGGGGTGGGGAAAGCCGGCGTCACTGTGCCGCTGCCGGTGCCGGTGAGCGAGATGTCGAAGGGGTTCAGTGCCCCGGTCATGTTGCTGGCAAGGTGCAAGGCGGCGTTGCGGACGCCTGGCCCGCCGGGCGTGAACGTGAGCGTGAAGGTGGTGCTTTGGCCGGTTGTCAGCGTGGTGGCACCGGGTGCTCCCGCCACAAACTCACCGGCCTGCGTGCCATCCACCGTGACGGCCAGCCCGCTCAGCGGGCCCGACCCGGTGTTGCGGATGGTGAAGGTTTTCACCGGGGCGCTGTTGCCCACTGCGGCCGTGCCGAAATCGACACTGCTGATGCCGTCCGTCAGCCCCGTCCCGGCAGGCTGTTCCACGACGATGTTTGGCACTCCCAGAGTGGTGAAGCTGCCGATGGCGCTGTAGCCGGTGCCCAAGCCATTGGTCGCATACGCGGCGAAGCTGTAGGCCGTGCCCGGCGTGAGACTGCCGATATCGACCGTGAAAAGGCCAGTGGTGCCGGTCGCCGTGACATTGGAAACGCCCGTGCCGCCGAGTTGCGGATGGTTGTTGGTGGCGGTTTCGGCAAACACCACTCCGCGAGCGGTGATGGTAGCGCCGCCATCGTTGGTGACGTTGCCGCCGAGAGTTGCGGTGGTAGTGGTCACCTGGGCGCTGGTGGGGGCAGCGACGATGGGTGCCGTGCTGGCACCGAGCCCGGTGAAGATGTAGGCAGCGCCGGAGTTGGGGGCGCTGTCGTTGGGGGTGCTGTTCACGCCGGTCGTGCTGCTGTCCTCATAGTAGGCCCCGACAACCACCGTATCGCCGGAGACCGCCACCGAGGCGCCAAAATAGTCACCCGTCCCGGTGTTGCTGGATTTGAGATAGGCTTGCTGCGTCCAGGCCGTCCCGCTGCGAGTGAAGACATAGGCCGCGGCAGAATCGGTCGCGAGTTCGTTGGGGGTGCTGTTCACGCCCGTCGTGCTGCTGTCTTCCAAGGTCGCCCCGACAACCACCGTGTCGCCCGACACGGCCACCAGGCCGAAAACGTCACCCGCGCCGGTGTTGCTGGCTTTGAGGTAGGCCTGCTGGCTCCAGGTCGTTTCGCTGCGGTTGAAAACGTAGGCTGCGCCGGAGTCGGTGGCACTTTCGTTGGACGTGCTGTTCACGCCAGTCGTGCTGCTGTCTTCTGATTGCGCTCCGACAACCACCGTGTCACCCGACAACGACACCGAACCGCCGAACGAGTCACCCGCCCCGGTGTTGCTGGCTTTGAGATAGGCCTGCTGAGTCCACGTCGTCCCACTGCGGGTGAAGACATACGCTGCGCCGGAATCGGTGGCGCTATTGTCATTCTGATCGCCACCCACCCCCGTCGTGCTGCTGTCTTCCTGAGACGCACCAACCACCACCGTGTCACCCGATACCGCCACCGAGTTTCCGAAGCGATCATCCGCACCGGTGTTGCTGGCTTTGAGATAGGCTTGCTGCGTCCAGGTCGTCCCACTGCGGACGAAGACGTAGGCCGCGCCGGAGTAGGTGGCACCCTCGTTGGGCGTGCTGTTCACGCCCAGCGTGCTGCTGTCTTCAAAGATAGCCCCAACGACCACCGTGTCGCCCGAGATGGCCACCGAGCTGCCGCCGAAAAGGTCACCCACTCCGGTGTTGCTGGCTTTGAGATAGGCCTGCTGCGTCCATGTCGTTCCGCTGCGGACGAAGACGTAGGCCGCGCCGGAGTCGGTACCGCTGTTGTTGGGCGTGCTATTTACGCCCGTTGTGCTGCTGTCTTCCGAGCGAGCTCCGATGACCACCGTGTTGCCAGAGACGGCCGCCGAGTAGCCGAAAAGGTCACCCGCGTCGGTGTTGCTGGCTTTGAGATAGGCCTGCTGGGTCCATGTCGTTCCGCTGCGCACAAAGACGTATGCCGCGCCGGAGTCGGTGGCACCCTCGTTGGGCGTGCTGTTCACGCCCGTCGTGCTGCTGTCTTCACCCATCGCCCCAACGACCACCGTGTCGCCAGAAATTGCCACCGGGTAACCGAAATGGTCCCCCGCCCCGGTATTCCCAGCTTTCAGATACGCCTGCTGGGCGATGGGGTCGATGGTGAGCGGATAGCGGGCACCGCGTTCGTCCACCAGCAGGCGCAGGCCGGTGTCGGCGGTTTCAAAGCAGGCAGGCAAGGTCTTGCCATCCGCGTCCCAGACTTTGAGGCCGCTGTAGGTGAGCACGGTGGCGCCGTGGCCGTCGAGGAACCGCACGCCCTGATCATCGGCGGTAAGCGCGGGCCGGAGGTCGCCACGGACGCCAAGGGTGAAGGCCAGCGGATTTGAAATTTGAGCTTTGAAATTTGAGATTTCAGCTTTGAAATTTGAGATTTCAGCGGGGCGCTCGCTGACGGTGAAGCCGTGCTCGAGCCCGCGGTGGTCGTTGACGAACCATTCCTGGAGGCCGGCAGTCCACTGATAGGTGAGCCGTTGGCCGGCGGCCTTCACTGCCGGGACTCCGCTGATGGATCGCTCCTGGCCCTGAAAGCCATAACTCTGCAACTCCAAACCCCACTGCCAAGCGCCGTCCGCCGGTTGCGCCACAAAGCCGCGGCCATCGAAGGTCGTGACCCACTGCTGGCCCGGATTGCGGGCCTGCCAGCCGCCCGCGACCGGTTGGAAGGCATGCCGCCCCGCCTCGTAGGCCGCGCGGATGCTGGTCCAGTCGGACTTGGCCATGCCCTCCGGCACTTGGTCGGGCGAGCTGAGTTGTTGGGGTTTTCCCGTCGGCTCGGCTGCGCCGAGATGGGGGGTGATGGTGATGAGCGCCAGGGCGAGGAAGCGGTGGATTGCTTTCATGGAATGGGTGGGTGAAAACCGGACTGAATGCCAAAATGGCTAGTCCGATAACGACGTGTTGTAGATGAACACGGTCCCAGCAGCAAGCTTATTTTGCTTTTTCTCATCGCGCACCGCTCTGGCAGGCACCGAAGCTCTCGCACCACAACTGCTCACCCGCCTCGTCGCGCTCAACCCTGAGCGAGAGGCGGAAGAAAAGTGCAGCCTCATCCGTTACTTCCGGCCCGACTATCAAGCTCCTTCCCATCGTCGGCTGAGTCGCGGGGCGCAGCGGCGGGGGGCAAACTGGAACGCGACAATGCTTGTCATGATCGTGACCGGGATTGTCGCGTTGCAGGGTGGCATTGGACGAAAGAGAAGCCGGGGCCCTCAGGTTTCCGGCATCAGACACTCGCAATACCGAAGTCTGGCAAGGCGTCCTCGCCGCGAGACTCACTTCGCTTCCACCCGGAAGAACGCGGCGTGATCCGGCACGCTGAACTCAAACTCCAGCTTGCCCTGCGGGTTGATCGTCGTGGCCGGCGCGGTGAGCGGGAACGGATAGAACTCGACCAGGTTGGCGGACTTCGCGATCCCGAGGGTCAGCTTGAATTTCCCGCTGTGAGGTGGACCCGAATGGCCACCCTCTTCAAATCTCATACGGTTCCTTCTTGAATTCATTCCGTTCTGCGCCAATGCTCCGCTCATGTCCGCACGCGATGCCGCCCTGACCCTTGCCCGCCGCCTGAGTGCCGCCGGGCACGAGGCCTTGTTTGCCGGTGGTTGCGTGCGCGACCGCCTGCTTGGCCACGAGCCGAAGGATTACGACATCGCCACCTCCGCCCATCCGGCAGAAGTCATCAAACTCTGCCCTGGTGCCAGCGAAGTCGGCGCCCACTTTGGTGTCGTCATTGCCAAGCTCGGTTCCCACCATGTTGAAATCGCCACCTTCCGCACCGATGGCAGTTACAAGGACAGCCGCCGCCCGCAAACCGTCACCTTCTCGACCCCCGAGGCCGATGCCCAGCGCCGGGATTTCACCATCAACGGCCTGTTCGAGCACCCGGAAACCGGCGAGGTGATTGATTTCGTCGGCGGCCTGGCCGACCTGCAGGCCGGCCTGGTGCGGGCTATCGGTGAGCCGGCCGCGCGGTTTCGCGAGGACGCCCTGCGCCTGCTCCGCGCCGTGCGCTTCAGCACCCGCCTCGGCTTCCAGCTCGAACCGGCCACCCGCACCGCGCTGGCCACCTGCGCCGATATGTTAGCCCGCATCTCACCGGAGCGCATCCGCGACGAGTTCTCGCAGGTTCTAACAAACGAGCGGCGGGCCCAGGGCTTGCAATTGCTGGTGGAGTCCGGACTGATCCGCCACATCGTGCCGGAGGTGCTGGCGATGATCGGGTGTGAGCAACCTCCGGAGTGGCATCCCGAAGGGGATGTGTTCACGCACACCCGGATCATGCTCGAGATGCTCGCGCCCGAGGCGCCGCTGGAACTCTGCCTGGCCGTGTTGCTCCACGACATCGCCAAGCCACCCACCCAGACCTTCGATGAAGAGGTCGGGCGCATCCGTTTCAACGGCCACGATGCCCTTGGCGCCGCAATGGCGGCAGTCATCCTGCGGCGCTTGCGTTACTCTAACGAAACCATCGCCTCCGTCGTGCCCATGGTGGCGCGGCACATGCAGTTCATGGCGGTTCAGAAGATGCGCACTGCCAGGCTGAAGCGTTTCATGGCCGAACCCACCTTCCGGATGGAAATGGAACTGCACCGCGTCGATTGCGGCTCCTCGAATGGCTTCACCGACAACTATGAATTCCTGCAAGCCAAGGCAGCGGAGTTTGCCGCCGAGCCCTTGATTCCGCCGCCACTCGTCACTGGGCGCGACCTCATTCAACTCGGTCTCATCCCCGGTCCGCGCTTCAAGGAAGTCCTCGAAGCCATCCAAACCGAACAACTCGAAGGCCGCCTCCACGACCGCGAGGCAGCACTGGTCTTCCTCGAACAACTCCTGACCGAGAGACAGCAGAGAAGCAATCGGTCGGATCAGTCCGATCCGACCGATCCTTTTTCCTGATAACCTATAACTGATAACTTCTTCCCCCTCATGCTCCCCACCGCCCACAGCGATCCGCTCAATGCCGCCATTCTAGCCGTTTCCGAGGACTTGATCTCCGGCTTCCAGCGCCAGCCGTTTCAGGTGATCGCGGAAAAATCCGGAGTGCCGCTGGCGACCGTGCTCGAGCGCATCCGGGCCATGGTGGAAGCCGGGGTGGTGCGCCGGGTCCGCCAGACCCTGCTGTCCACCAAACTCGCCCATGGCGCGCTGGTCGCCTGGAAGGTCCCCGAGGCCAAACTCAACGACGCCTTCGACTTCATGTCACGGCAGGATCCGTTCTCGGGACACGTGGTCATTCGTTCCACCGACACCGATGTTGCCGGTTCCGACTACCGGCTGTGGACCACGCTCAAGGTGCCGGTCGGCGAGTCGTTAGATCACCATGCCAGCGTGTTGTTGCGGCTGACCGGGGCCACCGAATATCGATTGATGCCAGCCAAGGGCGTGTTTGCGCTTGGCGTCGGGCACGTCCGCCGCAAGACGCTGGAACCCGGTGCCAAGGCCGACACGCCCGCCGTCATGATGACCACCGCCACCGTCGATCTAACACCCGAGGAATGGGCGGTGCTGTTGGCGCTCAAGGAGGAACTGACACTCGAGGAGATGGTGGAGAACCCGTGGCTCAAGCGAGCCGGGATGGCCGGGCTGGCGCTCGATCGTTTTTGTGAAGTGGCCGAGATGCTCAATGCCAAGCAGGTCATCGGTCGGTTCTCCACCTTTCTGGAGCATGTGAAGCCCTCTGCCACCGGCGAGCGGGTGACGCGTTTCAACGGTTTGTTCCACTGGGCCGTGCCGCCGGGCCGGGAAGTCGAAGCTGGGGCGGAGGTGGGTCGCCACGACTGCATGACCCATTGTTATTGGCGCGAAGGCGGCCCGCACTTCGGCAACGTCAACATCATGGGTGTGGTTCATGGGACCGAGAAGGAACGGGTGCTGGAACACAAGGCCGCCATCGACCGACACCTCGCCGCACTCGGCATCCAGGTTTCCTATACCAACGTCTTTTGGGGTGGTCGCTCGGAAATCAAACCCTCGGAAATCTCGCCGAAAGTCTATGCCAAGTGGCATGCACAGCACCACCACAGTTCCTGAACCCGCCCTGGAGTTGACCCAGCACAGGCCCCGCAGCCGCCGGACCCGTCCGATCCGTCCGACATGTCGGACATGTCCGACCCGTCCGACATGTCCGACATGTCCGACCCACCCGACGCCCGTCCGGCACCCGTTCACTCACTCACCTTCGCCCGCAGGCGGTAGAAGCGCTGTGCCGTTAGATCCTCGGTGAGGGTGGTGACCTCCACGCCGCCGCTGGGCTGCGTCCGCACTGCCGGGTGCCTGGGGCTGAGCATCTGCCAGGCACCCGTGCCGGAGCGGCGGGCGACCTCGCCCCAGGTGCCTGCCGCCAGACTCGGGCTCGCCTCGATGCTCAGGGTGAGGTCGGGCTGCATCCGCTCGGGCAGGCCGAGCACGATGCCGCCGCGGGACCCGGGCGTGCGCTCCAGCACGGCTTTGGGCAGCCGTGCCAGGTCGGCGGCGGGCACCGGTCCCACGGCGGGTAGGCCCAGCGCGTAGGCAACGGCATTGGGAATCCGATCCCCGTTCGGATCCTGGCACGGCCCCCGCTGGCTGAACGCGGCACCTTCCTCGTAGATCCAGTGGTTATAGGTGACGTCCCGCTCGGCCACCTGGCGGAATTGGACCGGCGGCTGGCCGTTGAGGGCCAGCACGGCTTCCATCAGCCAGTGGTCGGCGTGGTCTTCGGCGACCCGGAACACGAGGCCGTCGGTGAACCAGTGAACACCGTCGGGCGACCACTGGACAGAGTGATCGACCCGATGATTCGCCACTTTGGTTAGGCGGTAACTATAGATCTGCGAGCCGCCCACGGTGTAGGTGGTGGGATTGAAGCGGGCATCGGCCAGCAAGGGATCCGTGGCGGCGAGAAACTCTAACAGGTTGCTGCGGCCGTCACCGTCGGGGTCGGCGGTGTCGCTCCACAGCGTGTTGCGGAGGGCCGGGTCGCCAACTGCGGTGCCGAAAACCGCAGCCCGCCAGTGCAGGTATTCATCATCAGCGATCACTGTGGTGGCTGTCGTCGGAGGGGCCTGCTGCCCGAGGAAATCGCTCGCGCTCAGTTGGAACCGCAAGCCCTGGCCGAAGTAACCGGGATAGGTCGCCTGGGTCTGCCGGGTGTCCGTCAGCCAAGCCTCAAAGGGTCCGCCATTGAGGGAAACCTGCACGTCGTAGGACTTGATGCCGACGCCCCCGCGGTCGTCGCCGGTCCAACGGACATCGATGTTGGTGCCACCCGCCCCGGTGGGGGTTAGAGTGAGGGTGAGCGTCGGCGGGCCGTCGTCGAGGGTGACCAGCGCCTCCTTGTCAGGGTCGGTGCCGGCGGCCGGTTGGTGCGGATCGAGCTGGTTGGTGGTGGTGGTCGGTTGGCCGTCGAAACTGAGGTATGCGATGTTGCGGATGGCGGTGCCGGAGGGGAGACCGGGTCTGGCCTTGATGACGAAACTGAAGAAGCCCTGGCCGCGCCCGGTGCCGTCCTCGGGCGGGAGAAAACCGAGATGGCCGGTCGGCGGCAGTTCCGTGGCGGGATCGAGTGTGTGGAAGCGGCAGTACGCCTGGCCGGTGCCGAGGTCGATTCCGGCGAAGATGTCCACCACGAGGTCATGGCCGTCAACGGTGCATTCGTACCGGGTCTCGAAGTATTGCGAGGCTGGCGGGAGCGGGATGATCCGGTCGCCGAAACCGATCTCGGTCAACTCGAAAGTGGACCAATCCAGGTGCGGGCTGAGCGGGTCGGTGATGAGCACCTGCTGCGCCGGAGCGGTCGCACTGCTGTCGTTCTGGAAGTTGATCCGATAGGGCAGGATGTTAGCCGCCGGCACATGGTGCTGCGGGCCGTAGCCGCCGGGACCGATGAGGTTGTTGGGGTCGGTGATGCGGGCGACTTGGGTGGTGCCGTCGCCGCCATGCTCGGGGTCAATCGGAGCGGGCAAGCTGAGGCGGGAGGGAGCCCACCAGTTCCTTCCCAACCCGTTCTTCAGGCCATCCGAATGCAGCTCCGCATCAAGACCAAGGCCTGGCAATCCGACCACCGGGAGGGAGGATCGCACCTGCCACAGACCACCAAGTTCAACACCCGGAAAAAACCCCTGAGGAGCAAGGTGCAGGAGCGGATTGTTGGATTCATATCGATAAAGATTCACCTCCTGGCCGATCAGCCCCAAGGGGTCGGGGCTCGCAAGTTTCCCGATAACCGGGTCATAGTACCGGTTCCGCATCTGGCTCAGTCCCATCGCCCCGTGCCATCCTCCCGGTTCACCCACGAAGCGGAAAGGATTCGGAACCGTCTGCGTGTTCTGCAACTCGGTGCCGAATGGCGAGTATGCGTAGCGGTTGGCAATGGCCCCTGCGCCAGTGACCAACTCATGGGTGTTGCCGAGTGCGTCAAAGGTATAGGTGGCGACCTCACCCAATGCATGGCGTGACAACAAACCGTAGCCACGGTCGTAACCGGCAAGGCGGCTCCCGGCTCCATCATACTCGCCGACGACATTGCCAAGCCCGGTGGGATCAATCACATAATGCGTTGCTTGTCCGTTTTCCGTGGTGGCGACGCGGTTGCCGAACGCGTCATAGGTATAGGTCCAATTCCCGGTCCCTGCCGTGATTCCGACCAGGCGGTTCTCATCGTTGTAGGTGTAGCTCGTGGTCTTGCCCGGGGCGCGTTCTTCCGTGAGATTGCCGTCCAGGTCGAAGACATAGTCGGTGTCCCCGACTTTGGTGGATTGGTTCAGGTGGTTGGTCGTGTAGGCCTTGGTGATGCCGTTTTCGATGGTGCGCAGGCGGTTGCCGAGCGGATCGTAAACGTAGGTCAGGTCCTGGGCGGGGATCGCGGCATCGGTCGAGGCGAGCACGGCGCGGGTGAGTTGGCCGAGGTCATCGTAGCCGTAGGTCCAGGTGCCATAGTGCGTGTCCATCGCGGTGCGGCGGCCACGGCTGTCGTAGGTATAGTCGAAGCGGGACAGGACGGTGGCGTCCGCCTGGAGATTGACGAGGTGGAGCAACTGTCCGGCGGCATCATACTCATAGGTCGTGTAAACCCCGTTGCCGAGGGTCTTCTGCTTCATCCGCCCGGCGGCATCATATTCGTAGCGGACGATGGTCGCGGCGGTCTCGTCCCGCATGTACCAGAGCCGGCCGGCCGTGTCGTAACAGTAGTCGAGCCGGTGGCCGAGCTGGTCGAGACTGGAGGTCCGGCGGCCGTCCGTGTCGTAGCCGAACTGAAGCCAGCGACCGCCGGGATAGGTGATCTTGTTCAAGCGCCCGTTGCCGTCATATTCCATGGCGGTGGTGCCGTGGGGATCGACCGCATGGTCGAGCTTGCCGCGGGCATTGTAGGTGAAACTCACCTGGGTGCCGTCGGCGGTGCTTGTCCTGGTCACCCGGCCCGCGCTGTCATAGAGGAAACCGACGGCATGGCCGCGGCGGTTGGTCCAGGTCCTAACGGTGCCAGTGGCGTTGTAGGTCCAATCCTCGTGGGTGCCGTCGGGGTAGGTGATCGACCTGAGGTTGCCCGTCGAGTCGTAGCCGTAGCGGGTCAGGTTGCCGGTGGCGTCGGTACCCGAGGCCAGCCGGTTCCAGCTTGTGGTGGAAGTGAAGCGGGTGAGCGCGCCGAGCGGATCGAGCGCCTCCTTGAGGTTGCCGCGGGTGTCGTAGCCATAGCGGTAGGAACGCCCTGCGGCATCGGTGACTAGCCGGAGCCGGGATTGATCGTCGAAGCTCAGGTCCACGGCCTGGCCTAACGGGTTCTGACTTCGAACCATGAGCCCGCGGTGGTCGAAGCAGAAGCGGCTGGCGTGGCCCAAGGCATCGCGGGTGGCGACGCCGCCCTGGCCGTCGTATTCGATGGTCATGAGGCTGTCGCCGGTGCCGACCCAGGTGCTGCCGAGCCGCCCTTGGGCATCGTAGCTGAACGAACGCTGCGAGCCGCAGGAACCGGAAATTTCCGTCAGGGCATGCGTTGCGGGGCCCGACCCATAGGCATAATGGGTGGTGCGCCCGTCGGGGTGCGCCACTTGCGTCAGATGCTCACCCAGATAGGTGAACTCCGTTAGACGACCCGCCGGATCGGTGAGACCGGCCAGGAGCGTGCCGTGGTAAGTGAGTTGCAGACTGGCGCCGGAGTTGTGGGTCAGACTGGTGAGGTTGCCGCCGGAGTAGGCCGCGGTGATGGTGTTGCCGTTGAGGGCTTGCAGATAGGCGAGTCTGCCATCGCTGCGGAACGCGCGCAGGGTGCCGTCGCTTTCCCGCAGGCTGAAGCTGCCGCCGCCGAGCGGACGGAGCGTGCCGCGGTCGCCGGGCTGGGCGAAGTAGTTGTTGGACAACCGGCGGTCGGGCTGAAAGGTCCGGCGCGTGCCGCCGGGACCGGTGACGGTGACCGTGCCATCGCCCGCCACGGCCAGCGCATCCTGCCAGTTGTGCGACCACCCGCGTCCCAAGGGCCCCATGGCATAACGGCGGGTGAGGCTGGGGGCGAACGAGCGGCTGAACACCAGCGGCAAGCCCGGTGCCTCGACGGTGGCATCCACACTGTCGGCCAGCGATTGCATCGGGTTGAGGCCGTCGGCCTGCATGAACTCAAAGCCTAACAAATCACCGACGTCCGGCACCTGCTGGCCCAGGCGGCCGAGGTAGGCGGCGTTGTCGTCGAGCATGCGGACGTAGCCGCCCCAGGTGCCGCCGACCTGCGCGGTGAAATGGGTCCACAGCCGGTCCCATGCGGCGGCATCGAGGGCCGGCGGCTTCATGGTGTCCTTGAAGTCGGCCCAGTTGACGGCCGTGGGGTTGTCGGTTTTGACCACGCCGAGTTGCCACTGGATGGGCGGATAGGCGCCATCCCAGGGCTGCTGCCAGCCGGCATAATACACCGGTATCCGGCACGCTTCGCCGGGCTGCAAGGTGCCGGGGAGCCGCCCGCTGCCCAGCACCTGGACGACGTGGCTGAAGCCTTCCGGCATGGCGGAAGTCCAGCAGCCTGCGGTCAGGCCATCTTGTTTCAAGGTCAGCCAGGCGGCCTCGCGGCCGTTCTGGATGCCGCGCAGCACTAACAACGGTGCCGGCATCGCCGCGGTTCCCTGGTTGGTGTATTCGATCCAGCAAGTGGCAAGGTTGTGATAGTCAACACTGCGGGGAACACTCAGACTGGTCCGCAGCTCCGCCTGCCCGCCGGCGGTCATTTGGAAACTGCCGGGCAAGGCGGCCGTGCTGCCGCCTGGAATGTTCACGCGAACACCATAGATGCCTGCGGGAACGGTGGTGGCGGCAAAGGTCGCGGTGAGCTGGGTGTAGGAATCCACCTGGGTGGCGGTGGCGGCGTAGGTCGCCCCGTCCTGCGCTGTTAGGGTAACTTCGGTACCCCCGACAAAGCCCGCGCCGCTGATCCGGAGCTGGGCCTCCTCCGCGGACGAACCGAGCGCCGGCGTGAGGTCGGTGAGAAACACCTCGTGCGGCGTCGCGGTTAGCGTGTAGTTGCCCGGCGTGGGAATGTAGTCACCATAGACCAGCACATACCAGGTGCCGGCGGCAGCGATCGGGATGAGGGTGCGCTGGGAGGAAGACGCCGTGTCGGATACATAATCGTAATCCCCGCGCGTCGGAGGGGCACCGAGCTTGGCAAAGAATTCAATTTGGTTGTCGGCGCCGGCGTTCATCAGCTCTAGCAGCAATGGCATGCTGGTGGCCAGGGTGAGGGCGAAGATCCGGGCCTGGCCGCTGCCGTGGAAATACCCGGCAAAGGGCGTGCCTGCGATCAGCGGCGTCGGCAGCGTTTCTTCCATCCGGAACGTATAACTCCCGCCGTAGGCCCCGCCGAGACTGCGTGCCGTCAGCGTGTAGCTGCCCGCAGTTGTTAGTGTCAGCGGGGCGGAACTGCCCGTGAGTCCCGTAAACCCGGTCCATCCCGCAGGGCCTGCCAGGTCGAAGCCAATTCCGCTGTTGGCCGCGCTGAGCAGACTGAAGCGCAACTGCTGGTCCGCCACGGCGGAAAAGGTCCAGCGGTCGATGTTATAGGGAGTGTCGATCCGGCCGGTGACACGGCCGTTGAGCGCGAGCGGGGACACGTCCGGGGTGGCGTCCCACAACGTGACCAGGTAGTTGCCGGTGCTGAACTCATGGCCCGTGGCCGCGCGGACCCGGATCGTGTAGGTGCCGTCCGTGGGCAGCGCCAGCTCCCTGAGGATGACCTCCAGCCCTGGCCCGGTGCTGGCTCCGGAAGCAAGCACGGCGGCCGCCGGATCGAGGACCTCGACCCGCGCCCAGTTGAGCCATGGTGCCGCCGGTCCCGGGGTGGGGCCGGCCCCCGGGTTCACCACGAGCGCCACCTGTTGCCCGGCACGACCGAAGAAAGTCCATTCCTCCGACTCGCCCGCCGGTGCAATCGCCCCGCTGGTGGCCGCTCCGAACAGAATCGTGGCACTGTCGCGGCGGATCGTGAGGCTCAGGTCCTGTTCCGAGGTCAGGTGACTCGCATCCTCCACGCGCACCCGGAAACTCGCGACGCCCGGGGTGCCCGGGGTGCCGCTGATTTCCCCGGTGGCCGGCGCCAAGGACAGGTCACTTGGCAGCTTGCCGGAAGCGAGCGACCAGGTGTAGGGAGCAGTGCCGCCGAGGACGGTGAGCGTGCGGCTGTAGGCCACCCCGGCCGGCCAGTTGGGCAGCGGGCTTACAGTTGTTAGTGTCACTGCCGCCGGGGCCGGGTTGATGTTGAAGCGGAGCGACCACTGGTTGAGCGTGCCGGGGTTGTTAGCCGTGTCGTCAAGGGCTTCCAGCAGCCAGCGCCCGTTCGGATCCTGCCCGTCGAAGGCGGCCAGCGGTTCCGCCGGACGGAAACTCCCCGTGTAGGGCGCAAGTTCGCTGGCGATGGCGGTGCCGGCCTCGTCATCAAGGACCGTGGCGGTGAAGTTATCGCCGCTTCCACCGATCTTTCCAAACAGCCGCACCCGCGTCCCCTGCGGGCCGAGCAGCCAGACAGTTAGATCCGAGTCGTTGGGGTGCGCGACGTCGAGGTTCACGTTCACGTCCGCGATGGTCCCGACGAGGTTCCCGACCACCAGCGACGAGGCTGCCAGCGCGTTGTCGGCGATGGCTGCGGGCACGTCGCTCGTCTTCATCGTGAGCTGGCCGGCGCGGGTGTCGAGCGTGATCCGGTCCGACGAGGACGAGGAAACTGCGGCCCGGGCGGCTGGGAGCAGGGCCACCGCAAGGGCCAGGGCAAGGATGCGCCTGCGGGTTCCGTCGCCACTTGCAACTCTCCCAACCTCATATTTCGAAAGGGGCCTGGTACCGGAGGTCCATTTCGATATTCCCACTTCGTCATTCTTCATTTGTTATGCCGTTCCGCTCCCATCACTTCATTGCCTTGCGGTTTCAGTTGCTCTCGCGGCACCACCTGCCGTCCGCTAGGGGCCGTAACTGCGGGCCGGGCGGAAGCCCATGTCGTAGTTGGAGTAGCCCAGGAGGTCCTGGTCGCGGAGGGAGACGCGGCAGCCGAACGCGACGACGTCCCAAAAACCGCCCCGGACCACCCGGTACGTGCCCTCGGCCGCACCCCGTGGATTGCTACCTGGGGACGACGCGTAATAACTGCTGGAATACCAGTCCCAGCACCGTTCCCACAGATTACCCGCCATGTCGTATAAGCCGTAGCCGTTCCCCGCGAAGCTCCCCACCGGAGAGGTGTACGGAGTGTCGCCCGTCGCGTAGGCCGGATGATGGCCCTGGTTCTGCGGGGCTTCGTAGCTGTAGTTTCCGTAGCTGTAATAGTTGGCGAAAGTATGGTTGATGGTATCGCCCCACGGAAAGCGCTTGCCGCTCAAGCCACCGCGTGCCGCCTTCTCCCACTCCGCCTCCGTCGGCAAGCGATAACCATTGGCAGACCATTTGACCATCGTGTCGTCGAGGTTGTTGAAGCCCGTCTTGAACACCAGCGTCTGCGCGGCATCCGTGTAGTAGCAGGGCGTCAGGCCGTCCTTCTGCGAGCGGGCGTTGCACCACTGCAGCATCGCCCACCAGTTGATCGAGTGTACTGGGTGCGTGGCCGCTTTGCCCCCACCCGGCGGCAACTCCGGGTAGCCATGGCTGGCCCCCCATGTCCTCACCTCATCCCACAGCGCCTTGGTCACTTCGTATTTCGCCATGAGGAACGCACTCACCTGTACCATGTGGACCGGCAGTTCATCGGAATACCCGCCACCACTGGCCGAGTGGGCGTCGCCCATCGAAAAGCTTCCCGCCGGGATCAGCGCAAAACCCTCGGGCATGGGACCATCGTCGGCGGCGATCATGCAGCGCACCCGCTCGGAGAACTGCCCGCCCCAGTCGGTGCCGGCGTCCCAGGTGAGGCGCAGGTTGGGGCCGGGGGTGACGGGGAATCCCACCGCGCCGCTGAGGCTGGTGGCCGGCACGCCGAAGGTGCTGCCGTCGTCGGCCGAGACCTGCAGGGTGACCTTCAGTGGCAGGGGGGTGCCGCTCACATCATAGTCGATGTCCACCAGGTTGGTGCCCGGCCGCTGGGCGGCACGGACGTTGGAGACGGTGACCTGGGCATGGGCCGCCGGGGCGAGCGCGAGGGCCAGCACGGCGAGCAAGGTGAAGCCCTTGCGGCAGTGGTTTTCAAGACTTGGACTGGGCATGGGGGAAGCGCAAATGTGAAAGTCTGAAAAGCAGCGGAGCATTGAACCGCGATGAGGCCAAGCGCACGCGGGAAAAGGTGGGATTCTTCATTCAGTCATTTCAGGAATCCGTGTAATCCTGTAATCCGCAGCGATGAAGGCGTGCCTAACCCACCGGGTGATTTTCACCAATGGTCAGGTGCGACAGGATCCCGTCACCACACTTTGATCGGCGTGGCACCGGGGGTTTCGATGGGCCCAGGCGCCGGATTGGCCGCGTTGCGGGGCTTGCCGAAATAGTCCGTGTCGATCCGCAACGGCGAGGCGTCCGGATTCTCGTAGGCACAGCCGGCGATTTTCGTTTTGCCCAACAATTCGGTGGTCACGAGTTGGCGGGTGGCGGCGGTGTTCCAGGCCGGGTCGAACTTCATTTCGAGGTAGCAGCCGGCGGGTTTTTCCAGCAACTTGAGGGCCGGATCGAAGTCCGCATTGACGAGTGGGGCGGCTTCATGCTTGGAGGGCTTGGCCCCCTTGAGGAACACATTGCCGTTCATCCACACGGGAAATTTGACCGCATCATATCTGCCGAAATTCCAGCGTTCCACGAAGATGTTGTTATAGAAGCGATCATCGCCGCACGGGTTGTCGTGCAGTTCCGCCACGGCGGTGGCGTGTGCCGGGTGGAAGGGGGTCAGGCGGCCGTCGTAGGGATTCATGTCGAAGCTCCCCGCAATCAGATTGTGGACGTAGGCCCCGCCCTGCGAAACCGAGAGCAAGGCGGCGGGCGACAGGAACAGGTTGTTGTCCACCAGGAAGGGCCCGTGATTCACCTCGACGAAAAGGTCGCGGCCGTTGTCGTGGAAGAGGTTGCGCGAGACGCGCGTGCCCTGCGCCATCCAGTCCAGCCAGAGACCCAGGCAGGTCCGATAGATGTGGTTGCCGCTGAGTTCGACGTCGATGGCGCCGTGAAACTTGATGCCCGCCATCTCGGCTCCCGTGAACAGCCGCCGGACATGGATGTCATGGATGGTGTTGCCCGTCACGGTGCTGAAGGCGGCACCCAGGCTGCCGACGATGCCGGTCTGCTCGCAGTGGGAGATGGTGTTGTTGCGGACGAGGTGGTGGCCGATGTTATCCTTGTGCCAGCCCATCTTGAGGCCGCGCTCGATGGTCTTGACGTAGCCCTCGGCGGTATCGGCCGACGTGTTGTCCCATTCGTCGCCGTGTTTGCCCAGCGCGATGCCGGAACAAACCGAGTGACTGATGACGTTGTGCTCAATGATCCAGCCTTTGCTCCAGTGGGTACCGATCAAGCCGATCTGCTCGGCGGTGGGCGGCGCCCACGGAGTGGCCGCGTGGCACAGGGTGAAGCCGCGCACGGTGATGAAATTGATCCCCGGTTGCTCCGGATAGAAAACCGTTTGACGCACGTTGATCTCCACCAGTTGTTCGTTAGGGTTGACCCCCTTGAACTGCGCCCAGAGCGTGGTGCGGTCCTGATCCACCTGGCCGAACCAGAGCGGCGTGGCTCCCACCGGTTTGAGGACCTCGTCCTGCTTGGCGGCCTCGGTGAGCCACTCGCCGTTGAGATAGACGGCCCCGGTGTGGTGCGGCCGGCCCTTGCCATTGAACCAGTCGCCGTGAATGAGGTCGCTGTAGGGATTGAAGCGGCCGAAGAACGCGTTGGGCAGGACCACCTGCCAGACGTCGTCCTGGACCTTGACCCAGTTCTTGACGACCTCCGAGCCCTTGATCTCGACCTTGCCGCCGGCGGCGGCTTGATAGACGATGCGCTTGGTGTCGGACTCGCCGCCGCGTGGCGGGCTGATGCGTTCGCGGTAAACGCCGGCCTGCACGGTGATCACATCGCCGGGTTGGGCGAGCTTGGCGGCGGCTTGGATCGTGCGGAGCGGGGCCGCCGGGGTGGCGGGGTTGGTGTCGTTGCCGTCGGGGGCGACGTTGAGGTCAGCGGCCTGGAGCGGGACCAGCAGCAGGGCGGGGAGCAGCGTGAGCAGGGGATGTTTCATGGCGCGTTGAGGTGGGTGGAAAGCGGGGTGCGGTGAAGGGGTGTCGGGGCAGGCGGCGACGTCTTGTCTGCCCGTACGGTGAGGGTCCGTACCGCAGGCAGCCGGTCGGCAGGGCCACCGCCGTGTTTCATACTCTCGGGCGTGAGGGACTCTTTCAAGGTCATGCGCCTGCCGCCCCCGACCCAAGGAGCCCCCGGGGTTTTTCCTGGCGCTCGCAAGTTTGTCCCTCACCACCGCCCGCCCCGGGCTATTGGTGTCGCCTCCCGGCACGGGAGGACACGAACATCCACAGGAGAACCATCCCATGAAATCCCGCATCATACTCGCCATCAGCGCGGCTCTCGCCCTGCCGCTGCAGGCCGCTGACAAGCACGCCGACGACCAGACCAAGTTGAGTTCGCAAGAAGCCTTCAGGATGAAGGATAAGGACCACGACGGGTTCCTCACCGCAGAGGAATTCTCCGCCGACGCCAAGAACGCTACCAAAGCCGCAAGTGCCTTCAGCATGCAGGACACCAACGGCGACGGCAAACTCTCGCTCGACGAGTTCATCGACAACGACCGCAAGGACGCCGCGGACAAGGCCAAAGCCGAGCAAAGGGCCAAGGCCGAACAAAGGGCCAAGGCCGAACAAAGGGCCAAGGCCCAGCAAAGGGCCAAGGCCGAGCAAAGGGCCAAGGCCGAGCAAAGGGCCAAGGCCGAGCAAAGGGCCAAGGCCGAGCAAAGGGCCAAGGCCGAACAAAGGGCCAAGGCCGAACAAAGGGCCAAGGCCGAGAAGAAAGCCAAGGCCGAGAAGAAAGCCAAGGCCGAGAAGAAAGCCAAGGCCGAGAAGAAAGCCAAGGCCGAGAAGAAAGCCAAGGCCGAAAAGAAAGGCAAGGACGAGAAGAAAGACAAAGCCGACAAACAGAAAAACTAGGCCCAATCCGCATCGATCCGCAGCTCCGTCCACCGCTGCTTCCCTAACAACTCCGCACCGGCCAGCGGGTCCTCGTTGCCACCTCATCTCCAC
>JAPLUI010000006.1 GCA_026397725.1 Verrucomicrobiota bacterium | reverse complement strand
AGTTCCGCTTCCGGCAGTTGGCCAACAGCGGCGATGGCTATGACAACTGGGCCATCGATGACGTGGTGATCGGCGCGGGCATCGTCACCGCCCCGGAAATCGCCGTCGAACAACCGGCCGGCACCAACCTGGTGGACGGCAGCGCCACGGTGGCCTTCGGCTCGGTGGCCACCGGCTTCAATGCCAGCCTCGTCTTCACCGTGCGCAATCCGGGCTCGGCCGATCTAACAGGCCTTGGTCTAACCATCGACGGCGCCAACCCCGGCGACTTCACCGTGACGGCCAGTCCGGCGGCCCCGGTCATCTCGGGTGGCAGCACGAGCTTCACCGTGCGCTTCGCCCCCACCGCGCTTGGTACCCGCACGGCCAACCTGCACCTTGCCAGCAACGACGCCGATGAAAACCCCTTCGACATCGCGCTGGGCGGCACCGGGCTGGCACCCATCCCGGAAATCGCCGTGGAGCAACCGGCCGGCACCAACTTGACGAATGGCAGTTCCACAGTGGCTTTCGGCACGTGCCAGCCTCGTCTTCACCGTGCGCAATCCGGGCTCGGCCGATCTAACAGGTCTTGGTCTAACCATCGACGGCGCCAACCCCGGCGACTTCACCGTGACCGCCAGTCCGACCGCCCCGCTCGCCCCGGCCGGCAGCACGACCTTCACCGTGCGCTTTGCCCCCACTGCTCTCGGTGCCCGCACGGCCGCCCTGCATCTCGCCAGCAACGACGCCGATGAGAACCCGTTCGACATCGCGCTGAGCGGCACCGCAGTGACCCCCGTCCCGGAAATCGCGGTGGAGTATCCGGCCGGCACCAACCTGGTCGATGGCACCTCGACGGTGGCCTTCGGCACGGTGATCATCGCCGCCAACGCCACCCGCAGCTTCACCGTCCGCAATTCGGGGCTGGCCAACCTGACCGGCCTCGGCATCACCATCGACGGCACCAATGCTGCGGACTTCACCGTGACCGCCAACCCGACGGCCACGGTCGCGCCGGCCGGCAGCACCACCTTCACGGTGCAGTTTACGCCCAGCGTGCTTGGCGTGCGCACGGCCAACCTGCATCTGGCCAGCAATGACGCCGATGAAAATCCCTTCGACATCGCCCTGAGCGGCACCGGCATCGATGCCCGCGGCACGATCGCCCTGTTTGCCAATTCAACTTATGTCGATATCACGACGGAGGAACTCAACACGCAAACGTCGCTGCAGAACCTGGGCTTTGTGGTGGTGCCCTTCACCGGCATCACCGACGCGGATTGGAACACCGCCTTCGCTTCGGACGTCGTGGTCATTCCGGAACTGGAGACCAGTTCCCTCACCCTGTCCGCAGCCGCCATGGCGGCGATCAACACCCAGTTGGCCGCCGGCAAGGGACTGGTCATCATGGGCTCCACCGGTTCGAACGAGGAAACCCTGCTCAACGCCCTGCGCGGGTGGAGCCTGGCCAACTCGGGACTGCTGACCACCGGTACGCTGCCGAAGGTTGCGGGCGCGTCCGGCTTCACCAATTCACCGGCCGTTCTAACGGTTCAGGACGCGACCTTCATGGTCACCAGCGCCTCCCTGCCTGCCG
>JAPLUI010000565.1 GCA_026397725.1 Verrucomicrobiota bacterium | reverse complement strand
CGACAAACTCACTCAGCACCTGCACGGAAAAATGCAGCCCGGGCTGGAGCAGGAGTTCCCGGGCGATGGTGGTCTTGCGGGCCAATGGCGTCTTCTCCTCCGCCGCATATACCAGCACATTGCTATCAACGAAGGCGTTCGGCATAGATTTCCTCGCGAGTGAGGGGGCACAGGGGTTCGCTGCGGGGCGTGGCACGGGCATCCGCCTCGACATAGATTTCCCGCAGCACGGCGGTAATCCGCTGCTGGGCTGCGGCTCCCGCGCCGCTCGCGAGCGCTCCCAGGAAGTCCCGCACCAGCTTGCTCACTGACGTGCCCTCATGTGCCGCATGAATCCTCGCCTTGCGGTACGTCTCGTCGTCGATTTTCAAGGTGATGTTCTTCATGGCTGTGCTGCACAGTAACTGTGTTGGCGCGGGGTGTCAAGGCGGCGGCAGCTATTCCGCGCCGCTTTCAGCAGCGCCTGAATCGTCCGAATCCCGCTCTCCCGCCGCAAGCGCGGCGACATGGCTCCGCCAGTCACCTCCCACCGTCCCAAGGCCTCACTGACCCGTCTGATGAGATCGATCAGACGCGGGAATGGCCTAAAGCGACAGGACCCGTAATCTCCCGCGGAAACGTGATGGTAAAGGCACCACATAATCGTTTGCCACCATCGTCGCCCTGCTTTTGGCGAAATCGTTGGAATTCAATCGGACGATGTTTGCGGACACCCAAGCGAAATACTCCGCTCTCAAGCAATGGCTCAATGCGGATATGCGCCAGGGTGATGTCCGCCAAATCTGCTCTACGTTCCAGCAAGCGGACGAGATCCTCCCGCAGCCTTGCGGCTGTGAAGGACAGCGGCGAACTCAATTCCTCGGGCGTGTCCCGTTTGCTCCCGCGTGATTTGGGATGGCGGTGGCATAAATACGGGGTGGAAGTTCTCCAAACGGCGGCACATTTCGTGGGTCCGTTCTCGAATTGATCTGCGAGCATTCCCATGCCGAGAAGAAGCACTCCGAGCGGATGTCCCGAATCCGCGCGTTCGTTGCTTTTGATTTCGCGCAGGGCGTTCAACGCGCGCATTTCATCCGCGCCAAATCCCGCTTCCGCTACAATGGTTAGATGATCCAAGCGCCCGTCACCGTCTTCATCAGTGGGAAGATAATAGGCATGTTCGTGTGTTAGCATCACCTCCCCTTCGCTCGTTTTCCCAGAGAAGATTTCCGATTTGCCACGGATACCGTCGCGCCGTTCCAATTGCCTGCCGAGAAGACCCATCAGATTGCGGCGGACAGCCTCCGCAACGGGCAGCGTTTCCGTGACCAATGGCAACACCGTGGAATCAAGGGCGAAGCGCGCCACTTGCGGGATGACTTGGTTCGAACGGATGCGCCTTGGCGCCGGGGCGACTCTGAAACAGTCGGCCTGTCTGGAGTAGCGGATCCAGCGACTTCCGGGTGCCTCCGCCCATTTCTCGGCATGGAGCCAGAGCGTCTCGCCGCACAGGCGCCAATCCGGGTCATAGTATGCGATCTTCGAGTTTGCCTGTTTGATCTCGTTGACAGATGAAAATGCGGACGCAGGATCAAGGCAAAGGACACGGACAATTTCGGCGTTCTTCTCCAGAGTGCGTGTGCCGAGTTGCCGACAATTGACTTCCGCTAGTCGTTGCTCCGCCTCGCCATTCTCCAATAGCCGCATTTCACACCATGATTCCGCTCGCCCGAGATAGCCGACATGACGCAGCCAATCGGAGCACGTGGACTGTTCTTCCACGGAAAGTGTGGCGTCCGGCCAGAACACAAGCACTTCCGCACTGGGAGGCACGACAACAAAGGTGTCGAAGACAAGGGTCGTATGCCCCGGGTGATTCTTGTCCCACGGCATATAGTGGCGCGTGTGTGCCACAGATGCAGGAGGCAATGCGTAGTCCGGCAACTCCGCGAGTTTGCGAAGGATGGACTCAGCCAAGGCATCTGCTAGATCGGGGCGCTTGGCTTTCCATGTTGCGACAAGACTCCTGAGAATACGCCACGGGGATGGGGGCCACTCCGGCACCCCCTCATTCACATGCCTTCCCCACTGGGTGGCGTGGAACCTCCCCGCGAGAAATCTGATCGATAGGGTGATCATACTCCTTCCTCTGTTGAAGAATTCTCGTCCTCAGATTGTGTCATGACCTTCTCTACAATTAAAACAAATCTTTCCTGTGCATCAGAGTTATCCGGATAGAGCTCGGCTCCAAGAACCTCGCCGATTTCTCCGATTCCGATCTCTTCAATAAGTTTCGCTTTGATCGTGATTTCCTTCTTTCTCTCATTCCAGGTCAATAATTTGTCACCCTTACGTTCCTCGGAAATTGTGGGATTTGTCTGAATATCAATAACCGATATCTTCATGTCTTTGGTTTTTTGTCGGAACTCCGTGGTTGTGACATCATGACAAAAATATCTATTTTCCAAACATTCGCGTATCTGATTTTGGCACTCTCTCATGCATTGGTCTGTGGTTGGAAGGATAAATCCGGCTGGGCGCTTTACAATAACATCGCCGCTGACCTGCAAATCACAAGCTGCTCTTAGACGGAGATCCAATTCAAGAAAACGCTGGACCTTGAGAAGCGATATTGATATGAGCAATCTCTCGGCACACTCTGGCAGCCCATAGCTATGGATGAGGGCTAAGTCCAGATTGAAATATACTGTGATACATTCTGCAACGAACTCCGTGCGGTGAAACGGAACATTACCAAATCCCTCATCAGCATTGAGGCCCATAGTTTTCGGCGACGGAAGGACGTGATCTACTTTTGTGCCGCCACTTTCTGCGGGTAGTACATTAGTCGCCTCAATAAAGCCTGATAGAGCACGGGTTACGCGAAGTCTTCCATCAAGCTTTTCCAAAAACACTCCGTGAATTAAACAGCACGGATCAAACCAGAATATTGCGTCCGTTAGCTGCTTCCTGTTAAGCACGCCCTTTGCACCCTCAGATGAAGTATTATTGGACTTCTTTTTTGATTTTGGAACGGAGATGCCAACTTTATCGCAGAAGGCCCTCCTGAATTTCGTTGCGGCTTCGTTGTCATCTCCTTTCCATAGGTACGGGGAATTAAGGCGGTGAAACTCTTGTATAGTTGTGGTTCTTCCAAGCCTGCCGCAATCGATTCTAACGAATGGCAGTCCCTTCAAACCCTCAATCAAATCATCATTCGCCTCGTCCCATATCGCCATTTCGAGTCGATTGGCGACGGACTGGGCGGACTCGACGAGGAGCTTCTGGGTACCATCCGGCAACTTGTAAAGTGCGGCACCCAAGTCGGCGAAGCCGGTGGCTTGGAATCGTTCACCTTGGAGGGGTTTGAGGGTGGCTTCCAGCAGTAGGCGCGGCTGGTCGTTCAGTGCGGTGTAGTCAATGGACATGGTATGGTGTGTTCTATTGGTTGGTGTGTCTGGCGGTTCAATGATTGGGCTCCGGTTTTTCTCTCAGGACTCGTAGTTTGAGCGAATCCAGACCGTAGTCCGAGATGGGAATGAGAAGGGAGGCGGCAAGGGTTTGGCTATCAACGACTGAGCAAGCGCTTTCAAGCCACTCATCGTCCCGTGAGGGAAAGCCATGCATTGGAGATGGCCTTGGCGTTAGACTCTTGCCGCGGAGTAATCTCGCGGCACGTTGGCAGGCATCCCCTGTCCGATCCGCTCGAAGAAGCCCCAGTAAGCCAAGGTTCGGATGCATCGGCTCACCTTCATTTGCTGCTTGTCGTGCCGCAGGCGTGTGAAAGAGCAGCTTGAGCAGGCAGTAGGCGGAGGGTAAAACCAAGGCATTCCCCTGGGGACTGACCGCACTTGGATTGGGTTTGCGCCGGTATTCCCATGTCCGGCAGAGGGACAAGCCCCAAAGCAGCGCTGAGATCCGCTCTTCATCCAGATGGCCGGCAAGGAATTCACCGATGTCGGTGAGGGTGGCGCGGTGAGATGATGTTAGGGCGGCAGCAGGATTTCCGGCCCGATCCGCCTCCATCACCCGGCGATACAATACGGCGGCAAGATTTGTGACAAGACCCGCACCCGACCAAACACTGGCATGACTCTTATCCGACCAGACATATTGGCGTCCTTTTGGTTCAACGTCTTCAAGATTGAGACGAATGCTCCCGATCCCTCCGTTAGAGATGGACGCCAGTGCCAGAGCAATAATAAATTCCGGGCTCTCGTCATCCGTAGCCGACACCCATTGCTGAGAGAGAGACGCAAGTGGACGCAGTCCCTTCGCGTCCGTACGGAATCTCGGTGCGCGGGCAACCAGGCTCTCGGCATTTCCAAGGGCGACAAGGATCCTTTGAAAACGCGCCTTATCATTGCCGGAATCCCCGTATTGGCAGTAATCGAAAATACTCCGTTCTATCTCTCTCAAAGCGGTCCGAAATCGAGCCGGAGATTTGTCACCGCAAGCCTGCCGAAACCGGGAGAGCCAGGGATCAATTTCACGCAGCAGCGATGCATCATTTTTCGCAGCAACTTCAAATTGCCCGAGGGGAGTGGCAATGAATGAGAGACCGTTTCTCTGAAGAAACGCCTGGCGAGAGAATGACTTGATACCCCGATCCACTCCCAGATTCGCAACGGCACGGGAGAAGTCCACTCCGTCCCGGGCCTGTCTGCCATTGAGATCGGCACGCCCCTCCGAGAAAAGCTGTTGGAGTTCGCCAATCGACGCAGGACGCTCCCATAGCGGCAGCCACAGCTCACCCTTGCTTTTGATGCCGTCGCTGTCGGTCAGAGTCTCCATGCCAACTGGGGCGGAATTCATCGTAAACGGGAACACTGCCTTGGATCCGTCGCTTGTTCCAAGCTTGCGATTCGTTGACCCTGCAAGAAACACACTCCCTTCGATCATCAGAACGAAATCCCAGGGGTTGATCGTGGAGCTGCCTTCCATTCCTTGCGTTCCATTGGCTCCGCCAATGCGCCCTGGGGCGAACTGCCCGATCGATGACGAAATGTTGCGCTCCCTGTTAGTTGCTGCGATGGAGTCTCTTGCCCAAGCCGCTGTTCTCTTGTCCTCAAGCGCCAACATGACATTATTGATGTAGTTGACCGAAAACTCCATTCTGCCGTCTACTCCGCCAGAACCCAAATGTGGCGCTGATTTGAACCCATCTGTTCCAACCACCATGCAGGAATCCAACCATGCAAGTGATGCTTCTGGAAACTGTCCTCTTAATTGAAAGATCACATTCTCTTTCAGTCTCTTGATCGAGGAAGTAGTCGCTTTCAGTTCGTCCGCTTCCGCTCCCGCGAGCTTCTTCTGCTTGTTTTTCTTCTTTTTGAGGGCTTTTTCACGTGCCCGTAGTGACGTAAGCGAAGAGAATAGATCAATAGATTTGACACCCAATATTGCGTCGCGCATGGGCAGTAAGCGGTCTGATGTTGATGATTGCATCTTGGAAATAGCCTCATATCCCGCACCTGTGTCTGCAAGGAAACCAGCTTCCCCATTCCACGGGCTAAGAATGGGTGATGGTTGGTAGCGCGTGGCAAAGAACTCGACGATTTGGTCCTCGCTAAGTTGCGTTAGCAGACAAAACACATGGTTCTTCCAAAATCCCCTGGCGGTGGGATCGAGTTCCTGCTCGACGATAATCCGCAATACCCCAAGCGCCTTGAGGTAGTTCATGAGAGGTTCGGGCGTGCAACCCTGGAGTTCGATAATTGGCATAAGCATTAGTCCGTTAGATTTCGCGCCGTAGGTGTTTGGCTTTGGCTTCTGGCAGGGCCTTGAAGTTAATTTTCGTTGAGATCCTCTTTCCGCTCTTGGATTCCAGTTCGCGGCGGGCGTTGCCAGCGACGGTGCCGCCAGCTTGGGCGGCCTGTTGGTTTTGAGGGAATCCTTTGGCATCGCGTTGTTTGGCGATCTCGGTGGTGAAGGTTTCGCCAAGCATGGTGAAGATGAGTTCCAGATCGGTCATGTGGTCGCGGAGATTGTCCTTGGGATTGGCAAGTGCTTTATACTCTTTGTATTCGGCGGGCGTCATGCCGAAGGTGGCCTTGCTGATCTCCGCAGTTAGAATGGCGAATTCCCTGTGCTCTTTGACGCCGCGCTTTTTCCATTCGTCGGTGAGTTCATCGCGGACGGCGATGCCGCGCAGGCGTTTTTCGATCCATTCCTCGGAATAGCCCTTTTGCTCGTAGATCGCACGCATGCGTTTGGCGGCGAGTTCGGGGTTTGCAATTTCCTCGAGGCGCTCATAGCCGACTTTGGCGAGCCAGCGTTTGAAGGGCTCGGCCTTGGGGGATGGGATGGATTGGATGAGGCGCAGAAGTTGTTCTGTATCAGCGACATCGGTCATGCGCTGTTTGCCGTCGGCGGCGGTCATTTTCAACCCGTTACAATTTGTAACGGATTCATTGCCCTCATCCTTGAGGCGTTTCTTCATGACCCGCCAATAGACTTGAGGGTTCGGACTGGCGGTGAGGATGGCAATCACATCCACGATGGCGAAATGCCATTTTTCTTCCACTGCATTCCAAGCTCTGCGGACTTGTTTATCTTCAAAGAGTGCGATGGCGGACATGGGGATAATTCATTCAGGGGTGATTGGCGGAGGCCCGGCCATCTGCGGCGCGGAGCAGGGTTTCCCAGAAGGCGAGACGGAGCGGACCGATGTCTTTGGAATCCCTCAATTCTAGCATTCTCTCCGCCCAGCTTGGCTGGTTTTCAAACGGAGGTTCCTGGCAAAGCCCGATTTCCATGGGCTCCAAGGACAGCATGACTGCGGGTGACACCTCGTTGTTGCCCAAATCCACGGAGTCCAATCTGTCACCATCCCACACGCCACGAGCAAAGCGGCGATTGGGTTGTGGTGGCAAGGATTCATCAGGCAGCGAGCGGATCGAAAGCCTGATTTTTCCGTGGTGGGCGGCGACGAGCCACGCCACCAGGTTGCGCAAATCATCGGGAATGTTGCGCACATCGGGGTGAAGAATGGCAAGGGCAGAGGCGAGTTCGTGGCGGAAATGAGAGCGGTATTCCGGATCGCTTATTACGCTGCGATGGTGACGCCAGGCATCCTGCGGAGCTTTCCCGAATGGGGTGTGAGATGAAGCTTCGGGAGAGCCCCGGTAATCGGGTTTGATTTTGACAGCAAAAGCCGGATGAACTTTACCAAGGTCATGCCAACGGGCGGCAATGGGCAGGGCAGGCTGGAAGATGCCGGTCTTTTCCAGGATGATGCCCAACTCCTGACAGACGTGACCCGTATGTTCGGCGATGGATTGCCACGATGAGGCGGACGCTGCGTCGCCGTCGGTTGAGTCGGCGCTTGGTTCGGTTCCCAGGGCAATGGGTGCGACGGTCTGGGTGATTTTCGGATCGAATCCCGTTTCCGGGGAGTAGCCGCCAGCATGGCTTGGCACCAGATAGATTTGTCCGGGAATGAGGACGTGGTTGCCGAACTCCTGGCGCACCGGTGTCCAGGATCCTTCGAGGTGATCCCAGCGTCGAAGCCTGATTTTCCCCTTCTTCAGCCACTCGTGAGTTTCCTTGTTGAGAGGCGCGGGACAAAGTTCATTGCGTTGTGGCGCGGAAAATTCCTCTCCGTTTGGCGGTTGCTGGTCATTCTCCGAGCCTTCCCAGCCACGCCAGAAGAGGCTGATGCCAGTATCTTCGATCTCGCGCACCCAGCGGTCAATATCGATGTCCTGCCCGGCAAGATCCGGTGTGGTGTCAAACAGATCGAGGAAATCGCGGCGGCGGATGACGTGGTTAGCAACCGGCTTGTCACATGCGGGGATAGGGATTTGCTCAAGGTTTTTCGGTGATGCATCCGCCCCGACGGCCATCAGACCATCAACCAAACGCGTGGCTTCTTTCAATTGCACCTCGTCATAGGGAGCAGGCTTGTCTGGGGTGATGAGGAAGATTCTGGCATCCGTCTCGGTTCCGCGCCGGTTGCAGCGACCGAAGCGCTGCACGAGCGATGACCACGGAGCCATTTCGGTAAAGAGAGTGGCAGCGGAAATGTCCACGCCAGCCTCAACAATCTGGGTGCTGACGACAATGCGACTCTGGTTCTCCGATTTGATGACTTCCGCCAAACGCGCAGTGCGATCACCCGGGCGAAACTGCGAATGAAGCAGAATGGGGGCGGCACCGGACGGCAGAGAGTGCATTTGTTTTGTGATCTCCGCGTGCAGATCCTTCGCTTTCCTGACGGTGTTCACGACCACAAAAGTGAGTCCGCTCCGATTTTGGTTTGCTGTGACAATCTCGGCAGCGAGCTTTTTCACCTCGCCGCTGGGGTGCTCGCTGTGCGCCAATTGCTTGCGGGCCTCCCGCAACCGGATCACCGGATCAGCATGCCGATCAGCATCCTCTAATTCGATGGAATTCCCAAGGATCCCGGGGTCAAAATCAACGGTCTTGAGCCACGCGGGATCACTGGTCGCGCTCATCCACCAGGTATGGCAGGGCCTGGCAGTGCCAAGACCGTCCCGGAACGCCGCAAGCTGGGCTGTCGTGGGCAGGCCCGCGCCCATGAGCTGGACCTCATCGAAAATCCACAGGCAATCGTTGTTCAACAGCCCGTAGTGCATTGGCCAGCGGAAACGGCTCATTCCGTATCCCCGGTTCAATGCACGGCTGATAAGCATGTCTTGGGTTCCGATCAGGATCGCATCATCCTCGGGGTAGAGTTCCCATCTTGCTGTGGTTTCGCCTCCCATCAGCATGTGAAGCCCCACCTTGCCGGCATGGGTGGCTGGGTGTACATCCCAGAGGATATCGAGGGCTGCCAACCAGCGCTCCGCACAGTCGTAAGTTTGCTCGACCAAGGTGCGCATGGGCAGGCAATAGACCAAGCGGCGAGGCCAATCCGGGCGCTGGAGGTGCATCCTGTTCCACAGCCATGCATGAATTACGGCAGCCGTTTTTCCCAACCCGGTAGGGATGTTGATAAGACGGCTGTGGCAACCGTCATTTTCGGCCAGGCGAATCTGGTAATCGTATGGGATCAGATCGCTCCGTCCAAAACTTGTCTGAAGATACCCTTGGAATGTCATTTGATGAAGAATGGGTGCAGTGTTAGGGAGATTTGGCGATACGGCAAGGGTGAAATGTCAGAGGTGCGGATTTCCCGCGATAGATAAGTTGGGGAGAGGAAGGAACGACTGCTGGAAGCGTGCTGAAACCGGGCACGGAGCGGCAGAAGCCAGGGACGCGAATGATCGCCGCTCCTTGGCTTGGCCGCCACAGCGGCGGTGCGTTGTCTGCCATCGGCGGCGGTCATTTTCAAAGCATGACAATTCGGCACGGTTTCATTTCCTTCCTTCTTCAAGCGCTCCTTGAGCTTTCGCCAGTAGGCGCCGGGGTCGATGCTATAAGTTAGAACCGCGATGACGTCCACGGTGGCAAAATGCCAATTTTTCTCCACGGCATTCCAGACCCTGCGGACTTGTCTTTCTTCAAAGTGAGCGATGGCGGACATGGGGACAATCAATTCAGGGGTGATTGGCGGAGGCCCGGCCATCCGCGGCGCGGAGCAGGGTTTCCCAGCAGGCGAGACGGAGCGGACCGATGGCTTTGGAATTCCTCACCGCCTGGCGATTGATGGTCATTCTCAGGCCCATCCCAAGCACGCCGGAAGTGGCTGATGCCTCTATCTTCGATCTCGCGTTCCCGGCGGTCAATGTCGATGCCCTGCCCGGCAAGATCCGGTGTGGTGTCAAAAGGATCGTGGAAATCGCGGCGACGGATGACGTGATTTGAGACCGGCTTGTCACCTGCCGGCATGGGATTTGCGCGAGGTATTTCGGGCTGTCCCATTTGCTGGGGTGGGCATGAGGGGTGAGGCGCATGGGCTTTCGATGAGGAATGAGGGCAGTGTTGGGCTGAATTGGCGGGGCGGCAAGGGCAAAGTGTCAGAAGTTTGTCGGTGCCGAGACGCCTTGATATGTCAATTTTCATGAGGAGCTTGGGGAGGCTTCGCCAGTGCCACCAAATGCCCGAAAATTCTGAAGCCGGGCCGGGCTGCGGCGAGGGTGAAATCGCGGAGCCAGGCACCGGCGTGGCGTTCGGGGAGCGGGCGGCCGCGGCGGAAGCGGGGGCTCAGCGGCGGGTGGGAGGCGATGTCGGTCATGGTGTTGAAGGCGAGGATCTCGCCGGAGTCGGCGGCAACCGGGGCTTTCTTGTGGGGCACGGGCACATGCCGGTCAACGCCGTTGCGGGTGACGGTCGTGTGGATGGGGACTTCCTCGATCGGGAAAAACCAGCCCTTGCTTGAGGGGTTGTGGATCATGGAGGGATGAGGAAAAAGCTGAAACGCTGAAATGCCGGGGTCTCTGGGATTTGCTATCCATGGGCGCTGCGGCCGGAGGCACGCAGTCACGGCCTGCGGCCGGAGGCACGCAGCCACGCGTGCAACGGTCGAGCCGTTGCGGACTACGCTTCAATGTGACCGCGCCATGAATGACGCGGAAATCATGGCAAAGACCATAAAAACAGACGCCAGCACAGGGCTTCAATGTGACCGCGCCATGAATGACGCGGAAATCGAATGTTCCGCGGAGATCACGCGATACTACACAGTGCTTCAATGTGACCGCGCCATGAATGACGCGGAAATTCCGGCGACATCGATTCCAAGGTGGCCCGCGCACTGGCTTCAATGTGACCGCGCCATGAATGACGCGGAAATGACTCGGGGAGGCGGTCGGGAAAATGGGGCTGGATTTGCTTCAATGTGACCGCGCCATGAATGACGCGGAAATCACTTCCAACCGCCTCCACCGCCTCGATTCCGTCTGTGCTTCAATGTGACCGCGCCATGAATGACGCGGAAATCGGCACTCACCCACTGTTTCCAGGTCGCGCCGTTTTGCTTCAATGTGACCGCGCCATGAATGACGCGGAAATCAGCCATCCCGCGCATCACCCGCGATGACCTCACCGGGCTTCAATGTGACCGCGCCATGAATGACGCGGAAATCTTCAGCGCGGCGCTGGGCGAGCCAAAACCGCCGGTGCTTCAATGTGACCGCGCCATGAATGACGCGGAAATCATGCCAGACCCAATCATCATCCTGGACCTCGTCGCTTCAATGTGACCGCGCCATGAATGACGCGGAAATGGTGTTGGGCTGGAACCAAGCAGGGGCGGGGAAAGGTGACTTGGTTTGCGAGCGGTGGCAAATGGAATCGTC
>JAPLUI010000107.1 GCA_026397725.1 Verrucomicrobiota bacterium | reverse complement strand
GCGTCCCGGTTCGCGGAGACGTACACGCCGCTAGAGTCCTTGAAAACGTGAATTTGTGAATGTTAGGTCAAGTTTTCGAGCTTCCCGCCCGCTCCGGATTGATTTATGATTTATGATTGTTGATTTTTGATTGCTGAAGTGAGCTTGCCGGCGCGGGGCGCATTCTCAAGCTCACATCATAAATCATAAATCGGTAATCATAAATCCTCTTCGTATTTCGCTCGGTCTGAGGCTCCGCCTCGCTAGACGGACCGTGCCTCATGGGACCCCCGCGGCTCTAACGGTTCAGCCATAGCCGTGTGGCGGGCTGCGCCCTTCCCACCGCACTCCAGACTTTGGCTCTGCGGACAGTGACAAACCATGGCCTGACATCTCCGACCGGATGCGCTCCCGGCACCCCCCGGGGGCATGCGCGTCAAGTTAAGGAAAATGTGATCCCTGTTACCGACAGTGATCCGCAACAGCAGTCCCCAACTGGACATCCTGCGGTCCGATCGGACCGCAGGATGTCCAGTTGGGGTGGAGATTGTGACGAGGTTGATACAGAAATTCGCGAGGAACTTACCGATCCAAGGTACAGAAATTCGCGAGGAACTTACCGATCCAAGGCGTCAGGTCCTTAACTTGACGGGCATGCCCCGGGGAGTGTGCCAAGTCATGTTCCGGGATGCATTGCCAATTCCTTGTCAATTCAAGGTCCAGCCCAGGAAGTGTGACGTTTCAAAACGCGTGGCTCAGGACTCCGCCGCCCGGCGATCTTCCACCATTCCCCCCTTGTGGTCACCAACGCGCCTCCTGCGACCCCTCGCCGCCGCTCCCGCGGCATCCCCCTAAAGTGGGATTGCGGACCGGTGCCGATTCTGCAATAGTCCGCTGTCCCCGCTGACTTTCCAGCCATTCCAATGGCGGCACCGGAGACGCCCAACCAACACCCCCCACCGTGATCCATGCACACCATGAATGTTAGTTCCATGAGAATTCCGAATCCACTGGATAAGCTGGTCCGTTCCCTGGCCTTGGCCGCGCTTGCGGGCTTCGCCACCAACGCGCACGCCGCCATCCCCGTCGGGGCCGCCGGCAGCGGTACCTTCACGTTCGACGCCCTGCCAACTGCCAGCGAGTGGTCGATGCTGTCCGTGAGTGGCGGGTCGGGCGATGTCGAGACGGATGCCGCACTCGACACCGCCATGAGCACCATCGCCGCCAGCAGCATCGCGGGCACCCTCGCGTCGCAAGCCGGCAGCGGGACCAACGGGAGCGCCTACTGGCGCTCGGGCGATCTGAAACTCGGCACCCAACCGACCGGCAACAAGATGACGCTGCTGATGGCCAGGCTGCAGAACAGCTCGGGCGACACCATCGACAGTCTCACCGTTGCCTATACCTTGGGGTTGCCCACGGTGACGCCCGGTGAATTGATCAAGGGCCACCGGCTCTACTGGAGCAAGACCGGGGCAGCAGGCACTTGGACGGCGGCAGGCGATTATCTATTGGCGGCAACCGGTACCAAGGCTATCAGTTTCGACCTGGCACCGCTGGCCTGGGGAGACGGGGAGACTCTCCATGTCGTCTGGGCGGATGACAACGGTGTCGCCGGCAGCGACGGCGACTATACCATCGATGATGTCAGCTTTGCCAAGACCATCCCGGCCGCGAACATCCTCACCTTCGGTCTGCCGGGCAACCCGGCCGCCATTGACCAAGGCACGCAGACGATTGGCTGGACCGTGCCAGATGGGACCAACGTGCTGGCGCTGGCACCCACCTTCACACTGTCCTTCGGCGCGACCTGCGATCATGATTCCGGCATCACCGAGTACGATTTCAGCAGCCCGGTGCATTACATTGTCACCTCCTCGGATGCACTCGTCATTCGGAACTACACCGTGACGGTGACCGTGGCGCCACCGGCCAGTGCCGACGCCTCAACGGTGACGGCTTCCTCGGCCTTCCTGCCGGCCGACGGGACCACCACGTCCACGATTACCGTTACCCTGAAGAACCTCCTGGGCAATCCGGTCGCGGACAAAACCGTGACGCTGGTTTCCAGCCGCACGGTTGGCGTGGACACGATTGTGCCGGACTCGGGGGTTTCCGGCAGCAACGGCGTGGTGACCTTCACCGTCAAATCCGCCACGCCGGGTGCGCCGGTGTTCACGGCCACCGACACCACGGACACGCTTGAAATCTCGCAAAAGCCCACCGTGAAATTCCAGCCGCTCATCACCTGGGGTCCGGCCACGAATGACACGCTCAATGCCGGCGGCACCGCGTTTGAACAATCCGATGTGAAAACCGACGGCACCTTTGTGGCCGCCGTGACCACCGGCATTGGCGGAACCCTCAACGGCGTGACGTTCCAGCGCTGGACCGCTTTCAACTCCCAACGCTATATCGTGTTCGGCTCCTCCCCCATCTCGATGGCGTGGGCGCCAAATGCCGGACGGAACCAGAACGGCTGGGGCTCCCCGACCAATGCCTATGGCAATTATGGCTACGACAACGGCACCGCCACCAACCTGCTTCTAACAGGCGGCGGCGAGGGCGATTCGCCAGGCACACTCACGCTTGGCACGCTCGTCTCTAACCATCAATATCAGGTCCAAATCTGGGCCCCCAGTTGGAACCAGTCCTTCAACACGACGGTCGGTGGGGTCGCCTTGCGCATCGCCGATCCGCCCGCCCGCATCCCGCAGTATATGGTCGGCACTTTCACCGCCGATGACACCGGCAGCCAGTTGATCCAGTGGTCGGGCATCGCTCCTTGTGGCGTTTCGCTGCGCGATCTGACGGCCGCTGCGACCTACGCCGACTGGGCGATCGCTCACGGCATCCCCGGCGAACCCGCCTCCGGTGACTATGACAACGACGGTTTGACCAACCTGATGGAATACGCCCTCGGCCTTGCGCCGACGGTTCCCGGGGGGTCGCCCGGCTCGCTCGTGGGCGGTCTCCTCACCTTCACCAAGGGCACCGACGCCGTGACCAACAACGACGTCACCTATGCCATCGAGGAATCCGACGACCTCGGTCTAACGGACCCGTGGACGGAGGTCGCGAGTTATGTTGACAATAACTCCACCACCATTTCCCACGCCTTGCCGCCAGGAAGGTCCAAGACCTTCGCCCGCTTGGTGGTGACCCACACGACGCCGTAGGAGAGCGAAGATAGAGGATCGAAGATAGTAGATGGAAGAATCACCACCTCACCCTCCGCTTCCGGTCCGTTCGACATCGGCACCATGGCGGATTTCATCAACAACCCCAACGAAAATACCGCAACCATGCAACCAAACACCACCACCATGCCCCGATCCTACCGGTGCCTCCCACTCCTCCTGGGGCTCGCCGCCCTCGGCATCAGCCAGCCTCGCGCCCAGGCGCAGACCGTCATCTATTCGGATACCTTCGCACGGGGCACGGTAGCAACTCCCCTCGACCTGAATGGTTCAACCCCGGATACTGCCTCCGACCTTTATGGCGGCACCAGCGGCGCAACGTGGGCTGGTACCAGCGGTGATTGGATCATGGCCGGCTCGGGGGCCGCGGCCACTCGCGACACGGGCTTCACGTCCCTTCCATTCTCCCCCCTGCCGTCCACGGTCTATACCGTGGACTGGACGTGGACCGTCGGCAGCGGGACTCCATGGTGGATCATCGGTCTCCAGACTGCGTGGGATCACATGACTGTCACTGGCAACGTGAGGAACAGCATCACAGGCACCAACCATGCGGTTGTCACGCTCATCACCGACGCCACGACAGGCTATACAACCCACGTCGTTTTCAACGGTGCCACCCCTTGGCCTGACACGTTCGGGCTCCGTTCTGCGATCACACGAATCGGGTTCATCCAGCAGGCTGGCGGCTCGAACACCGCGGTGATGACTTCGATGTCGCTGACCGTCGCCAACGCGGCACCAACCCCTTCAACGACCGCGCTGGCTCGAAATCCCCTCAATCCCCTCACGACTTCGACCTACGGCGGGCCCTTGAGCTTCGATGTGACCGTGGCCGAGGACGGAGGGCCCGGCATCCCGTCCGGTCCCGTCATCCTGAAAGACGGCACAACGCCCATCGGTCGCGCGGTCGACCTTGACGCGGCCGGTAAATGCACGATCACCACCAGCACGCTGGCGGTTGGTGAGTACAGCGAAATCGTGGCCGTCTATGGCGGCGACAGCACCTATGCCGGCAGCACTTCCAGCGCCTTGTCCACCCAAACCGTTAGCCCGAAGCCGCTGACGGTGACGGCCACGGGACCGGCCAAGCCGTTTGGCACGCCCCTGACCACCGGCCCGAGCACCATCAACTTCACCGCAGACCCCACGGGTGTGGCGAGCGAGGCGGTCACGAGCGTCACCCTCACGCCCGATGACGCCGGGCTCTCGCCCACCACGCCGGTGGGTGACCCTTACACCGTCACGCCGTCGCTGGCGACCGGTTCTAACGGGTTTTTGGCAGGCAATTACGACCTCACATATATCGCATACAACGGCACGGTCACGGAAGCACCCCCTCCGCCCCCGGCGGGCACAATCTATCTGGATACGTTCGCGCGAAGCGGCGACCTGAATGGCTCAACCCCGGATTATTCCTCCGGCCTTGATGGCGGCACATCGGGCGCCACCTGGACTGCCAAACCAGGAGATTGGATCATGAACGGTGCGGGCGCGTCGGCGCAGAGGGACTGTGAATTCGCGTGGCTTCCGTTCTCCCCCGTGGCTAACACAGTTTACACCCTGGATGTCCGTCTCATGGTGACGCCTAACTGAGTCACGCGGATTCCAGAGGCAGGGACCAGCGACCGATAGGGCGTGGCGGCCTCGCCGCGCCCTGACTGCCCCTGCGGGCGAGATGCCAATTGCGGGCTCATTCACCGCGCTTCAGCGCCGCCCATCCGGGCGGACAAGTGGGCGGACCGAGGCCGCTCCGCCCTACCTTTAACCGATAACCGATAACCAATAACTTATATCCACCCCAGCCCCGTTCCGGGGTTATTGATTTCTCTCCGGACTCCGCGGGGTCGCCGCTTGGAGATCGGCGGCCCCGCGACTATGGCTTGTGGACTGCGGCAGCCTGCTGCCGCTGTTGGCATGGCCAGCCTGCTGGCCGGGGGGAGAGTGCCGCCTGCTCAGCCATTACTCCCCTGCCGACCATGCCGCAGCAGGCTGCGAGCATCACGGCGGCAGCAGGCTGCACGCAGTCCACAGCTTCGCGCCCTTCCCCCGCTCCTCATCCATGATTCTTCCGCAGCATCATTTCACCAAACTCTGCCACCCGCGGGCAGTATTCGGTGAAAGAGCAAAACAACTTGGCAAGTAGGAGTACGCAAAGTTGCGGTAGCGCCTGCAAGTACCATTCAATACCATTCAAACCATGAAACACCAAATGAAACATCACCCCACCCGCCGCATCGCGGCACACCTGCTTGCAGTCTGCGCGATGCTGTCCGGCCTCCCGGCCGCAACTGCCGCAGACCTAACACATCTCCGCTGCGATTACCGGGACCACCCGCTCGGCATCGACGCGGTCAAGCCGCGGCTGTCGTGGGTCATTGAAGAGAGCAGTCAGAGATCAGAGGACAGAAGTCAGAAACAAACTTCCTATCAGGTGCTGATCGCCTCGACTCCGGAGTTGCTGGCCAAGGACCAGGGCGTGTTGCCATGGAAAACCTATCTCTACTACGGCGACCGTAGATTGCTGGAACGCGCTTACGAGCCGATGGTCCGTTACCCCACCGGGTTTATCGACGGGTGTTTCCCCGATAAGCGGAATGCGCAGGAATGGGCTGAGGTCAAGGTGGCGGGAGCCGCCCCCGCCGATGCGACCCCGGTCGAAGCACCCGTAACGTTTGAAAGGAAGAGGAAATGAAGATAGTTATCATGGGATTCATGTCGGCTGTGCTGGCAACAAGCTGGGTGCGGGCGGCTGAGGTGTCGAACGAGGTGCAGTCTGCTGACACGCAGGCCCAGCCGGACCTAGCTTGGCTCAGCCAAAGCAACGTCACTTGGAACTCCCCCAGCAAGGACTCCCTGGGCTCGATGCCGCTGGGAAACGGCGACATCGGCCTGAACGTCTGGGTCGAAGAGGGCGGCGACCTGCAGTTCTACATCAGCAAGGCCGATGCGTTCGACGGCAACCACGTGAACCGGAAGCTGGGGAAGATTCGCATTGCGCTGAAACCCAACCCCTTTGCCTCCGGGCTGCCGTTTCGTCAAACCCTGGATCTGCAAAACGCCCGCATCGCAGTGCAAGCAGGCCAGCCGGGCGAAGCCGTGTCGCTGGAGGTTTGGGTTGACGCCAACCATCCTTCAATTCACGTGCGCGGCCGGAGCGATTTGCCGCTAGAGGCGCAGGTCAGCGTAGAGTCGGGCCGCCCGCAGCGGCAGGTGGCAAGCTTGGCGGCGGCCCACGCGCAGCCCGACCCGCCGGACGTGCTGTTGGCCGACAAGGCCGATCGGCTGCTCTGGTGCTTTCGCAACGAAAGCTCCATCTGGTCGGCGCAATTGACCAAAGAAGGTTCAGGCGAGTTGGCGAAAACAATGACAGACCCGCTGTTGCACCGGACCTTCGGCGCGCTGGCCCGCGGTCCGGGCCTGGTGCGCCAGTCGCCCACCGCGCTCGCTGCGGCGGCTAAGACCAAGTTGCTGGACCTTTCGATCCACATTCTGAACAACCAGACCGACACAACTGAACAGTGGCAGGCCCAACTGGATCAGCAAGCGGCGGTGACGGACAAGCTCGATCCGACGGATACGTGGCAGGCTCATTGCCAATGGTGGTCCGAATTCTGGCATCGCAGCCGCATCGTGGTGGCCGGGTGCGAACCAGCGAAGACGCTCACCCAGGGCCACGCCCTTGAACGGTTCATGCAGGCCTGCGCCAGCCGCGGAGCGTTCCCGCTGCTCTTCAACGGGTCAATATTCACGATGGACATGCCCGCCGGCACCTATGCCTTCGGCGGGCCGCGCGGCACGGCCGTCAATGCCGACCACCGCGATTGGGAGGGCCTGCCGATCATGTGGCAGAATACCCGGCTGCCGTATTGGTCGATGATCGCCCGGGGCGACTTCGACCTGATGCGGCCGGTCTTTCAGGCGGTGTTCGATGCCCTGGAGGTTTCCAAGTCGCGCTCACAAGCGTGGTATCAGCACGACGGCGCGATGATGACCGAGGCGATGCTCTGGAAGGGCGTGTCGGCCCTGCTTCCCGTTCCCCAGCACTTGCAGTATCACTTCACCAGCAATGTCGAAATGCCGTCGATGATGTGCGATTACTATGCGTACACTCAGGATCGGCAATTCCTCCGCGATGTCCTGTTGCCCTGCGCCGACGCCTTCGTCACGTTCTTCGAGAAGCATTTTATCCAACGCGACGCGCAGGGAAAAATGGTCGTCTCGCCAGCCGGGGCCGTCGAGACCTACCAACCGGTCACGAATCCGGTGACGGAGGTGTGCGGACTGCGATACCTGCTCGGCCAGCTTGCGGCGATGGACGTGGAGCTGATCGGCAAAGGCCGCAAGGAGCATTGGCGCAAGCTGCTCGATGAACTTCCGGCCGTGCCCACGCGGGTCATCAAGGGACAGACACTGTTGGCCCCGGGAGAGACATATAGCGGCCGCTTGATTTGCGAGACGCCGGAACTGTACGCCATCTATCCGTTCCGCCAGGTGACCCTGTGGAACCCGGACCTTCTGGCCGTGGGGCGACAGTCGTTCGCCGTCCGCCAACTGAGCCTCGATGGAACTCCCGACACGCAGAGTTGGCAGACCGGCGGCTGGGTCCAAGCACCCATGCAAGCGGCCTATCTCGGGCTGCCCAAGGCAGCCGCCAAACTGGTCGGTCTGAACTTCGCCGACGAGTTTCCATGGTTCGGCAACAACCGTTACGGCGACCACGGCAACACGCTGCCGCCTCAACCTGGCCACCCGCACGCACGGTTCCCCGCGTTCTGGGAAACCAAGATGGATTACACGCCCGACAACGACCACGGGGCCAACAGCGCCAACGGTCTTCAAAGCATGATATTGCAGACAAACGACCGACAGATCTACGTGTTGCCAGCATGGCCGGAAGATTGGGCCGTCGAGTTCAAGTTGCACGCGCCGTATCAGACGACCGTGGAGGGTGCCTATCGCGACGGCAAGCTGCAGTCCTTGAAGGTGACGCCTGCGTCGCGCGCGGCCGATGTGATAGACATGACCACGCAGGCCAATCGCATCCGCACGCTGGTGAGCGTCGCGTGCGCCGACCGCAACAAGCTGTTTGGCCTGTCGCCGATGGCGGACGGTCAAGTGATGCCGGAAGACGTTGCGAGGCTCAAGACAACCGGCCCCTGGCTGGCAAAATACGGCGAAAGCCTGTATGGTGTTTGCGGCGGGCCGTTTGCCGCCGGCCGATGGGGCGGCAGCGTTTCCAAAGGCAAGGTGGTCTATCTCCACGTGCTCGACTGGCCGGGCGAGCAACTGCACCTGCCCCCCCTGCCGAAAAAAATCGTCGCCGCAACGGTCCTCACCGGGGGACAGGTGAGCGTCAAGCAGGATGGACAGGATCTGTTGATCTCGCTGCCCGCTGCCCAGCGGGACCAGATCGACACGATCATCAAACTGGAACTGGAGGGGCCAATCTGACCGGGAATCCCATTGAACGGTTATGCTTGTGGTCGGTACCGTCCGGGAAAATTTCTCAGCATGTCTCTGATATCTGTGAACGGATACGACCAATGGGAAGGTATCAACAAATGAAACTGACCATGAAACATCTGAAGAATGGGTTATCCGTGGTGGCGATTCTGCTGGTCGCATCGCGGGCTTGCGGGGTGCCATCGTCGGATGGCGCACCGATGGTCGGCAGGCACTCATTTGTCATCATCGGGCCGGTCGGCGGGGCGAGCAACAACATGGCGAGCGGGCCGCTCATGGGCAATGGCGATGTGGGCATCCTGCTGGCAGGCCCGGCGGATGCGCTGAGCTTCCATATCGGCAAGCACGACTCCGGGAGTTCGTTTTTGATAGGAAAGCGGGATGTGTCGGTTCTAACGGTGGGACGGCTGCGGATCATGACGCCGGCCTTGCCGGGCGCGACCTTGAAGACCACGGTTGACATGCAGCATGCGGAACTCCGCGGCGAATTCGCCAAGGCCGACGCCGCGCTCACCTCACGCTCCTGGGTGGATGCCAACCGCAATCTGCTCAGCGTCGAACTGGCTAACAAGAGAACCGTCCCGCTGGCCATGGCATTGCAGAATATCATCGCACGCAATAATGCCGACACCAAGGCCATCGCGCGGCCTGCCGATTCCGGCGCCCCGTTGCTCTTTGAGCCGGATGCTCCCCATCCTAACCCCGACAGCCGCACGATCGCTGTCGCCACCCGCATCCTCGGCAACGCCAACGCCAGCAGTTTCACGCTGGAATCTCAACTGATATGAAACACACACTGATTGCATGCGTGGCATTGGTCATGCCCTGGTCCCCGGTTATTGGAGCGGATCTTCCGCAACCGTTCACGGGGGATCTGGCCCAGGACTTCAAGCTTCCGCCCCACGAGGCAAAGCCATGGGTTTACTGGTGGTTTCAGGGCGGCTACGGCAATCCTGATGGGATAGCCAAGGACATCGCCGCGATGAAGGATCAAGGCATCGGCGGCGTGATGCACATGCAGACGAGCAACCAGGGCGGACGGCCGGTGCCTAACGAGCCAAAAATGCTCGGCCCCGAATGGGATGCCTGGTTTGGCGAGGCCCTGCGCCTGGCGAAAGCCGCGGACATGACCATGGCGGCAAGCATTGTGGACGGATGGTCTCATGGCGGTGGCTGGGTGGGCAAGGAGGATGGCGCCAAGCAGTTGGTGTACTCGGAGATTCAAGTCAATGGCCCGGGTTTGTTGGACGTGGCATTGCCCATGCCGCTGACACGCTTGGATGTCTATCACGATGTGGCGGTGGTGGCGTTCAAAGAGAAAACCGCGAAGCCGCCGATACCGCAGGAAATCAAGGCCAACAATGTTAAGAATGATGATACGGGTGACAATTGGCAGGCAATTCATGCCATGGATGGTGATCCGGAAACATGCTGGGCCACGCAAGCGCCGTGCAAGCCGCAATCCCCGGCACGATTGGATCTGACATTTGCCCAGCCGCTCACTGTCACCAGTGCGTTTGTTGCCGGCATGCCTAAGGCTGGGCCGAAGGGGGCCGAAATCCTAACATCCGACGATGGCAAGACGTTCAAGACAGTGACACGTTTCACGATGGAGCCCGGCGAACAACAGCGGGTGCAATTTCCCGCGACGACGGCCCGGTATTTCCGCCTCTCGATTCCCGAGGCCCACACGCCGGATCTTCAGTTGGCCGAGTTCCAATTGCTCCGCCAGGGCGATCTGCCGGTGCAACGCAGAGGCATCAAACATTGGGCGTTCAAGTCATCCAATTTCTCGTTTTTCGGATGGCCCCCCAAACCATATGCTGCGTTGGAGGAGGAGTATCCAGAGGACGGCGCCTGCGATGTTTCAGCCGCAAGCGTGATGGACTTGTCGAAACATCTGCAACCTAACGGAATGCTCGATTGGAAGTTCCCGGCCGGGCAATGGACGGTGCTGCGCTTCGGCTGGACGCCCTTGGCAGAACCCGCCCGCATGGGCAATGGCGGCGGATACGAAGCGGATGTGCTGAGCACCAAGTGCGCCGACCTGATGATGGATCACCCGGCCGCACGCATGCGTGAGTTGAGCGTCAAGCATGCCGGCGGCGCGCCCATCTACTACCACACCGACAGTTGGGAGATCGGCCTCGGCGCACAAGGCCAGCAACCGACCTGGACGGACGATTTCCGCCAGCAATTCCAGCAACGCCGGGGCTACGACCTGGTGACCTGGCTGCCTGCCATGGCCCGGCGCATTGTCGATGGTCGCCAGACCACCGACCGATTCCTCTGGGATTATCGCGCCACGGTGGCAGATCTGCTGGCGGACTATTACGGACGCTTGCAGGAACGTGCGCACCAGATGAATGGCGGCATTGCTTCGGAATCAGGTTATGGAACCTATCCGATACCGCACATGGACGGACTCAAGGTATTCGGCAGGTCTGACCGGCCGATGGCCGAATTCTGGCATGGCGGGCTCACCTGGGACGTGCAGTTGCGGCAACACGTTGATGTGATGCGCACGGCGGCCTCCGCTGCGCGGATTTATGGCTACCGGTTCGTACAGGCTGAAACGCTCACCTTCGATCCGACGCAGGGCCTGTTTGAACGCCCGATGAAATACCGCAAAACCCTGCACGAGGCCTGGGCACGGGGGCTCAACCAGGCGGTGATCCACAAGTACACTCATCAACCGACCGACGAAAAACCGGGGATGATAGATTATGATATCTTCAACCGTAACTTTTCATGGTGGCCGCTGGCCGATGGGTTCATCGGTTACATGGGACGGTGTCAGTATCTTCTGCAGCAGGGGGATTTTGTGGCGGATGCGGCGTATTTCGTGGGTGACGGATCATTCCGCTTCGTGCCGGCCAAGGAGTTTCTCGTGCCTGCCTTGCCCGCCGGCTACGACTACGACGGGATCAACGCCGAGGTGCTCTTCACGCGTGCCGAGGTGAGAGACGGGCGCCTGGTGCTGCCTCCCTGCAAGTCAAGTCCCGGCGCGAGTGGCGGCAGCGGCCCGAGTTACCGTTATCTCGTTCTAACTGATCCGCAATGTGTGACGATGACCGCCGCGACGCTTGGCAGAATCCGTCAACTCGTCGAGGCGGGGCTGACGCTGGTCGGCAAACGCCCGCTCCGGACGCCGGGTCTGGGCGACATGCAAAAGTCGGAAGCCGCTTTCAAAGACCACGCTGATGCCTTGTGGGGTGCGGATTCAGGCGACGCAGGTGATAGATCGTTAGGCAAGGGCCGGGTGATCTGGGGCCGGCCGGTTGCTGATGTCCTAACTAAAGACGGACTGGCTCCCGATTGCGAGGCGAACGAGGCTGGCAAACCGTCTGCGCTATCCTGGCTGCACCGCCGGGTCGATTCGGACGAGATCTACTTTCTAGCCAATCCGCTGGACCAACCGGCGGACTTGGCGGTGACCGTGCGTGCCAAGGGCAAGGTGGTCCGGTTGTTCGATCCGCTCGACGGTTCTTCGCGCGACTTGCCCAAAAAGAGCGTGGGAGCAGACGGACGGATCACCGTGCCACTGCATTTTGAGCCTAACCAGGCGTTGTTTCTGGTGCTGTGTGACGGCACGCCCACCGCCCCGGCCGGCGTGAATTTCCCGGAACTCAAGCCGATCATGACGGTCGAGGGACCATGGAACGTGACCTTTGATGCCGCATGGGTCAAACCCTTGCCGCCTTCCGTTGCGCCGGGTTCCAAGGATGTGTCGCTGGTCATGGCGCAACTGACGGATTGGAACCAACGGCCCGAGGATGGAATCAAAGGCTACAGCGGCGTGGCGACCTATCGGAAATCGTGCAGTCTTCCGGCAGGCGTCCGGTCGGATCAGCCGACGATCCTTGACCTCGGCACCGTCATGGAAATGGCGCGGGTCGAAATCAATGGGCAGGATCTGGGCGTGGTGTGGTGTCCCCCGTGGCGGGTGGCGGTTCCGCCCGGCCTGCTGAAAGCATCCGACAACCAACTGGTGATCACGGTGGCCAACACCTGGAACAACCGCTTGTCTGCCGATGCCAAGTTGCCCGACAACGAACGGCTGACTCAGTGCCGCGCTGGCGGTAATGGCCTCCAACCCGCCGGATTGTTAGGCCCGGTGGTGCTCCGCACTGGTATCCCGGTGGCCGCCAAGGTTCATGTTAGAGCCGATGCCGCCCGTTCCACCATGGTGGCCAATCCCGCGATCCTTGCGAGCGACGGCGTCACCACGGCCACCATCACCGTCACCCTCAAGGATGCCAACGGCAATCCCGCGTCCGGCAAAGCCGTGACGCTGGTTTCTAACCGCGGCGCGATTGACACGATTTCCGCGCCCTCGGGACCTTCCGGCGGTTCCGGCGTGGTGACCTTCAGCGTGACTTCCGCGACGGCGGGCTCGCCCGTCTTCACCGCCACGGATCAATCGGACATCGTGAAGGTCGCTCTAACTGCTACCGCGAACTTTTCGGCGGCCGTGGTGAGTGCGGCCAACTCGACCGTGACGGCCTCCCCGGCATTGGTGACGGCCGACGGCGTCGCCGTTGCCACAATATCGGTCACCTTGAAAAGCTCTAGCAAAACCCCGGTTGCGGGCAAGACAGTGACGCTGGTTTCCAGCCGTGGCGCGAAGGACACGATCGAGGCGGCCTTGGGTGCTTCCGGCCAGAACGGGGTCGTGACCTTCACCGTGAAATCCACCACGGCCGGGACGGCGGTCTTCAGCGCCAGGGATACTACTAGGCAAATAGTAATAACCCCGACGGCCGCTGTCACTTTCGCGGCGGGCCCGCCACATGCGGGAAACTCAACGGTGCTGGTCTCCCCCTCCCTGGTCCCGGCGGACGGCGCCACCGCCGCCACGGTCACCGTGACCCTGAAGGATGCCTCCGGCAATCCGGTTTCCGGCAAGACCGTCGCCCTGGTTTCGAACCGTGGCTCGAAGGACACGGTTGCAGCGGCCTCGGGACCGTCCGATGCGACGGGCGTGGTGACCTTCAGAGTGACCTCCTCGACCTTGGGATCGGCGGTCCTGCGCGCCACCGCCGGCAACCTTGCCATCTCCCTGACACCCACTGTGACCTTCACACGCCTGGCATCCTTTGCCGAAACCAACCTGAATACTTCGGCGGGTGCGAGCGGATTGGAGATTCAAAGCAGCGGCACACTGGTCCGGGCCTATTACTTTGGCGAGGCGACCGACATCACCGTTCACGGCGTGCCCTTCAAAGGTGTGGCCAATGCCGCCGGTGACCCGGCTCTATCAGGCTCGTGGGGCGGCTCGGCGCTGCTGGACTACTATCCTGCCCCAAGCGATGCCAACTATAAGAAGCTGATCAATTCCCTGCTGCAAGCCCCGGCGGACACGGCGGGCGCCAAGCCGACCCTCACCATCGGCGGTCTAACAGTCGGCCACACCTATCGCCTCCAAGTCATTTGCAACCTGCCCCGCAACGGGGTGGTGGAAGTGGCCGGCAGCAAGCATCAATTGGCCAACGGCGAGGTCAAAACCCCGGCGTTGCTCACCGCCACTTGGGAGGCCTCGAATGACACGCTCACCCTGCGTTGGATCGGCCAGGCGGTTCCCGGCAATCCGGTGCACTTCACCGCCTACGCCCTCCACGACCTGGGGCCGGCCAAGGCGGATGGAAAGTAAAGTGATGCTTGATCTACAGGCCGTCATGAACTAGTTTCCACCCATGAGCGCCTTGGAGATTGCCGAACTTTGCAAAGCCCTCCCGCCCGAAAAGCGGGAAGGGGTAGCCGACTTTGCCCGCTTCACGCTTGCCCGCCAGCAAGATGCACGCTGGGAAGTCATCCTAGCCGAACCCAGGACCAGACCGCGCCTCGACGCCTTCGTCCGCGAATCCGCCTCCGAAACGACAGTCTCCCCATGAACTTCGACCGCCTCGTTCAATCGATTTCCGACATCCACCGCCAACTCCAGGCGCAGGCGGCGAAGGCAGTCATAACCGAGCCATACCGCACCAGGAAACCATGAGCCAACGAGAAAAAGCAGCAACGGCTCTCTCGCCTGCTGGTTTACCCTTGCCCCACAGCGCACGGCTCACTACACTTCGCCTATCAGAATATGGCATGGCCGACTGGTCCATAGATTATTTCCTGGTTTTCAACGATGAGCAATAGCCGCCCAGCGATCCCAATTGCGATCCGTCGTGACGTCCTGTTTGAGGCGCGTCACCACTGTGCGGCTTTCTCTACCGACCTGACATTCATCACGAACGAGCCCGGCCAAAGCCTGCGCGACCGCTTCGGCGTCTTGCTCGGCGGGGACACACGCCTCTTTGACTGTCTCGTCGGCTATTTCTTCATCAGCGGATTCCACAAACTTCATCCCGCACTCACAATGACCGAGAGGATTCGCATCCTTATTGGCATAAAAACCGATGGAGCGATCTATCAATTGATCCAATGCGCGCAGGAGCAGCAGGAATTTGTCTTGGAATCCCATGCCCAAGTCCGGGAGCGAGTGCCCGGTGAAATTTTGGGAGAACTTCAAAAATGCGGCGACAGTTCGGACATTGAAGATGGCGTCCGTAAGTTCGTCGAGTGGATCAAGTCCGGCAAACTGGAAGTCCGCGCCTATCCGTCGGAGCGCCTGCACGCCAAGCTCTACATCATGACCTTCCACGATGGTGACCGCGACAAGGGTCGCGTTATCACCGGTTCTAGCAACTTTTCCGAGGCGGGACTGCAGGACAATCTGGAGTTCAACGTCGAGTTGAAGAATCGCTCGGATTACGATTTCTCGCTTCAGAAGTTCAACGAACTTTGGGCAAAGTCCGTGGACGTGACCAAGGATTACGTCACGACCATCGAGGTCAAATCGCCGTTCGCGCAGTTCACGCCATACGAACTGTATCTCAAGTTCCTCTATGAGTATTTTCGTGGCGAACTCAACTTGCCAGATGAAATCGGGGACATGTATCTCCCGGCGGACTTCATGAAACTGAAATACCAGGAAGAGGCGGTGCTGAACGCACGCAAAGTTCTCGATGAATTTGGCGGGGCGTTTCTGTCAGACGTGGTTGGCCTGGGTAAAACCTACATGTCAGCATTGCTCGCGCAGCAGTTGAACGAGCCCTGCCTCGTCATCGCGCCCCCTCATTTATTGGATGAACACAACCCCGGCTCGTGGCCGAATGTGTTCCGCGAGTTCGGCGTGCGCGGCTCGCTCTGCGAATCTCTCGACAAGTTGGAATCATTGTTGGAACGGGACCTGTCAAAGTTCACCAGTGTCTTTATTGACGAGTCGCACCGTTTTCGCACTGAGGACACCCAAAGTTATGAAAAGCTCGCGCAGATCTGCCGTGGCAAGCGTGTCATCCTGGTTTCAGCTACGCCGTTGAACAACACGCCGCAGGACATCCTGAGCCAGATCAAGCTGTTCCAAAATGGCCGGAACAGCACCATCCCGAACGTCCGCAACCTGGAAGCCTTCTTCGGAGCACTCAAAAGCAAGTTGAAAGGACTCGACCGGCAGGACGACAGTAAAGACTATTTCAGAATCGTTCGTGAAAACGCGCGGCAGACTCGCGAACAAATCCTCAAGTTTCTGATGATCCGCCGCACCCGCACCGAGATTGAGAAATACTACGGTGTGGATTTGAAACAGCAGGGCTTGAAGTTCCCAGAAGTCGCCGACCCTGAGCCGCTCTTCTATAAACTGAACACCATTGAGAACGAGGTTTTCACTGAAACCATCCGTTTGCTCACCCACGATTTCAAATACGCCCGCTACACGCCACTAGCCTATTACACCGGCATGCGCGACGTGCAGGAAATCCAGAGCCAGCGCAACCTGGCCAAGTTCATGAAGATTCTCACGGTGAAGCGGCTCGAAAGCAGTTTCACCGCGTTCCTGTCCACACTCGGACGATTCATCCACACCTACGAGCGTGTCATCGCCGAGTTTCACAAAGGCCATGTTTTCATCAGCAAGAAACACACCAGCAAGATTTTCGAGCTGCTCGAATCCGATAATCAGGATGGGATTGACCGGTTGCTGGAGGAAGACAAGGCCGAGAAGCTTGCCGCCAAGGACTTCAAGCCTGAGTTTGTTACGGACCTTGAAAACGATTTGAAGGTTCTGAAAGCCATCCGCACCCAGTGGGAAAAGATCACCCGCGATCCCAAGTGGGAATCATTCCGCGACATCCTCAAGAAAACCCCATTGCTCAAAAACGGCAAGCTCATCATCTTCACCGAGTCCAAGGAAACCGCCGATTATCTCGCGGCGAAAATCCGCGAAGAAGTCGAGCCAAAAACCCTGCTCTTCACCGGTGCCTCGCTCAACACCGTCCGTGAGGAAGTCATCACCAACTTCGACGCCAAGGCATTTCGTCCCAAGGATGACTACCGCATCCTCGTCTGCACCGAGGTTCTATCCGAAGGCGTGAACCTGCACCGTTCCAATGTCGTCATCAATTACGACATCCCGTGGAACCCCACACGCCTGATCCAGCGCGTTGGGCGGGTGAACCGTGTGGACACCAAGTTCGACAAAATTCACACCTACAACTTTTTCCCCACTGATGAGGGCAACGACCTCATCAAGCTCAAGGAGGCCGCTGAAGCCAAAATCCATGCCTTCATCCAGATGCTCGGCGCGGATGCCCGCCTCTTGACCGAGGGCGAGGAAATCGTCTCGCACGATCTTTTCGCCAGGTGGAATTCCAAGAAGACCATCACCGGTGAGGATGAGAATGAGGAAACCGAACTCAAGTTTCTAACCGAAATACGAACTGTCCGCGACCAGCAACCGGACTTGTTCGAGCGCATCAAACGCCTGCCAAAAAAAGCCCGCTCCACGCGCGTCATGCTTTCCGATCCTGCCGTCCATGCCTTTCCCGCGCTGCTTTCCTATTTCCGCCAGGGAAGACTCGATAAATTCTTCCTCGGCGCAACCGGCCACTCGCCAACGACCGAAATGGATTTCATCTCCGCCGCGATAATCCTGCGGCCTGCCGACCTGACTGAGCAGCTCCAATCCATTCCGCGTGAGTTTTACGATTTGCTCGACCGTAACAAGGCAGCATTCTTGCATGCCACCACCGCGGACGCCGAACAAGCCGAAGCCTTGCATCGCGGCAGTCCCAACGATGCCTACATGTTGAAACGACTCAAGGCCAAGGAGGTCCGCCGCTGCCAGCAGTTTACCGACGATGACGAGGAGTTCGTCGGCAAAGTCATCCGACTTTTGGAGGATGGCGCGTTGCCAAAGCCAACGACCAAAAAAATCGCCGCCGCCCTGAAAATGGAAATCCATCCGCTCAAGGTTCTGGCCATCCTGCGCCGCAACGTCGCACGGGAATTTCTCCAAACCAGCGCCGCCGCGCATGGAGGCCAAGCGCTCGCCCCGCGTGAAGTCATCCTTTCATCCTATCTCATTCAAGCACCATGACCACCCGACCGCCTGCTGCCCCGGCTGAACCCATCGCCCCGCTCATCCTGTCCCTGCGCGATCAGCGTGTCCTGCTGGATGCGGACTTGGCGCGGCTCTACGGGGTGGAAACGCGTGCCTTGAACCAGGCCATGAAGCGCAACCAGGACCGCTTTCCCGCGGATTTCATGTTCGATCTGACCCGCGAGGAGATTCTGAGGATATCACAAACTGTGACATCCTTGGGTCGGCTCAAGTTTTCCAAACAAGTCCGGGCCTTCACCGAGCACGGCGCGTTGATGGCCGCCATGGTTCTGAGCAGTCCCCGCGCCGTCGCCATGAGTGTGTATGTCGTCCGCGCCTTCATCCAGATGCGCGAGGAACAGTCCGCCAACGCCGCCATCCTCAAACGCTTGGCGGAAATTGACAAAACGCTGCTCACCCACGACACTGCCCTGTGGGACATCTACCAGAAACTCCTCCCCCTGCTTAACCCGCCGCCCGATCCTCCTCGCAAGGAAATCGGCTTCCACATCAAAGAAGATGCCGTCCCCTACCGCACCAGGCGCAAAGCGGCTTCATCTTAATCCGGCCAATCATAATTCATCCTTTCATCCTTTCCCCATGAACCCCCAACAAGCCCGCGCACGCGTCGCCGATACTTTTTCGCAGCCGTTCAACAAGGGCAGGTTCCTCGAATTCACCCGTAACCTGCTGAACAAATTCGACGAGTCCAAAGCGCAGGCATGGAGCACCCAATACGTCAAGGATGCTTTCAAAGATCACGTCTCACGCTTTGAACGTCTGGGCACTTACACATCGCCCGATGAAGAAAGTCTCGACGTGTTAGTAGTTCATTTGACGGCAGAATCCAAACTGGAACGCGCCCGCACCGCCATCCGCAACTTCGTTGCCGACCACCTCAAGTCCCGCAACAGCAAGGATGCCGCTCTCGTTGCATTCGTCTCGCCCAACGAACGGCAGTGGCGGTTCTCCTATGTCAAGATGGAATACGGCGCCGTTGAGACAGAGGCAGGACGTATCGACGTCCACACGCGCCTGACTCCCGCCCGCCGTTTTTCCTATATCGTCGGTGAAGGCGAGAGTTGCCACACCGCTCAAACCCGGTTCCTAGCCCTGCTCCAGGACACGGAGAACAGTCCAAAGCTCGCGAATATCGAAGACGCCTTCAGCGTGGAAGCAGTATCCAAAGAGTTCTACAAGAAATACCGCGTTTTGTTCGAGGACGTTCAAGCCGGGTTGGAAAAACTTATCGCAAAGGACAAAGTCATTCGAGACGAGTTCAAGGCCAAGAGCGTTAACACCGTGGACTTCGCCAAAAAGCTCATGGGCCAGATTGTCTTTCTCTACTTTCTGCAAAAGAAGGGCTGGCTCGGCGTCGCCAAAGGTCAAGACTGGGGCGCTGGCCCGCATGACTTTCTCAGACGTCTCGCTCGTGGCGACTACGGCAGTTATGGCAATTTCTTCAACGACGTTCTTGAGCCGCTCTTTTATGACACGCTGGCGACTGATCGTGGACATGAGGCATGGTGCAAACGCTTCAAATGCCGCATCCCGTTTCTGAACGGCGGTCTTTTTGAACCACTTGAGGATTACGACTGGCGCAAGACCGACATCGTTCTGCCTAACCACTTTTTCACAAACATGGACTTCATTGAGGAAGGTGTGAAAGGTAGCGGAGTACTCGACGTGTTTGACCGATATAACTTCACCGTCAACGAAGCCGAACCGCTTGAAATGGAAGTAGCCATTGATCCAGAGATGCTCGGCAAAGTCTTCGAGAATCTGATCGAAGAAAACCGCCGCAAAGGTCTTGGCGCGTTCTATACGCCGCGCGAAATTGTCCATTACAAGTGTCAGGAGTGCCTGATCAACTACCTCAACACAGCCCTCAACAACGACAAGGAATTTGTTCCTTTCAAAGACATCGAAACCTTCATCCGTCTCGGCGAACAAATCTCTCACTATGAGGCAGTGGATGCTAAATATTCCATCAAGATGCCACCGAGCATCGAGAAGCACGCCCGACTCATGGACGATAAACTCGCCATCATCACTGTATGCGATCCCGCCGTTGGCTCGGGTGCGTATCCCGTTGGTATGATGACGAAAATTGTCCGTGCGCGCTGCGCGTTAACCTCCTACTTCAACGATGTTCACGAACGTACGCCTTACCACTTCAAACGGCACTCCATCCAAAACTGCCTTTACGGCGTGGACATTGACCCTGGCGCGGTCGAGATCGCCAAACTCCGCCTCTGGCTCTCGCTCGTAGTGGACGAGGAGGACGTGAAGCAAATCAAGCCTCTTCCGAATCTTGATTACAAGATTGTCACCGGGAATTCACTTATTGGATTTCCGTTCAAATCACAAAAACTCGTAGACGTTGAGGCGCTCAAAAAGCAGTTTTTTGATGAGACTGACCATCTTAAGAAGGGAAAACTTAAGGACAGCATCGAACGTAAACTCCAAGAGTGCTTCGCGGCTTCAAAGAAAAGCTTTGGCTATGAGGTGAAATTCGACTTTAAGATATTGTTCTCAGAGGTGCTGGATCAGGGAGGCGGCTTTGATGTTGTAATTGCCAACCCTCCATATCTCGGAGAAAAAGGCAACGAGGATACGTTTCGGCTGGTTGCAGCAAGTCCTTGGGGGTCGCGTTATTACAAGCGAAAGATGGACTTATTCTATTTCTTTTTTCACTTGGCGCTTGATATAGCAAAGAAAGATGGATCGGTATGCTTTATCACAACAAGCTATTGGATCACGGCGGACGGAGCTCTTAAGCTGCGTTCCGATCTGAAGGAACGAGCGACGCTTCTTCAATTGCTGCATTTTGGAGAGTTAAGACTGTTCGACACCGCACAAGGTCAGAGTAACATGATCACTCATCTCGTAAAAAACCGATCTGCGGGTGTTTCGAGAACCCTCATGACGAAGCGTAGTGGGGAAGCTCAACCGGAAATCATCAAGTCAATACTGGTCGGAAGCGATCCAGAGACGGTGTATTATCAAATTTCTCAACAGCAACTATTCGATGGTGTTGAAAACCATGTTCGACTGACGCCAGCAACTGTTCAGGTTGCAGGATACGGATCGGAGACGTTCAATCTTGCAAAGATTGACTCCGTGTCGCGCCAGCTCACGGACTATGCCGAAAGCGTTTTCAGGGGTGTGGAAACAGGATGTGATATAGTTAGAGAAGAACTTATTGAAGCTGCTCTAGAGAAGAAACTGATCACTCCATCTGAAGCTAGTTGCTGGAGAGTGGGAATGGGAATCTACGTTCTGTCAGAAGAAGAGCTTAGACAACTTCGTCTGACAAGCAGCGAGGAGCGCGACTGTATAAAGCCATTCTATAAAAACTCGGACATCGTGCGCTACTACACACCACGGAAGAACCTTCGATTTCTTCTTTACGTCGATAGCAGCACGGACATCAATCTGTATCCAAACATTAAGAAGCACCTTGAGAAGTTTCGGCCTCTTCTAGCCGCCCGTGAGCAGGCTGTTACAGAATCTCACAACTGGTTTTGGATTCGCGGCTCAAAACGAAAATCATACTTTTACCGTATGGATACGATTATTGTTCCATACAGGGCAGAATCGAGTCGTTTCTCTTCCTGTAATCAAGATATCTTTGGTTCGGGTGACGTCTATTACATCACATTGAAGCAGACATATTCGACGCGGGCTCTTCTCGGATATCTTAATTCATCACTCGTGTTATACCACTTGAAAATGCGGGGGAAGCGAAAAGGGAATATCATTGAATATTACAAGAACCCTCTCGAAAAGATACCAATTCACATACGACTTCTCGAAGATGCAAGTTGTACCAAGAACATGGAACGCATTGTCGACAAGATTCTCTTAGCGAAGCAACGTGATGCCAATGCGGACGTTAGAGGGTTGGAGCGGGAGATAGACGAGCTGATATATGCGCTCTATGGGTTAACGCCAGAGGAAATCAAACTAGGGAGGGTGACACCCAATGAAGTCATTTGACGTTGTCGTTTTCCTGGAGGCTGTAGCGTACGGCAGAATTGAGTGGCGCAAGCATGTTTTGCAAAAGCTCGCCGAGCGGAACATCCCGCATCATGCGATCCGCGAGGTGCTGCTCCAGGGCGAGTTGATTCGGGAATACGTTTATGACAAACCCTTTGCGTTCGCTCTCTTTTTGGGTTATGCGTCAGGGGCGCGGCGCTGCACGTCGTGGCAACTTGTGACGAAGCAAGCCGCCTCATTTGTCATTACAGTCTACGAGCCATCACTGGAGATTATTGAAGCCGATTACAGAACCAAGCGAAAATAGTGAACTCAACCACCGATCAATGTCCGCTGTGCGGCGGCAACAAGACGAGCGGCAAAACCACCTTCACCGCGGATTTGGGGAGCGGAGTGGTGGTGGTACGGCGCGTGCAAGCCACGGTCTGTTCCCAATGCGGCGAAGAGTGGATGGATGATGCCACCGCCCGCCGACTTGAGCAAATCGTGAATGAGGCGCGCTTGAAACACCGCGAGGTTGAAGTCACCGCCTTTGCGTAGCGTGACTCCCACGCCACCCCAACTTTCCCCTTGCCGCCCGCCATTCTCTCAGTTACTGTCCTTTTGAACACATGAGCGCCCAGAGCAATATCGAGTGGACGGATGCAACGTGGAACCCGATGAGGGGATGCACCAAGGTCAGTCCCGGTTGTGTCCATTGCTACGCCGAAACCTTTGCCGAACGGTTTCGCGGCGTGCCTGGCCATCCGTTTGAGTTCGGATTCGATTTGCGCTTGGTGCCGGAAAAACTGGGCGACCCGATCCGCTGGTCAAAGCCAAGGAAGATTTTCGTCAACTCGATGAGCGATCTTTTCCATGAGGGAGTGCCGGACGAGTATATCGAAAAAGTCTGCCGGGTGATGATGGCGGCGAACTGGCATACTTATCAGGTTCTCACAAAGCGGGCTGATCGCATGGCCGAATTGCTGCGAGGCAAGCTGCGGAAGGCAGCGATGGCCGCTCACATTTGGTGGGGAGTGAGTGTGGAGACCCGCAAGCACGGGTTACCGCGCGTCGCCATACTGCGTGGTGCCAAGCCGAAGCTTGCATTTCTCTCCGTTGAGCCGCTGTTGGAAGACCTGGGGAGATTCGACCTGCGCGGCATCCAATGGGTCATTGTCGGCGGCGAGAGCGGCCCAGGATCTCGGCCCTTGGAAGCTGAATGGGTGCGCACCATTCGTGACCAGTGCCGCAAGGCAGACGTGTCATTTTTCTTCAAGCAGTGGGGCGGAGCACGCAAGAAACAAACAGGCCGCAACATGCCGGACTTTGTCAAAATGGTGCGGCAGGCCGCTGGTGGCAGCATCGTGGTGATTTGTTACCATGGCGTGCCGGACATGGAACATCCGCCTTGCTCCGTGGAACCAACTGTTTTCAAAGAGATGATGCAGTATTTGAAGGATGGCATTGGCGAGTGCGCCCTGATCCATGCCGGCCCCGGAGAAACCTCCGACCGCGTGATCAATCTGGCGGGCAGGAAATCCACTGTGACTTTCGACCAATCCGGCAGCGGCCTGTTCAAGCTTACCAGCGACTTCCTGATTTCCGGTTATGGTGCTAACATAACCATCGCGCTCACAGGCGACACCGTCGGCACCGGCGAACTTGCCGAAACCATCGTCAATCCGCATGACCGCGCGACTCGACACGGGCGGAATGGTTTTCGCGGCATTCAAGTGCCATCAGGGCAACCGCCGGCGCAAACTGCCGCCAGAACCTGCGGACGCGGATTTCGACGTGGCCGCCTCGCTAGGCCCCGATGGCCGCCATGTCTACCTAACGATCATCAATCGCAGCATCAAGGAAGACCGGACGTTGGAAGTGAAATTGACGAATCTGCCTCAGCCGTTGAGTGCCTCTGTCAGGTTCCTCATCGCAAAGGATCTGAGGCAACCTGTGTTCTCATCTTTCCCCGTCCCGTCCGGACCATCGAGAGGACTGGTTGCCAACGATGTCACGCCACAGCATGGCATCTTCCTCGGGCGCGAGGAGCAACCCGCAGTGGACGATGGCGGGCGCCTGGAGTTCAAGATGCCAAGGGCCTCCGTGGCGGTGCTGGAACTGACAAGCGGGAAATGAAGAGTGGACACTTGGCAAATCAATAGACCATAAAGAGAATTCACATAGCAGAACGAATGACTTCAGGATATACACGATTAGAGACGGCGCTCGCGCATTGCGAACCCGATTTTATTCCGTTCGATCTGGGCGGCACAATTGTCAGCGGAATCAATGTTAGGGCACTGAGATGCCTGGTGGCTTTCCTGCGCTTGCCGGTTGAAGTCAAGGTCCAGGATCAGGTCACCCAAATGGCCGAATTACCTCAAGCGGTTGCGGCTCTGCTAAAGGTAGACGTGAGAAATGTCAGGCCTCGCAATGCGGCATCACCCGGACATGCAAAGGATTACGGACTCGTTGGCGGGCATTACCGACTTGTTGACGAATTCGGAATGGGCTGGCAAATGCCCCGGCAAGGAGGACTGTATTACGATCTGCACCATAGTCCTCTGGCCGGGGCAGAGAGTATATCTGAGATCGAGCATTATCCCTGGCCGGATCCGCTCGACCCGGCCCGTTTCGAGAATCTCGCCGCCGAGGCTGATCGCATTGTCCTTGAGGAAAAGAAAGGGCTGGTGGTTGAGAGGATGCATTCAGGAATGTGGGAACATGCCATGTGGATGCGCGGCTACGAACAATTCTTCATGGATATGGCTACTGACGAGAAGATGGTTCATGCCATCATGAGCAGGGAGCTTGAAATAAAGATGAAGTATTGGGGGCGGGTGCTTGAGCTTGTTGACCGGCACACGCTGGTGATTTCCGAGGCGGATGACCTGGGCGGTCAGGATGGGCTGCTGGTATCGCTGGATATGTACAAGCGGCTGATCTGGCCATATCACAAGAGACTTTTTGAATTCATCAAGAAGAAGGCCGCAACAAAGGTCTATATTTTCTACCACAATGACGGCGCGATCTATGATTCGCTGCCCCTGCTGGTTGAGGCCGGTGTCGATATTGTGAACCCGTGGCAGGTCAATTGCAGGGGAATGGGTGACACGGCGAAATTCAAACGCGAGTGGGGCAAAGACCTGACCATCTGGGGCGGGACCTGCGATACCCAGCGGGTGCTTCCGTTCGGTACGCCGCAGGAGGTGCGTGATGAGACCAGGCGCAGGATCGATGACCTGGCGCCGGGAGGGGGTTTTGTCTTTGCGCCGATCCATGTCATCCAGGGTGACGTCCCGCCGGAGAATATCATGGCATGGTGGGAAACCTTGCAGGCATATGGATTTAGGGACAGGGTGTCAGGGAGAGGTGTTTATTGAAAGAAACTCTATGAAAACTTCAATTCAAATTTCGTTACTGGCAGTGGTGCTTGGCGTCTCAGTGTTTGCCGCCGAGACGGATCGTATTGATATCGATGCGAAGCAAACCGGTGCGGTCATATCGCCATTGCTGTTCGGTTGTAACCTGGAGGTCACGCGGCGCGGAATCTGGCGCGGGCTGGGCGCCGGGATGGTCGCTAACCGGAAGTTTGCCGCCGTTAGCAACAACTTGCCCAAGCGGTGGTATCCGCTTCCCGATGCCGACGGTGCGACCATGGACGACAAGGTGGTGTTTGTTGGCAAGGGGTCGGTGCGCGTGGGCGGTGACAAACCGGGCGGCCTGGGACAACAACAGGAAGCGTTGGCTTTTCAAAAGGGCACACGGTACACGTTTCGCTGGTGGCTCAAGTCCGAAGCGGAGCAGAGAGTCTCAATGCGGATTGCGGATGACAAGGACACGCTAACAATTGTTCAGGTTGAGAAAACGCTCAAGCCGGGAGACTGGCAACTCTGGAGCGGCGAGTTTGTCGCGCCGGAAACCGCTGAAAATGCCCGCCTGGAGATCAGGAGTAGAACTGCCGGTGTGTTCTGGGTCGGCGCGGCGTCGGTGCAGCCGGCCGACAACTTTCACGGGATGCGGCGGGATGTGATCGGGTTGCTCAAGCAGATCCAGCCGGGTGCCCTGCGCTTCCCGGGCGGTTGTTATGCCGAGGAATACCGGTGGCAGGACGGGTTGCTGCCCGTGGACCAGCGTCCGCCGCTGGTGATGGCCGACAGCGGCATCCTGTGGCCCGACACCGACGACTGTGACACCCAGGAACTCGGCATTGATGAATTCATCGCGCTGTGCCGTGAACTCGGCTGTGACCCGGCACTCACCATGCGCCTGAGCGGGACGCCAGCGGAGGATGCGGTCGCGTGGGTGGAATACTGCAACGGCAGTCCTGAAACGAAGTGGGGCAAGGTGCGTGCCGGGCGCGGACACCCGGAACCCTACGGCGTGAAGACCTGGTTTCTGGGCAACGAACTCTACCTTGGCAAAATGCAGAATCCCTTGGACTGCGCACGTGCAACCAAGGCGTTCGCAGAGGCCATGAAGAATGCGGATCCTTCAGTCCGGTTGGTAGGATGCACGGACACCGCGGCATGGAACAAGCCCTTGTTCGATCAAGCGGGTGCCTTGTTGAGTTATGCTTCGCTTCATGAATACGATGGCCAGGGCGGGGATGTGCGTGGCATGTCAATTGCACCCACGATGAGCCTCTGGCCAAAGTTGAAGAATTCCATCGCTCAACGCCAGGTTCAACGGCAGATTCCCGTCATTCTCGACGAGTGGAGCACCGGATGGGGAAAGCCGGGCACGGTGGGCACGGGGCTTAACACGGCGGGTGTTCTCAACCTGCTGTGCCGCGAAGCGACGACGCTGGGCATTGAACAGGCTTATTACTTTCAGCCCGTCAATGAGGGAGGCATCAGGGTCGGCCCGCTGACCGCGAGACTCGACACGGGCGGAAAAGTATTCGCGGCGTTCAAGTGTCACCAGGCTAACCGCCTGCTCAAATTGCCGCCGGCACCTGCTGAGGCTGACCTCGACGTGGCAGCCTCGCTAAGCGCCGATGGTCGCCAAGTCCATGTGACGATCATCAATCGCAGCGTGTCGGATGACCGGTCGCTGGAACTGAAGGTGACGAATATGGCACAGCCGTTTGGAGCCTCCGCGCGGTTTCTCATCGCCAAGGATCTGACCCAACCTACCTACTCATCCTTTGCCTGTCGTCCTGATGGCAACTGCGCCACGCTGGTTGCCAACGAGGTCACGCCACAGCACACCATTTTTCTCGAGCGCGTGGAGCAACCCACAGTGGACGAGGGCGGACGTCTGGAACTCAAGATGCCAAGGGCCTCCCTGGCCGTGCTCGAACTGACCAGTGATAAGAATGATCGTCAACGGTCACTGAAATGAAACAGCAAACAAGGTGCCAACATGAACATGCTCACTATATGCAATATGCTTCAGACCACAAGATTGGGGTTAATGGCCATGGCATCTGCCGGATGTGCATTACTTCCGGCCGCGTCCGCAGCGGCCACAGACCGCAAACCCAATGTCATCATATTCTATACTGACGACCAGGGCACGCTTGATGCCAATTGTTATGGGTCGAAAGACCTCTACACTCCGACCATGGATCGACTCGCCGAAACCGGGGTGCGGTTTACCCAGGCATACGCTCATTTTGTTTGTTGCCCGTCCCGGGCGATGCTGCTGACCGGCCGCCACCCCCAGCGCTGTAATGTGAACGGCTGGGCCCAGGCAAGTCCCAAAGCCGGATTGCAACTCAACATGTCCCTCAAGGAGATCACCATTGCCGAGGCCCTGAAAGGCGCGGGCTACAAGACGGCTCTGTTCGGCAAGTGGCATCTCGGCGCACATGATGGTTACGGGCCCGCGGATCAGGGTTTCGATGAGTTTTTCGGGTTCCGCAGCGGTTTTATCGACAACTACATCCATAACTTTTTGCATGAGGGGTTTCATGACCTTTACGATGGGGAAAATGAGGTCTTCATGAATGGCCAATACTTTCCCGATTTGGTGACCGGCCGTGCCCTTCAGTTTGTGGACAGGAACAAGGATGTCCCGTTCTTCATGTACGTCGCGTTCAATCTTCCCCATTATCCCGAACAGGCGGATGCCAAGTTCGATGAGCGCTACAAGGACATGAAGATGCCGCGGCAATCCGAAGCGAAGGTGATCTCCACTGTGGATGATCGCATGGGCATGATCGTGAGAAAACTGGAGCAACTGGGTCTTCGCGAAAACACGATCATCATCTTCATGAGCGATAACGGCGCCTCCGTCGAGGACTGCAGCATCAATCGGGACAATCACCCCAGCGGTTTTCCCAAAGGCCACCATTACGGCGCATTCGGAGGCGGCGGGAATTCCGGCAAATGGCGCGGGGCAAAGGCAACCTACTACGAGGGCGGCATCAGGGTTCCGGCCATTATCAGCTTTCCCTCGGAACTGCCCAAAGGTGCGATCCGCGACCAGGCTATCAGTTGTATGGATTGGTTCCCGACCGTTATGGAACTCTGTGGCGTGCCGCTGCCCGAGGTTAAACTCGACGGCCAGAGTCTCATGCCAATCATCAAGTCGGCCAACGCGCCGACCCATCACCAGGTCATGCACTGGCACTTTGAGCAAAGATGGGCTGTCCGCGAAGGTGACTGGAAGCTCATTAGCACCCCACATGGAGAGCCCGACTTTCTCGGCAACCTGGCCGACGCGGAACCCGAACGCAGGAATTACATAAAGGAACAGCCGGAAATCGCCGGGAAACTGCTCAAATTGCATGACGATTGGATCCAGGAAGTGATGCCTAGACAGGGGGGGGTGGCAGTCGATGCAGTCAGTGGCCGGATGGACGCATTGTCCGGCCATGCAATTTTCGGTACCGGTGTGCGGGGGAATGGTCTGCGCTTCGATGGCTTCACGTCCCGGGTGGTGTGCAAGGCCGCGGAGGTGCCGGCGCTGACCAACGGACTTACGGTTGAAGCCTGGATTGCGCCGCAGGAGTACTCATGGAATTGGACCGGTTGGGTGGACCGCGAAGAACAGTCATTTGCCGCCGAAAAATTTGAAGAATGAAGATGACATGAAAGCGAAACGAAACATAAAGTTGATTGCGGCGAGTCTGCTGGGAATGGTGCTGACCCAAGCGGCTTTCTCGGCAACCACGGTCAAAGCCGAACAAATCATCGTCGTCTGCAAGACGCATTTCGACATCGGCTACACCCACCGGGTCAAGGACCTGATGGAGTATTATCGCACCACAATGATAGACCGGGCGCTGGATGTCATGGACAAGTCGAAGGGCCTGCCGTTAGAACAGCAGTTCGTGTGGACTTCGCCGGGCTGGGTGATGGGGAAAGTGCTTGAGGACTGGCCAGGACAAACACCCGGGCGCCGCCAGCGCCTGGACGCGGCCATGAAATCCGGCAAGTTCGCCACCCATGCCCTGCCGTTCAGCATTGCGGCCGAATTGTTAGAGCCGGAGGAGTTTGCACGCGGCTACCAGTTTGCCGACACCGTCTCGCGGCAGTATGGCCTGCCCTTGGCACGCGGGGCGAAGACCACGGATGTGCCCTCGCAGGGGCGCGCGCTGGCCACTGGCTTGGCCCAGGGCGGCGTCAAGTTCATGCACATTGGCTGCAACTGGCCGTCGGGCTATGTGCATGACCTGCCGCCGATATTCTGGTGGGAAGGCCCGGACGGCTCGCGCGTCCTGACCATGTATTCGAGCATTTACGGAACATGCACAGCCTTCTGGCCGTGGGGCGGCCTCAACGACCCTTGGATTGGCCACAATCTGCTGCCCCCGCCAACCTGGCCATACAAGACCTGGGTCGCCATCATTGTCACGGGCGACAATTCCGGCCCGCCGGACGCCAACGGCATCAAGTCAATCTTCGCCGAGGTCGCGGAAAAGATGCCGGGCGTCAAAGTCCGCATGGGAACCATGGAGGAATTCGCCGACGCCATTCTAGCGGAGAGACCTAACATTCCAGTCGTCAGGGGCGAGACGCCCGACACCTGGATCCACGGTGCGATGTGCGATCCCGGCGGCATGCGCAGCGCCCACAACATCGGCCCGCTCATGCCGGCTGTCGAAGTGCTCAATACCCAGCTCCGCACCTGGGGCATCACAGTCGCCGACCCCGCCAAGGAACTTGCCCGCGCCTACGAACAAAGCCTGCTTTACAACGAGCATACGTTTGGTGGCGCGGCCAGTGTGGACTCCTACAACGACAAGACCCCGCCCGCCAACGCCGACCTCGAAGCATCGTGGGAAGACAAGACCGACTACATCCGCACCGCCGCCAAAATCACCACGTCGTTGTTAGACGCCAACCTTGCCGCCCTCGCCCAAGCCGTGAACCTCGCCGGTCCGCGCGTGGTCGTGTACAACCCGCTGCCGTGGGTACGCTTCGGGGTGGTGGAGGTCCCGGGTGGACGTCTCCTTGCCAAGGACATTCCGCCTTGCGGCTACAAGACGTTCCCGTCCGGCTTGTCTAACGATTTGGAAAAATCCGGCGGCACGGCTCTTGAGAACGAGTTCTTCAAAGTGACCCTCGACGCGGCCCGTGGCACGATCGCGTCGCTTGTCGACAAGCGCAGCGGCCGCGAATGGGTGGATGGTGCCGCCGCACAGGGCCTCGGCCAGTATCTCAACGAACGCTTCGACAAAAGCCAGACGGACGGCTATTGCCGCGACTATCAACAAGGCCGTTGGGGTGACACGCTCCATCCCGGCATGCACAAGCCCGGCCTGCCAGGCAATGTGCCCTACCGCGCCGCCTCACCGACCAACGGCTCGCTCACCATCACCCGCGACAAGCTGATGGAAACCGCTCTCATGAATCTTCCCGGTGATGCCGCCAATCACCTGCGGGGTGCCGCCTTGCGTATCACGCTGCATCGCGGCCAGCCCTACGTGGATCTCGAACTCACCATCAAAGACAAGGCCAAGGATAATTGGCCCGAAGCCGACTGGCTCTGCCTGCCATTCAAGATGACCGACCCGCAATTCCGCGTCGGACGCAACCTCGGCATCATGGATCCTGTTAGAGACATCCTCCCGGGAGCCAACCGCCACCTCTATGCCGTTGGCACGGGTGTCACCCTCACCGATGCCGATGGTTCCGGCATCGCCGTTTGTCCGCTCGATCATCCGCTCATCAGCCTCGACACGCCCGGCATGTGGAAATTCTCGCTCGATTTCATTCCGAAAAAGCCGGTGGTCTATCTGAACCTCTACAACAACCAATGGAACACCAACTATCGCTATTGGTATCCCGGCACCTGGAGTTCGCGCGTCCGCCTCTGGACCTTCGGCAAGGACACCAAGGCGGAATCCGCGCTGGTCACCCCATCACTGGAAGCCCGCCTGCCGTTGCTGGCCGTCAGCGCCGACGGCAAGGGCGGCCCTCTGCCCGCCGAACAATCCGGCATCACCACCTCCCGCAAAGGCATCCAGGTAAGCGCCTACGGCGGCGACCCCAACGGGAACAAGGGCACGCTCCTGCGCGTCTGGGAGATGGGCGGCGTTGCCGGCGCACTAACCGTTAGCTTCCCCTCTGGCGCAACCTTTGCGAGTGCTGCGCCCGTCAATCTTCGCGGCGAAAGTACCGGCAAACCGATTCCCGTCCAGGCCGGCAAACTGACCTTCAACCTCGGCGCATACGCACCGGCAAGTTTTTTGCTATTTCCATGAATCATACAATTGGAATGCCACTGCCGATCAAGGCAATGATGACAACCCGGATGATATGTGTTTCCCTGGTGCTGGGCCCGCTGGCGCTGGTCCAGGCTGCCGAGCCGCCGGCTGGGGGACCGGTTCACTACGAGCCGACGACTGAATCACTCAGGACAGCAGCGATACCCGAGTGGTTCATTGACGGCAAACTTGGAATCTTCATGCACTGGGGGCCCGAATGCCTGGCCGGATACAAGTCCTGCTGGTATGCCCGGCAGATCTATGAAGAGGGCAGTGATGCCTACAAGTATCATTGCGCCACCTACGGACATCCCTCCAAGTTCGGCTACAAGGATCTGGTGAAACTTTTCAAGGCGCCGAAGTTCGACCAAGCCCAGGCCGACAAGTATGTCAAACTCTACAAACAGGCCGGCGCCCGCTACGTGGTTCCGGTCGCTGTCCATCATGACAATTTCGACATGTGGGATTCGAGATTCCAACCGCGCTGGAATTCCGTTACCATCGCAGGCAAGGATGTGGTCGGGATGTGGCAGAAGGCGACCGTGGCCAACGGCCTGCATTTCGGCGTGGCCTCGCATGTCGCCCGGACCTACCGCTGGCTGCAGACGTCGCACGGGGCCGACAAGACCGGTCCGCTGGCCGGTGTGCCATACGATGGCCAGGATCCGGCCTATCAGGATCTCTACGGGGTGCCCTGGAACGATACCGGTTATGGCTATGAAGGGCCTGGGGACGTCGGACCGCCGGCCTTTGAGAAAAACTTCGAGGACCGGATGAAGGACTTGATAGACAAGTATCATCCTGACCTCTACTACACCGACGGCGGCCCGCCTTTCAAGACGGCAGGCTTCAATGTCGTGGCACATCTCTACAACGAGAACCAGAAGTTGAACGGCGGGAAATTGCAGGCAGTGGCCAATTTCAAGGGCAGGCATCATATCGGTGCCGAGAATTACGAGTTTGAATTTCCCGCGGAGGCCCAGCCGTTTTCCTGGCAGACGGATAAGACCATTAACGGCGACTGGTATTGGTGGCGCGATGACGCCAAGAATTACCGGAAGGGCCTGGAAATCGTCCACACCCTGATCGATGTGGTTAGCAAGAACGGCAACCTGTTACTTAACGTGCCGCTCACACCCGACGGCGAGTTGGAGGACGAGGTGATCACCATGCTCAAGGTCATGGGTCACGATTTCAATCTCATCGGCGAGGCCATCTTCGCGACGCGACCATGGGAGGCATTCGGCGAAGGTCAGAAGAACTTTAACAGCATTGACCGCGGCACGGCGGCGGACATCCGCTTCACCCGTAACAAGGCCAACACCATCCTTTACGTCACGACCCTTGGTTGGCCAGGCGATGGGACCGTGCTCAAAAGCAGGACACTCAATCAATACCGCATCAACCTGAAGGGTTTGACGGGCGTGTCTCTTGTGGGCTCGGCCGATCCATTGAGCTACAGCCAGGATGGCGAGTCCCTCAAGATCACCTTGCCGGCCAAGCCTCCCTACGAGTGCAACGCCTACCCGCTCAAGCTGACGTTCTCCAGGCAGATCCCGAAGCTCAAGCCGGCGGCCAAGCTTCTCTGGCAGGCCAAGGCCCGCGATGTCTCAGATGCCGAGGATCGTGCCGCCCTCGGGCTGCCTGCCGAAGCCGGTGTGTTGATGCTCAACGTGCCCGCCGGCAGCGATGCCGCCGGTGCCGGACTGAAGAAGGACGATGTGATCATTGCCTGCAACGGCACGGATGTGAAGACAGTGGTTGATATGTGGGGGCTTGCTGATAAAGCTGACGGCCGGAAACTGGCTCTAACGGTCAGCCGCGGGAAAATGCAAATACCGCTTGAATTGACTGACTACAATTATGTCGTAGCAGAGTATCAGGCAACGCCTGAGTTCAAACAGGTTGCCGTTGCGCCCGTGGCGGCGGTGTTGCCGGCCAGGGCGTCTGCCGGCGGCTCTCCCACCCTCAATGATCCGATCAATGTGCTAACCGATGGCAAGGTCGTCATGGGCTTCGGGCCGATCTTCCCCAACGGGGTTGACAATGGAATGTATAAACTGGACCTAACAAACGTGCAGCCCGTTGCCCAAGTCAACACGTTCTCCGCCGGTGAAGGGCGGGCCCGCCAGAACTTCGTGCTCTACGGCAGCACGGCCGCCGCCGATCCGGGTTGGAATGTCAGCGACGCAACGGTCTTCAAGCCCGTCAATGGCGTCGATACCCGGCTGGTCAAGCCGACTGCTTTCGAAGCCACCAGCATCCGCCGCAGTAACGGCAGGCCGCTGGGCAATTACCGCTGGCTGGTCTGGGCGCTCTCGCCCTTGGAAGACGGGATTGGCGGCGGCAACTCGTCCTTTCAGGAACTGCAGGTGATCCCGGCAACCAAGAGAAAATAGCAAGTCGGCGCCACATGATTTCTGAAATTCACAAACAACACCAACCAAGAGCATGTCTATGTTAGGTCCATCCACCCTTAATTACCGCTTCATGATCACTGCGCTCTTTGCAGTGGCGGCTGTATGGGCCGTCTCCTCGGTGCTTGCCGGCGTTGTGACGCACCCCGCTCCGGCGGGCGAGACCCTTTCAGTTGACTACAAGATCGTGGCGGGTGGTCAACCCGTCGCGGTTTACACCGCGCGGACACTGGACACACCGTTTGCCGGCAAGGAATGGGACTTTGGCGGCCCTTATTCCTTCGCCAACTTCGTCACCGACGGAACGGTGGAAGTGCGCGTCACTTCGCCGCGCTCGTTGCGGGCCACCGTGATCCGACCTGCCTGGCCGGACGTGAAGATGCGCTTGGAATCGGACGGCACGCTCGTGGTGTCGTTGCCCGGGCCGCGCAAGCTCAGCATCGAACCGGACGGCAAAAAGGGGCCGTTGCTCCTATTCGCCAATCCGCCCGAGGCGCATCCGCCCAAGCCAGATGCTCCGGGTGTGATTTACTTCGGACCCGGCATCCACCGTCCAGGCCGGATCGACGTCACCAACAATCAGACGCTTTACTTGGCGGGTGGCGCCGTGGTGAAAGGCGGCGTGTTCGCCCAAGGGGAAAACATCCGCATCATGGGCCAGGGCATTTTGGACAGTTCGGACTACGAGTGGCGCAAGGGGCCAACACCGCATGTGATTTCGATTTGCGGCACGAACGTCGCAGTCAGCGGCATCACGATTCGTGGCGCGTCGCATTGGACCATCGTGCTGCGCGATAGCCGCCGCGTTACGGTGCGGGGAGTCAAGCTGTGTGGCTCACGGGTGCAGAACGACGATGGGATCAACCCGTGCAATTCCCAAGATGTGCTCATCACCGACTGCTTCATCCGTACCGACGATGATTGCGTGGCGCTGAAGGGGCTCGAATTCACGGCGCCTAACAATAACGTTGAGCGCATCACGGTGGAGGATTGTGTTTTGTGGAGTGATCGGGCACGCATTTTCCTGCTGGGCCACGAGAGTCGGGCGCCCTTCATGCGCGGCATTACGCTGCGGAACCTGGACATCATCCACTTCAGTATGACACCGTTTCTGTTAGAGCCCGGTGAGGAGATGCGATTGGAGGACGTGCTTGTGGAGGACGTGCGCCTCCATGGGGAGGGGCAGCCAGAATTGGCCCGCCTCAAGCCGGTCGTCAACCAGTATATGCGCAAGCAGGTCCCGGGGTATGTGCAGAACATCCGTTTCCGCAACGTGGCCCTGGCCGGCCAGACCGGTGCGTATTTCATACAACTTAGCGGCGCCGATGCGGCCCACGCCGTGCGCGGCGTGACTTTTGACAACGTCGAGATCCTGGGAAAGCGGCTGGCGCTTGGCTCGGAACGGTTGCAGGTGGGCGAACATGTTGAGGGCGTGTGCTTCCCTGGCGTGAGCACTCATTCAGCAACGCCATTATCACCCGACCAGAGGGGTCGTGTCTCTGATTAACAGTGAAAAACATCCAATCAAGGTTTCTGTGAAAAAGACTCTATCGAGCGCTGTGTTATTGTGTGTCTGTTCTTTGGCGTCGGCGGAAATGCCGGGTGTTAAGCTGTTGGTGGCTCCTAACGGAAATGACGCGAACCCAGGCACGCTGGCCAAGCCGTTTGCGACCATGCAGCGGGCGCAGCAGGAGGCGAGGAAACAGAGGTCGGCAGACAGAGGGCAGAAGTCAGAGGTCGGAGGTCAGAAGTCAGTCAAAGTCTTTCTTCGTGAAGGGACCTGTTATTTGCCAGAAACCTTGGTGCTTACCGCCGAGGATTCCGGCAGCAAGGCCGCCCCGGTCGTCTATCAGGCATATGAAAAGGAGCAGGCGGTGGTCAGCGGCGGCATCCTATTGCACCATTTCAAGTGGGAGCCCTACAAAGGCGGGATCATGCTGGCGAAGATGCCCGCGGGTTTCACCACCGACCAGTTGTTCGTCAATGGCGAACGCCAACCGATGGATCAGGTCGGCGTACAGAAGCCGGAACTCAAGGCTATCGCCCGCACCCCGCCAATGCCTAACATCGGAAACGACAGCAGGCAGGCCAATACCAGCTCGAACACGCCCAGGGCCAAAGAGACGATGGTTCTTGAAAATAGTTCCGGGCTGAAGTGGGAATTGCAGATGACGACTAACGGCTGGGCATTGGGAACGGCTTCGTTGCATGGAAAACCCGTGGAGCAGGCGGCAACCAAAGGCTTAATGGCATTACGCAACCTGAAGAATGGCGAAGTACGCTGGCTGGCGGCATCAGGTGGAGAGAAAGTCGATGGGCGGACAGCCAGGCTGTCCGGTCAGCAGGAAATGAATGGAGTGCAGTTCTCGTGGACGGTTGATGTGCAACTGCACGACGACCTGGCTGCGGCAAAGCTTGTGCCGAAATGGTCGGTGGATAAGGATCTCAACGACAGGGAAGTATGCCTGGCGTATCACGATGGATTCACGAATGACTGGCGGGTGCAAAGCTATCCGTGGGCCGGCAACAGCGAAGCGGTGTCTATGACACCGATCTGGGTCAAGGGGCCGACGCAGTGCGTGCACAGCGAACAGCAGCACTTCAACCAGTATTCCGTCTATTGTTATGGCAATCGCAAGATCCAGTGCCTGGACCGTTTGTTCAAGAAGACCGGAAATCCGCTGTTTGAACAACTGAAGAACCGGGTGATGCAGTTGAATTTCTATGTCCAAGTTGCTGACGGTCCGTACAAGGGAGCAATTACAGAAACAATTGCCGATCCCTGGCTGGAGCGTAAACAGGGGTTCGAGTGGCGCGGCAGTCCGTATACCAGCGAACTAGTCACGGACCTGATGCTACAACTGATAGACATGCGATTGATATCGAAACCATCAGTGCTCAAAAAAGGTCATTGAAAAACACATCACCATGAAACACACCCTGATTGCCGGCCTCGCCGCGCTGATAACTGCCACCACCGTTTGGGGCGCTGATCCCAAGTCCCCCACCCCCATGCCAGGCACCACCCGGGCCGTCCGCCCGCAGGATCTGGGGCGCGAGTTCATCAAGAACGCGAAGTTCGGGATCTTCGTCCACTATACGCGTAGTACTCCCTACGCGTTCGGCAAGCCGAATCCCGCGCTCTGGGATCTGGACGCGCAGGCCGCCGCCTTCGACGTCAAGGCCTTTGCCGATGCGGTTGAAGACATGGGCGCCCAGTATGTGACCATGACCGCCTTTCACGCGGCGATGTATCTGATGGGCCCCAGCAAGGTCATGTGTGACATCGGCATGCCCACCCATCAGGCCAAGCGCGACATGCTCGGCGACCTCGCCGATGAACTCAACAAGCGCGGCATCGCGTTATGTCTCTATGTCCATCCGGTAGACCAGCACGACCTAACAAAAGAGGAGCGCGCGCTGTTCGGTTGGGGACCCGAAGTGGACGGCCTGCCCGGCCCAAAGCTCGGTTTGTGGCCTAACCCGAAATGGAATGACTTCATCCTCGCATTGTTCAAGGAGATGAGTCTGCGCTATGGCGAGCGGGTCTCCGGTTATTGGATCGACCATCATTCTCCGAAATATTTCGAGAATGCCCAGCGCATGGCCACGGCCTTGCGGGCCGGCAACCCCGATGCAGTGATCTGGCAGAGCGGCCCCGCCTATGTCAAGGACGGACTGTCGCTCGACGAATCGTGGCAGGCCGCAGAGAGCGGTTATCACGACCGCGGCGAAAAAAACCAATGCTGCATCATGCCCACGGGCGACTGGGCAATGGGCACCGAGGTGAAGATTCCGGCGGACGAAGTCTTGCGTGCGGTCGCCCGCTGCGCCGGTTGCCCCGAACAAAAAGGCGGCATCCACCTCGCTTTAACGCCATACGCCTTGGGCTATCCGCCCGAGGTCAGGAAACTCATGGCCGACTTCGGCAAGCTCTGGCGCGAGCGCAAGGTGTCGCTGCTCAACACCCGGCCCAGCACCATCGTCGAGCCAATCCATAACCTCCCCTGGGACATCGTGGCCACCGACTCCGCCGATGGCAAAACCGTCTATGTGCATGTGCTGATCCCACCCAAAGACGGGAAGACGGTGCGCCTGCCCGCGCCGAAAAATGGCCAGCGCTTCAGCGCGGCCGCTCTATTGTTAGGTGGCAAGCCAGCCAAGCTCACCCAGTCGGCCGAGGCGCTAGAGCTCACGATTCCCGGTGATGTCAACTGGGATCCGACAGATACGGTGATCGCATTAAAGGTGGACGCGAAAGCCGCCATGCCCAAGCCTTGATCTGACAAGGAAAATGGAAATTGAAAAACAGGAATACAAGCTTAAATAGGATAACCTCTATGAAACACCCCATGAACCTGATGAATTCTATCAAGAACGCCATTGCATGGACTCTGCTGGCGACTGCATCGCCCTGCACCGCCGCCGAGTTCTTCCTCAAGGATGGCGACAAGGTCGTGATGATGGGCGACAGCATTACCGCCCAACACATGTATAGCAGTTATGTGGAGGCCTGGGCGCTCACCCGCTTTCCCGCATGGGAGTTGAGGTTCTTTAATGTGGGCATCGGCGGGGACGGAGCGCCGGGCGGTAAGAACCGTTTCAAGCGCGATGTCCTGTCGTGCGCGGCGACTGCATTGACCGTTGATTTCGGGATGAACGATGCCGGGGGAGATATAAAGACATTCACGGAAGCGATGCAGGGCATCGCCGATCAGGCGAAGGCCGCCAGCATCCGGGTGGCCTGGTGTAGTCCTCAGGCGTGTGAGAACCCCGACGACAAGCTGGCGATTGACACGACGGGCAATCGCGCGCTCGAAAGGATTACAGCCGTCGTGAAACAAACGGCTGCGACAAATGGCAACGCCCTGTTTGTGGATCAGTTTCATCCCTACCTTGAGTTTATTGACAAGGCCCGCCCGACCATGCCCACTGTGCGGATCGGCGGTGGCGACCAGGTTCATCCCGGCCAAGCGGGACAGACGTTGATGGCTGCGACGATTCTGAAAGGAATGAGTTTCCCACCTTTCGTTGCCGCAGTTGAAATCAACGCGGCATCCAGCAAAGTCGTTGAGAAGAAGAATTGTACGATCGAGGGACTGAAGGTTGATGCTGATGGGAAAATCACGTTTCAGCAGAAGGACAACGCCCTGCCGTTCTTTCCCGAGGGCGATGCCAAAAACATCCTGAAGTGGCTGCCGATCCTTGAAGAGCTGAACGACTACCGGTTGAAGGTGACCGGCCTCAAGGCGGGCCGCTACGAAATCCGCCTGGCAGGCGTGAAAGTCGCGGACTGCTCTAACGATGAGTTAAGTGCCGGAGTCAATCTGGCCGCCGCGGTCCTGGCAGCAGGTCCGGTTGCCGACCAAGTCAAGGCCGTCTGGGCGGCCATCAGTGCCAAGAACGGCTATTTCAGTGACAGGATATTCGGCGGTGTCTGCCAAGCGGGTGGGGTTCCCGAGTTCATGGGCATCACACCTGAAGCGGTCGAAGCCAAACGCGAAGCGGTCTTCAAGGAGCGCATGCAAGAGATGAACAAGAAGTTTGAGGCCATTCGGAAAGCGTTGGTGATGCAAGCCCACCAAGTTGAGATTGTACCAGTTCAAAACAAGTAACCACGGAGAAAGAAACAGGTCTTTCCAATGAGCATCATGAAATATTTTATGAAACGACTATTGCTGTTTATGTTAACTCTGTCGGCGCTGACTGGCAGTGTCATGTCAGATGATCTGCAGAAGGATTTTGTCACTCCGCCGGATGTGGCACGGCCGTGGGTTTACTGGTATTTCATGGACGGCAACCTCACGCGTGAGGGGTTGACTGCCGACCTGGAGGCCATGAAACAGGCCGGGATCGGCGGCGCGATCTATCTTGAGATCAGCGGCGGGGAACGCGGGCCTGTGGAATTCATGAGCGGGCCGTGGCGCGAGCTGCTCAAGCATGCCGTCAATGAGGCCGACAGGCTGGGGATTGAACTTGCGCTTGCCGCGGGGCCGGGTTGGTGCGGCACCGGCGGGCCGTGGGTCAAGCCGGAGCAATCCATGCAGCACCTTGTCGCCAGCGAAACGCAGGTGACCGGTCCGGCGCATTTTGATGCGCTGCTGCCGCAGCCTCCGCCCCGCAAGCCGATCTTTGGGGAACCGTCGGTACCCGAATTGCATAAGATCTGGAAAGAATTTTACAAAGATGTTGTGGTGCTTGCGTTCCCGACACCGGTCGGATCATACCGGATCCCTGATGTGGAAGAGAAGGCACTGTATTTCCGCCCCCCGTACTTCCAAGCTGGCACTAAATTGTTTTTGACCGCTGATCGCATGGTGCTGCCGGCTGGCGAGTGCATCGCGTCGAAACAGGTCATCGAACTGACTGCGAAGCTGGCGGCCGACGGCCGGTTGGTGTGGGATGTGCCGGCGGGGAATTGGACGATCATGCGGTTTGGCCGCACCATCACCGGGCAGATCACGAAACCGGCTCCGGTGCCGGGGCTGGGGCTCGAGTGCGACAAGTTCGACAAGGCTGCGCTGGAAGCTCATTTCGAGTCATTTGTTGGAACCCTGCTCAAGACTGTTGGCGAGCCGAAGCATCCGGGACGCGGTCTAACCACACTGCACTTCGACAGTTGGGAGATGAGTTCGCAGAACTGGACGGAGAAGTTCCGCGAGGAATTCCGCCAGCGGCGCGGCTATGATCCGTTGCGGTTTCTGCCGACGATGCAGGGGCGCGTTGTTGAGAGCGTCGCGGTGTCCGAAAGATTCCTGTGGGATTTGCGGCTGACGGCGCAGGAGCTGGTGGTGGAGAATCATGCGATGCGACTGAAGGCCCTTGGGAATCAGCACGGCTTGAAACTGTCCATGGAACCTTATGATTTGAATCCGGCGGGCGATCTTGCGCTGGGTGGCGTGGCCGATGTGCCGATGGGCGAGTTCTGGACGAACGTATTCAACGCGGAATACAGTGTCCTCGAAGCGGTATCGATCGCGCATACACGGGGGAGGCCCATTGTGGGTGCGGAATCGTTTACCGGTGACCAAGACGGCTGGAAGAAATATCCAGGCTCAATCAAGCTGCAGGGTGACTGGGCGTTGTGTGCCGGCATCAACCGGTTTGTCTTTCACCGTTACGCGCATCAGCCGTGGCTTGACCGCTATCCAGGCATGACGATGTCGAGTTATGCGATACACTGGGAGCGGACGCAAACGTGGTGGGGCATGGCAAAGGCCTATCACACCTATCTGGCGCGCTGCCAGGCGCTGTTGCGCCGCGGTCTGGCGGTGGCTGACATACTCTATCTTGACCACGAGGGTGCGCCAGCCGTTTTCCGTCCGCCGGCGTCGGCGACGCTCCCCGGGATGGCGGACCGGCGCGGTTACAATTTTGACGGGTGTGCTCCCGGTACGCTCATTGAACGTGCATCGGTCAAGAAAGGTCAAATCGTGTTTCCCGACGGTATGAGTTACCGCCTGTTAGTATTGCCGCAGGTGGACGCCATGACGCCGGCGCTGTTACGGAAGATCAAACAGTTGGCCGATGACGGTGCGATTGTCCTCGGCACGCCACCACAGAAATCGCCGAGTCTGGCGAACTATCCGGCCTGCGATGCCGAAGCAAAGGAACTTGCCGCGCAGATCAAAAGCGAGCCTGTTGCAACCCATGCCGATCTTTATCCTGAATATGACGTGGCAGCCGCGAGGCTCGCGAAGCTGGGCGTTCCGCCGGACTTCGAATCCAAAAGTGATCTGCGATATATTCACCGCCGCGACGGCAGCACGGATATCTATCTGGTGGCTAACAGGACCAGCGGCGCGCTAAGCGCCTCATGCACCTTTCGCGTTGCCGGCAAGCAACCGGAACTTTGGGATCCCGTGAGTGGCACCTGCCGCCTTGCGACAGCGTTCACACAAGCCAACGATTGCACCATGGTTCCGCTGGAATTCCCCCCGCAGGGATCGCTCTTTGTCATCTTCCGCCAATCGGCAGGTATGCCCGTGCCCGGCTCTAACTTTCCACCCCTCACCAAGGTCTGCGAACTCACCGGCCCGTGGGAGGTCGGCTTCGACCCGAAATGGGGCGGCCCGGAGAAAGTCACCTTTGATATGCTCGACGACTGGAGCAAGCGGCCCGAGGTGGGCATCAAGTTCTATTCCGGTACCGCGACCTATCGGAAAGTCATCGAACTGCCGGAATCCAAAATCCAAAACCCGAAATCCAATATTTTTCTCGATCTGGGCAAGGTGGCGGTGATGGCGCGGGTGAAGCTCAACGGCAAGGATTTGGGTGTCGTCTGGACCGATCCGTTCCGCGTGGACATCACTGGCGCTGCCAAGCCCGGTGCAAATACGCTGGAAATCTCCGTCGTCAATCTCTGGCCTAACCGCCTGATCGGCGACCAGTCGTTGCCCGAAGGGAAGAGGTTCACATGGTCGTCATGGAATCCCTATGGAAAAGACTCGCCGCTGCTAGAGTCAGGTCTGTTCGGTCCGGTGCAGTTGCTGACGATTCAAACAATGGAAATGGAGTAACTCGATGAACATGAAGAACACAAAGTTGTGCGGGATGGCCGCGTTGTTAATGGCGGCAACCGGCGCCGTGTGTCTGGGGCAGGACAATCCGGTGGTGAGCAAGCTCTTCAGCGATCACATGGTGCTCCAGCGCGAGATGCCGGTGCCGGTATGGGGAACGGCCAAGCCGGGCACGAGGGTCACGGTCAAGTTCGAGGCACAGGAGAAAACCGCCGAAGCGGACAAGGATGGCAAGTGGATTGTTAGATTGGACGCCCTGAAGGCTTCGTCGGCACCTGCGGAAATGATCATTACTTCTGCTATCGGTAACACGCCGCTGAAAATAGCGGATGTCCTGGTGGGCGACGTTTACCTGTGTTCCGGCCAGTCCAACATGGCATTCACAATGAACGAACTCAGGGCTGCTGAAGATATGGCAAAGGCGGATTTTCCCGTCATCCGCCATTCCCGCTGCGGCGATGGCTGGGCCGTTTGTTCTCCGGCAACCATTGGTGAATTCTCTGGAGTGGGCTTCTACTTCGCTCGCAAGCTTGTTCAGGAGACCGGCATCCCCATCGGTCTGTTGAACAACGCCGTCAGCGGAAGCCCGATTGAGCAATGGATAGAATCCGAAGGCTTCAAGAGCGCGCCGGCATTGAGGGACCTTGAGCTTAAGAGGATGGCGCAATACCGAAAAGCCCTTGCCAGCCATCTCGCCGACATGGACACCTGGCTCACCTCGGCGCGAGAGGCCATGGCCACAGGCAAGGATTTTGCAGCCCAGCCAAAGCAGCCGGAGAACAACAATCCCAATTACGGCGGTCTCTACGGCTACACCGAGCGACTGATCCCCTTTGCCATCAGGAGCATGCTCTGGTACCAAGGCGAATCCAATGGCGACGATAGCGAGGACCTCTATTTGCAGAAGCTGAAGGCCCTCATCACCGGCTGGCGCAAGGTCTGGAATCAAGGCGACTTTCCGGTTAACGTCGTGCAGCTCGCAAGCTTCATGAATGCGAACTCGAATCCGGAAGGCGGTGACGGTTGGGTGGGCGTTCGCATGGCTCAGCTCAAGTGCCTCGGCAGTGTCAAAAACGCGGGTCTGGCAGTGATCATTGACATCGGTGAACCGGGCAACATCCACCCACCTAACAAGCTGGACACGGGAACGCGTCTGGCCTTGTGGGCACTGGCCAAGGATTACAACAGGAAGGATCTGGCCTACAGCGGCCCGCTCTACAAGAGCATGAACATGGAAGGCAACACGATCCGCATCTCGTTTGACCAGGTGGGCAAGGGCCTGATGGTCGGCAGCAAGAAAGATCAGGCTCCGGTCCAGGAAGTTCCCGGCGGCAAGCTCAAACAATTCGCCATCGCCTCGTCCGATCCGGCTGCGCCGAAAGGGCTGAAATGGTCTTGGGCCGAAGCGGTCATCGACGGTGACACCGTCGTGGTTTCAAGCCCGGAAGTTCCCACGCCGGTGGCCGTCCACTACGCATATAGTAGGAATCCCGAAGGCTGCAACCTGTATAACAAGGATGGCCTGCCGGCATCTCCATTCAGCACGGAGAAGTGAAGAAGGAAACACCCAATGAAATACCCATCATGTTCATGCAACAAACAAAGATCCATGGTGTGCTCCGATACGGCCTATGGTTGGCCATTTTCTGCTTTTCGGCGCGGGGAGCCGTCCTGCCGGACCTGGCTACCAACCCGGTGGTGGACACCACCGGCACCGACAAGCCGGGGCCGGCCGGGGCGCTCGATCCCGAGCGGTTGTTTCTAACACCGCCTGAATCGGCCAAGCCCGGAGTGCTTTGGATGTGGATGGGCTCAAATCTCAGCGAGTCCGGCATCAAGCGGGATTTGCAGGCTCTCAAGGCCGCCGGGTTCGGCCGCACGACCATGTTCAATGTGGCTGACATCATCACCCCCTGCGCTTATGACATCCCAAACTCTCCGACCCCTGAACGGATCGCATGGACTGAGCCGTGGTGGAAACTGGTCAGGGTCGCGGCGGAAGAATCGAAGCGCCTGGGCATGGATTTCGGCATCTTCAACAGTGCCGGATACGAGGCCAGCGGGGGCGTCTGGATCACGCCCCAACTCGCCATGAAGGAAATCTGTTTCTCGGAGACCGCCGTGGAGGGCGGCCAGGGGCTCAACCTTCAAATTCCCGTACCCGAAATTGATTTGCATACTTATCAGGGAGAGCCTAGCATGGTGCACAACACCATCACTGGCGCGCTGGAATATCCGATCATCCCTGAACGCAAGACCGCTTATCGCGACATCGCCGTACTGGCCCTGCCAGCCGAGGGCATTGTCACAGCCGGACAGATCGTCGATTTGTCCGGCAAGATGTCGTCCACCGGCGCGCTTTCATGCGACCTGCCGGATGGCCAATGGAAAATCTACCGCTTCGGACACACGATCATGGGCAACGGCCTGCATCCGGCGCAATCCAAAGCCAGGGGATTCGAGTGCGATAAGATGAGTCGTGAGGCGGTGGAATTCCATCTCGACCACATCATCGGTGACATCCGGAAACATGTCGGGGATCTGATCGGGACCGGTCTGACCCATGTGCATTTCGACAGTTACGAAGCCGGGACGCCCTCTTGGACGCCCCGTATGCGCGAGGAATTCTCCAGCCGCAGAAAATACGATTTGCTGCCTTATCTCCCGACTTTCGCCAAACGCATGATCAACAGCGAGCAGGAGACCCAAAAATTCAAACAGGATTTCAACGCCACCATCAAGGACCTCTACAGCGAGGTTTACTTTGCCACCATTCAACAAAAACTGCATGGCGCCGGGCTGGACTTTCTCTGTGAACCCTACGGCGGTCCCTGGCGTCAGGATGACGTGGTGCCCAAAGTGGACCGGATCATGACTGAATTCTGGACGGGCGGCGGCAGATATTCCGGCAACAAACCCGGAGAATACACGCCCTTTGAGGTTGAGCCGACCATTGCGGCACTGCGCAAG
>JAPLUI010000455.1 GCA_026397725.1 Verrucomicrobiota bacterium | reverse complement strand
GTCGTGGAGACCAATCAAGAACACATTCGCGCCGATACCCACAAGGCAAGGGCGAACAAGACGTCGCTGCCGACCGGCAGCAGCTCGACAAAATCAACCACAACCACCCTGCCATGACTCGGCGGCAGGACATCAGCGTTGGGCGGAATCCATACGAAAGGAACAATACATGATCGAACACACCCTCGACACTGCGCACTCCATTCTCTATGTGCGACCAAAGTCTGCGCTCGAGCATGACGACTTTGTGCAACTCGCGAAAACGGTAGATCCATACATTGGAGGGACCGGCGAACTCGCTGGCCTCATCATCGAGGCCGCCACGTTCCCCGGATGGGAAAATCTCGGAGCAATGGCGGCTCACTTCCGCTTCGTGCGAGATCATCACAAGCACATCAAGAAGATCGCCCTCGTAACCGATTCCGCGCTGGGAAATGTCGCGGAGCATTTGGCGTCACACTTTGTGTCAGCCGAGGTCAGGCATCTTCCCGCGGGGAAACTTGAGGCTGCAAAACAGTGGGTCATGAACCGTCTTTGATTCGCCTAACACGGCGCTCCACCCGCCTGCTTACCGCTACGCGGCTCGCAGCGGGTGAGCTTTGACGTTGGACGATATCCATGGTTCCAGGAGCATTGTCAAAAAACTGCTTGAGCCTTACCTCAGGCTCGGCGAAGGGAGAGGGAGGTGGATCCATGGTTCCAGGTGCGTGATCCATGGTTCCAGGTGCTTTATCAAAAAACTGCTGTCGGTTTTAGGGTTGAAACTTCAGTGGATCCGGGCATGCTGGTGCCTCCGGTCAGCCTCACCTGCACAGCGCAAGCGTCCGCCCGAGCCACCAAGCACCACCCATACCACCCTATGTCACTCGTCACCCAAGTGCGCAATGCCGGCGTCGTCGGAGCTGGCGGCGGCGGGTTTCCCGCCCATGTGAAGCTGGCCGCCAAGGCCGATACCGTGATTGCCAACGGCGCGGAATGCGAGCCGCTGCTCCACAAGGATGCCGCCGTGCTCGAACACCGCGCCGCGGAAGTGGTGCGCGGCATGCTGCTGTGTGCCGACGCCCTGGGTGCCGCCGACACGGTGATCGCGATCAAGGCGAAGAAGAAACTCGCGGTAGCCGCCGTCGAAGCCGCCTGTGCCGGCACCCGGGTGCGGGTTCACTTGTTAGACGACTACTATCCGGCTGGCGACGAATACGATTTGGTCCACTCCGTCACCGGTCGGCTGATTCCGCCGGCCGGTTTGCCGATCCATGTTGGGGCGGTGGTGCAGAACGTGGAAACACTCGCCAACATCGCTGCCGCCGCCGAGGGGCGGCCGGTGATCCGCAAGACCATCACCATTGCCGGAGCGGTGCGTGAGCCGGCGACTTTCGAGGTTCCGCTCGGCATTTCGCTGCGCGAGTGCATCGCCGCCGTCGGCGGTGCCACCGTTGATGATCCGGTGCTCGCCATCGGCGGCATGATGATGGGGGAAACCACCGACGATCTTGATCGCCCGGTCACCAAGACCACTGCGGGCGCGATCATCCTGCCGCGCGACCATCAGGTGATGGAGCGCAAGCTCAAGCCCCCTCTGCAACAGGCCGCCATCGGCAAGTCCGCCTGTGACCAGTGCCGCTACTGCACCGAGTTTTGCCCGCGGTTTCTGTTAGGATACGCGGTGGAACCGCACCAGGTGATGCGCACGCTGGGCTTTACCGCCACCGGCGCGGAACGCTTCAGCGAGTGGGCCGGCCTGTGCTGCTCCTGCGGCCTGTGTACCCTCTATGCCTGCCCCGAGCAACTTTATCCGAAAGAAGCCTGCGACGACTCGAAAGCCGTCCTGCGTGCCAAAGGCTGGAAATGGAGTGGTGCCACCACCGTCGAGGCTCACCCGCTGCACGACGGCCGGCGGGTTCCCATCAAGAGTCTGATGCGGCGGCTCGGCATCGACATCTACGACCACCCGGCACCGCTGCGGGCGGGCGTTCTAACCACCAGCCGTGCCGTCCTGCCGCTCAAACAACACGCCGGTGCCCCGGCCATCGCCAAGGTCGCCGCCGGCCAAACGGTCGCCGCCGGCCAGGTGCTCGCCGAACCCGCGCCCGAGGCCCTCGGTGCCATCCTCCACGCGCCATTCGCCGCCACCGTCGAGGCCGTCACCGACCACGCCATCATCCTCCTGGCCTAACAACCACTCCCGCGGCCCTCTGCCCTCTGCCCTCTGCCCTCTGCCCTCTGCCCCCTGCCCCCTGCCCCCTGCCCCCTGCCCCCTGCCCCCTGCCCCCTGCCCCCTGCCCCCTGCCCCCTGCCCCCTGCCCCCTGCCCCC
>JAPLUI010000328.1 GCA_026397725.1 Verrucomicrobiota bacterium | reverse complement strand
TTCTCAGCATCAGAACCCGGTGGGCGGGTGTGGCACCGGGAGTAACGTGGGCGCGATAAGGAGCCACCACATTCTTGTGGTGGTAGCGGAAAAGCGGCCCATGAGTGCGTCCCGAAGGCTCTATTCATGGACGTTCCTTCCGCTCGACGACAGGAATGTCGTCGCTCCCTAACGGGCATCCTCGGAGCCAAGTTACTCGGGAGGGGCGTGCCCGCCGCGAGACGGACCGTGCCTCATGGCAACCCCGAAGCTCTCCCGGTTTAGCCACAGCGGGGTGGCGGGCTGCGCGCTTCCCACTGCACTCCAGACTTTGGCTCGCGCCTGGGCAGGTGAGAGTATGGAGTGCGGTGGGAAGCGCAGCGCCACAACCGCAAGCTGGCAAAATCCCCCCGCCTGGGGTGACCCTGTCAGCACGGCGATCTCAAACAGGTGGCTGGTGCCGACTGTGGATTGCAGGGTGCGTTCATCAAGGATGCATCCGCAGCGAAGCATCTCGGTAGCCCGAAGAGAAGGCAGGGAATAGAGACAAGTGTGATATTCATGGAGGATTCGTTTCAGATTGAATCACCTTGGTTTCGCCATTGACGCGCACGGTTGCCTTGCGTTTGTCGCTAGAGGTAATGCGGTAGGAGGTGACCTTGCCATCCTTCCATGCGATATCCACCTGAAACCCGCCGCGGCCGCGCAGGCCGGTCACCGAACCGTTAGTCCACGCGCCGGGCAAGGCCGGCAACAGGTGCAGCTCGCCCGCCTGGCTCTGCAGCAACATCTCGCACACCCCTGCCGTGGCTCCGAAGTTGCCATCCATCTGGAAGGGCGGATGCGTGTCGAACAGGTTGGCCATGATGTTGTTCTTCAAGAGTTCGGAATACATCTTATACGAGTGGTCCCCTTCCAGCAGGCGTGCCCAGAAACTGATTTTCCACGCCTTGCTCCAGCCGGTGCCGGCGTCGCCGCGGGCGATCAGCGACACCTTGGCCGCCGCTGCCAACGCCGGCGTCTTGGTCGGCGAGATCTGCCGGCCCGGATGCAGGGCAAACAAATGCGACACGTGCCGGTGGTCGTTCTTGGGATCGTCGCGATCAACCATCCATTCCTGCAACTGCCCCCACTTGCCGATTTTCGGGACTAACAACTTGTCACGCATGGCGGTGACCTTCTGGCGATACTCCGGATCGACACCAAGTGCCTGCGAGGCTTCGATATAGTTAGTGAACAGATCCCAGACGAGTTCCTGGTCGAACGACACGCCGTCTTCGCGTGGCCCCTGTTCGGGTGAAAATCCCATGGGGGCCACCAGGGTGCCATCGGCCAGGGTTTTGAGCCGGTCCTCCCAGAACTCGCACACTTCCTTCATCACCGGATAGGCCACGGCCTTGAGATAGGTCTTGTCACCGCCGAAGGCATAGTGCTCCCACAAATGCTGGCAATACCAGGCACTGCCGGGCGTGTTCCATTCCCAACTCGAGCCGCCGAAAATGTTGTTCTCGGTCTGCACGGTCCACCCGCGCTTCGATTTGAAATAGGCCGACGTCTGCTCCGTCCTCACCTCGCGCAGGCTGAAGATATAGTTCAGCAGCGGTTCGGCGCACTCCGGCAGGTTGGCGGTCTCGGCCAGCCAGTAATTCATCTGGATGTTGATGTTGGAGTGATAGTCGCAGCGCCACGCCGGGGTGTTGCTGTTGTTCCACAAACCCTGCAAATTGGCCGGCAATGCGCCACGCGACGAGCTGATCAGGAGATACCGGCCGTATTGAAACAACAGGTTCTCCAATTCCGGATCCTGCGCGTTGGCCTGCTTGTAGGCGGCCAGCCGCTTGGGGGTCGACAGGGCCGCGATGGCGGCGTCGGTTTTGCCATTGTCCAGGCGCACCCGGTTGAACAAGGCCTGATAGTCCTTGACGTGCGCGGCTAACAATTCGGCGTACGGGCGCTTGGACGCCTTGTCGATTTGCACGCTCATCAGGCGGTGTGGTGCCTCACCAGTGCGCCAGCTTTTGGCGCGTTGGTTGAGGTAGTCCGTGCCGGCCCCCACCATGAGCGTCAGACTCGTGACGTTCTGGAACGCAATGCCCGTTGGCGTCGCGGCCAACGTGCCGCCGTCGTTCAAGACCAGGATCTGTGATTCGTATTGCAAGCCGTTTTTCAACTTACCCGCCGCGGTCATCCTGTTAGGGCTGATGATGGGGATGGCATCGTGCGCATCCTTGAGGGTGAGGGTGCCGGAGTGGCTGCCCGGTTTGTCGGCGGTGAAGCGGAACACCATGACCTGGTCGGAAAAGCTGGCAAACGCCTCGCGGCGAAAGCTCACGCCGTCGCTGGTATAACTCACCGTGTGCAGCGCCCGGCTGATATCGAGTTCGCGCCGGTAGTTTTCAACGGGCTTGGCCTGCGGCAGTGCCACCTCGAACTCGCCGAGATTCTGATACATGCCAGAGTCCTGTTCGTCGCCTTCCCACAGACTGTCCTCGTTGATTTGAATGGTCTCCTTGTCGGCCGCGCCGAAGAGCATCGCGCCCAGGCGGCCGTTGCCGATGGGCAGCGCTTCCGCCTCCCAGTTTCCTGCCGGCTGCTCATACCACAGCACCTGGCTGGCAGGCGGCGCGGATTCCGCGACATCACTTCCGGCACAGAGCGCCATGCCCCACATCGCTATCATCATCAGGTTCGTTTTTTTCATATATGTTCTCATTTCCATTTGTCAGTGCGGAAACAAGGTGCCGGCAGGCCCCCCTTGTTCACAAGGTTGGGGGAAACATCCTGCCGCCAGCCGAATCGCACCGCCACAGGCTGGGCCACGGCGTCGCTCCAGACAAGCACAATTTTCCATCAATTTCGGCTCGGGCTTCGACGAAATTCTGGTCCTCCCCTGAGTAACTTGGCTCCGTTGGTGCCCGCAGTGAGGAGCGCCGACATCTTGTCGGCTGTCGGCGAGGCGACATTCTGTCGCCAGTTTCGAGCCAGCGGACAACCTGTCCGCTGGCCGTCAGCGTGCAGTATGCACGCGCTCCGGATCCGCCCAAGTTAGTGCCCCCTCCATATCCGCCCCGCGTTCGGGGATTGAAACCACCACGGTACCAATGGTGACCGCCATGCCGGTGTTAGGAATGTTCTTGAGGGCTTTGAACTGGGTCAAGCGGAGCCCCGCAAAAGTGTCATCACCGGCACCCAAGTCATTTGGCGGACCGGAAAGATTCGGCCATTGAACGAAGCAGGCCGGGAAGTCGCCTTGATTCCACACCTTGTGCAGACCCGCGATCAGGGCGTTCATCTTGTGCGTGTCGATGCCACCTTCAGGACCATTGCTCTCGCCCTGATACCAGAGCATTCCTTTGATGGCGAAGGGAATGAGCGGAAGGATATGCGACCTGAAATGAACGCCGTAACCTGCATCCCTTGGCGGGGCCGGCAGCGTTGGCTGGGCTGGAAACTCCTTGCCGGAATCGATCATCGCCTGCGCGGTCTTGAGCCAGGCATCCAGCACGGGCAGCGTCTCCGCCAAACGCTGGCGATACTCTATCAGTTATTTGCAATTCGATCTTCTTCAAGACCGGCGACGCATTGGAACCTTCGAGCGGTATCCAGGGTTCAATGGGGCTCCCGCCAATGGCGTTGGTCAGCAGGCCGATCGGAACGTGGGTTTCCCGATGGATCCGGCGGGCTCGGCGGATGCCTTCATGGCTCCAGCCTGACGAGCCACTTGCCATCCCTGCCGGTTTCGACCGTCTTTCCCTGCTGCCCGAACTTGAGCGCAATCTTCGTGTCAGGCTTGGCCGTCCCCCACACCGGCACCGGCCTGTCGCGCTGCCGCACCATGTGGTCGGAGAGAAGGGTGTTCACCGCCAGATCGCCGTTCGCCAGCGCAATGCCGGCGACCCATCCAACCATCATCAATCCAACTCTCAGTATTCGTTTCAGGCTGCGGTCCTATCTTTGTTAGTGAGCATTATTTTGTTCATGTCAGGGGGTGTTTCAGGGGCTTACGCATTATGTGTTCATGGAGTCAGCAGGAAGCTCGCCGGCGCGTACGCGCCGAGGCTAAAGGTCAGTTTGCCGGCCTTGACGGGAATCGGCTTGCCGGCATTTTCGCCGCGCAGGTTGACTGGCATCGCGGACTTGAAGTTGTCTGGCAAGGTCACAACAAGCTCACCGGTCACGCCGGTTTGATCCCAGACGCGGAGCAACGTCCCCTGCCCGTCCGGGTTATGGCCGAACGCGGTGACGAGGACGCCGGGCCGCGAAACACTCAGGCCGGCTTGGGTTTGCGGCAACTTGCCGGCAGGGCCATCGGCAGACGCAGCGAGCAACGGGACGCGGGCTTCCCATGACGGGACGACGAGATCGGTTGTCGGCCAGAGCCGCACACGCTCCGACCATGAGCCATCCTGCCAAAGCGGGAAGTTCGTGCCCCACATGTTGTTGTAGAGGTTGACGAATACCGTCGGCACTTTGGGCACAAAGTCGAGCGAGTGTTGCCACAAGCCGGGCTGGTCGAGACTGACGAGCGGCGAGTCAATCGGGCAAAGGCTGACGCCGGTTTTGTTCGCGCCGGCAATCGTCACGCCGGTGGTGACGGCGTACCGGTAACGACCCGCGCCGGGAATGATATCAGTGGCGGGATCAATTGAACCACCGGGCCGGCCGAGGGTGAACCGCGGCTCATTCACCGCAAACGGGAAGCAGAGCCAGCCGCCTTCGGGAATCGGATTGGGCGTCTTGTCGGTGATCTTCCATTCGCACTCGACAGCGGGACTGTGCCGGTCGAACGTGAAGGAGAGCGTGATGACTTGGCCCAGTCCCTTGGTGTCGCCGGCGGTGAGCGTGGCGATGTCGGCACTGGCGGTGCGGGTCACGAGGATCTTCCAGTCACTTGGCGTGAGGGTCGCATACGGTGATGCATCAGGGCCGGGCATGCCGGGTTTGCCGAAGTCGTTCAGTGCCCAGCCGTCTTGAAAGCGGGGGTACGAATGCATCCAGTTGTTGACCTCGTTGGCGCTGAAACGTTCGTGGAGGAATTGGCCGAGCGCATAGGAACTTGCTTGGTCCACGAGTTCGCGGCCACTCTTGTTGTCGATCAATGACGCGATGCCGCCGCGCATCAGATCGAACGTCGCCTTGTAGAACGGTGTATTGAGTGCGGTGGGAGGATCGTGCAAGACCGGCATCGCGGAAATCGCCAACTCAAGCGGGAACGTCTTATACCCGTTGGCCGGCACATCGTTGGCGTAGAGGAACTTGCCGCCGACTTCAACCATGCCGGACCGCGGCCACGGCAACGCGTTCCAGACGACGATGCGCTGGCCATTTGCGTTCACCGATTGAGCTAGCAGGTCGAGGCGCTGGCGGAGTTCACGCGTGACGATTGCGTCGGCCGAGTGAATGTAAGCACGCTTGTCGTCGAAGGCTTGGAGGAACTTCTTGTACTTGCCACCGGCCAGCGCCTTCTTCCAATCGTCGCCATAACAGAATCCGCCGGGGGACGTGCCGGACATGCCCCACGTGTGCTCACCGAAGAGCAGGCTCTGTTCGTAGGCTTTCTCCAGCGCCGGCGCGAGCAGTCCGGGCGCGAGGCCGTAAGTTCTCAGGTGGGTGTCGAGCGAATCGAGCGCCGGCACCAGCGGCCGGAGATTGCGGGCGATCTTGGATTCAACCGGCATGGAGAGCAGGCCTTGAATCCACGTGTCGGGCGTGTCGCCGCGCACGACGGGCAAGTCGGGTTTCTCGGCTTCGATGGCCTTGAGGAAATCATCAAGCGTGCCGAAATGGATGCGGACACCGGGCAGTTGCGCGGCGGCGGTCTTGCGGACGGACTCCACCTCGGCGGCGTTTGGCGGGCCATGGTTGTCGCCGGTCATGATCATGGCGAGGTAGTTCTTCGCGGGCCAGCCTGGCGGCGGCGTGATGCCGCTACCGTAATCGCGGGTGTAGTGCGTGAGCAGGCGCGAACCGTCCGGCCCTTCCCACCAGAACAACATCGGGAATCGCGGAAAATCGCTGGCCCCATTGCAGCCGATCTGGAAGAAGTCGATGCCGGCGTTCTTCATGAGCGTGGGAACAATCCAGGAGTGGCAGGGCACATCGGTCATCTTGGCGCTGCGCGGGAGCGGCAGGCCGTTCTCACGGGCGATTTGTGCGGAGTAATGCAGGCCGCGCACGAGGTCTTCGGGATCGAACGATTCGGTGTGCAACGTGAACGGCGCGGCATGGACGGCCAGCGCGCCGTCCTTGAGCGCCTTGATGATCCGGGCCCGGCGTTCGGGCGTCTGGTCCGGACCGAGCATGTGGTACAGCGGCCAGCCGGGGACGGTCCAAGCGAATCGCTGTTCCGGCGGCAGACTCTGGTTGGCTTCAATGACAGCGAGCGCGTTATCGATCATCGGCCCGCGATACCGCGCCAGCACGTCGGCAATCGAGTCGGTGTAGCCGATGTCGAAATGCGTTTTGAAAACCACCCACACGTCCTCGACTTTCACCGGCTTGGCGGGATTGAGCTGCTCCGTCTTGAAGGTGACCTCGGCCAATCCAACCGACGCCAAGAGGATCGACGCACCGAGTAACGGAGCGAGTTTCCGATTCATGGTTCCTAACACATCATTCACACGTTTCATAGCCTGCTGTATTCCTCAATTCGGGTGTTTCATTTGACAGTTTCCGGGAACGTGGACAGGAATCGGTAGGTTCCGGAACTTATGGCATAGACTGCGGCGTTCGCTTCCATCCGCAGGAACTTCACGCCTTTCGCTTGCGCTGCGGGTGTTACCGACTCGGTCACTCCGGCGGCATCCTTGGCCGGGACATATACGGTCGCCGTGGTGTTGGCAGGGATCGTGACGTCCATCGTCAGTTTGTCGCCCTCCCGTTGCCAGTTGCTCACGATGCGGCCGTAGGGAGAATCGTGGTGGGCCTGCACCCAGGTCAGGCCGGTGATGAGCGCGGGCTTGATGATGATCTGCTTGAAACCGGGCGCGGATGCGTCGGGACGGATGCCGGCCAGCCCCCGGTAACACCACCGCGCAACACTTCCGCCAAGCGACGGCATCAATGCCTGACCGCCATTCCAACACTCTTTCAGGAGGTCGTTGCCACTGCCGCGCGTCATTGAATACCAAGAGGGAAACTCACGCGCATTCACCAGTCGCCAGCACATCTCCGGATCCATATCCGTCAACACGTCGAGGAGATAGGGCGTGCTGATGAAACCGGTGCTGAGCCGTCCCTTATGCGCGGCAATTTCACGCTGCAAAGCTCCCGCCGCCGCCGGCCGCGCGTTTTCCGGCACCAACCCGAGCGCCAGTGGCAACACCTGTCCGGCCTGGGTGCAGGGGCGGTCTCCCTGCCACCAGACCGTATGCAAAGAAGCCATATCACCGTTAAAGCCGTTCCCGTTTCGGACTTTCCACCCTTTCTCGCCATAAATGCCGGTCTCCGGATCCAGATATGCGTTGTTGAAAGTTGCTTTAACCCGTTCCGACATTTCGGCATATTTCCGCGCCTCATCCGGTTTCCCTAACATCTCCGCCGTCCGGCTGACGATCTGTGCAAAATGAAAATGCGCCGGCGTGTTGATAATACCTATAGGCGTCTCCTCGACGGCTAGCCAGTCCAACAAGCCCCAATTCTGCAGACCTCCTGTCGCGGCGGCTTGCCGCTCAAGGAAATCCACGTAACGTTTCATCGCCGGGTAGCTGTCGCGGAGCAACGAGTCGTCGCCATACGCCAGTCTCCACTCCCACGGCAACCACACACCGCACCCGCCCCACCACGGACTGTTGTATGGATCGAAAACGGGGCCTGGAGCAACATTGGCCATGTTTCCCTCACCATCCTGGCTGTCCAGCAAGTCATGCTCCCAGCGCTCGTACATGACCTGTGATTCGGCAAACAGATAGAAAGCGGAACCGAACATGCTCTGGATATCCTGTGTCCACGCCTTCCACTCGCGTACCGGATCGTTTGGGAGAAAGGTCGTGTAGTTGACCACGGTGCGCCGGACCGCCTGCTCCAGCCAGTTGACGAACTCGTCGGAACACTTGAACGCACCCGCCGGCGTGCGCATTGAACTGACACGACAGATGGTCAGGTCTTCTAGCGTCGGTTCTTCGACCAGACCATCAACCGTCACGCGGATCATGCCGGCGTGAAAGAAGCGCGGCTCATATATTTCCCTGCTACCCCCACCGGCGAGGATGAACTGACTGGTGCGCGGATATTCTGATGCGCTGGGGATTGTCGTAATGCGGATGGTCGTGCCTGCGGGTCCGCGTGCGCGAAAACGCACCCAGCCGTTGACTTCGCGGCCGAGTTCATAGGTGGCCGTGGCAGTTTTGGGATCAAACCGCAGAGAGGCAGGACGCATCTCATCCACAATGCGGTTGAACGATTCTTGCTGATGCTCCAGTTTCCCGCGTGGCCCCTCCACCGGAACAACCGACTGCCAGGCACGCGCCGTTTCACCGGCCTTGCGCAGATCGATATCTTCCCGGGCAATCCAGCTCTTGGTGATTTCGCCGGTTGACCATTTCCATGACTCGTCGGAACTGATGACGGTTGCGGTGCCGTCGGCATGGATCAGGCGCAGGTCGAACAGCAGCTTGGGCAAATCCACGTACGGCTTCTTCTCCAACTGGTGACACCACGGGTCGCGTTCGAGCGCGTACCAACCGTCGGCAAGTGTCACATCGAGCCGCTTGCGACCCGGCGAGGTGAAGCGATCGGAAACATCGAACGTGAGGTAAGGAACGCGATGGTCGTAGTCCGTGAACCCAGGCCCTATCACATAGTCGCCAACTTTCCGGCCATCGACCGCCACTTCCGAAAAGCCCAGTCCCGAGAACGAGAGCACCGCGCGCACGGCAGGCCGCGTCAGCTCAAATTCCTGCCGCAAGTAAATGGCGCCGTGTTGGTGCGGCGGCTTATCCGCGGCGGATGTGCCCGCGTTGCCGCACAGGGCGAGGCCATCGGTGAGTTGATTTTTCGACCAACCGAAACCCTCGACGCTCGCGCTCGCATCCACCGGCGCACCAGCGGCGATATTGTTAGTGCCGGAGATTACTTGAAGTTCTCCCAGCGTGAACACGAACGGCAACTCGGGGCCGCGCCGCCAAAGCTTCGTCGCCGTCAGCCGCACGTAGCGCGCGGTGCGCCCCTGCGCATCGAACGGCAGCGGCACGCTGCCGGGATTCGCGTAATCTTCCCGCGTGAAATCCGCCACGTTGGCGCACGTGGCGAACGTCCGGTCATCCGAGATGGCGATGCGAAACCGGATCGGAAATCCGTAGCCCGCAATCCACCCGCCCGCCGCGGGATCGTTGTGCCGCATCGGATGCAGCACGATCCGGTCCACGCGCTGCGGCTGGCCGAGGTCCACCTGCACCCAATGCTCCTCGTCGGCACGCTGCGCCTCCACCGCGAAACCCAGTGCAACCGTCGTCGCCGCAGGCCGCGCCAGATCGGGACCAATCCATTTCCCGCGCCAATCGACAGGATTCATTTTGCCGGTCAGAAAACTGGCAGGCACGCTCCACGCTGACTCCTTTCCGTCCTGATCATAGACCCGGACCTTCGACCAATACCGGGTTTCTGAAGCAAGCGACGCCCCAGCATAGCGCACTGCAACACTCTGGTCCGACACCACCTTGCCGCTGTCCCACAGATCACCCTTGTCTTGCTTCAACAACGATTCCGAACCCGCCACCAGCACCTGATAAGCGGTCTGCTTCTGGCCCCTGTCTCCTGTCCCCTGTCCCCTCTCTTCAATCACCCAGCTCAGCCGCGGCCTCGCCACATCGATGCCGAGCGGGTTCACGCGGTATTCGCAGCGCAGGTTGGTCACGTCGGCAGCCCGAGCCGACGGAATGCCTGACAGCGACGCACTAACGGCGAGCAATCCATACATCATCAATCCAACTATCGGTATTCGTTTCATGCTTCGATCCTTCCTTTGTTATTGAACACTACGGATCACGCGCGGCAATAAGCCCTAGCGTGCCTCCGGCTTGTTGGGCCTGCTCTTCTCATTTCGCTATTCTCCCGTTCTTTCACTTCCGGATGGTACCGAACCAATTCTCCGGGCCCGGATCGAGGCGCCGCCGTTGCGGGTAAACTGCTCGACCGCACCCACATTCCCCACGACGACCCAGTAGTTGATATCGGCAATGCCCAAATTCTTCGGGTCGTTAATATCACTGACGAGCACCTGCCAGGCGTTCTGAGCATCCGTTTGTCCCGGCCCCGGTTGTTCCGTGTTCATCTGTTCGATCGAAAACCCGTGCCTGCCCGAGACGGTGATGTGATGGGTGTTGCGGTATGCGCCCACCCGAGCGAAGCGGGAGGCATGATGGGCGAAAACAAATTCCAAGCCGTTGATGTTGGAGGCCACCACGATGTTGTCCCCATCGGTGTGCTCGTTGACTTGGATGCCGGTATGGTATCCGGTCACGACCACGTTGCGCAGGACCGTTAATGCGGCATTATTGCACGCCGGAGTGATCAGGCCCCTGGTGTCATGGGTTGGTTTGGAGGCCTGCACGTTGTAGATGCCGGTGTTGATGAACACGTTCTCTAACTTGCATTGAAGGGCGTACTGCAGGTCGATGCCACCAATGCCTGGATCGTCATAAGTCCGGACATCCAAATTCCTGATGACCACATTGACCGCCGAGAATCCCCCGTACAGCGATGCGGGTGAAGAACTGGCGGAGATGACCGCAGGGCCCGCTTTGGACAGACCCTTGACAATCGTTCCATTTGCCAGCAAGGGGAATGAGCCAATCGTCCCAAAGACGGGCGTTGGTTCCCGTTCGCCCGTGATCTCCACGGTGATCCAACTCGGTATCGGTTGCGATACCGCAGGGATCAGTATTCCGCCCCGATACACGCCAGCCGGCAGGTACATCCGCCCTCCTCCGTCCGCGACCACTGCCTTGAGGCATGCCGAAAAAGCGGCTGTGTTATCCGTCTTGTCGTCGCCCATCGCCCCGTAGTTAAGGACATTGAACACCCGCGATTTCACGGTGCCAGCACTCGAGCTGTCTTGCTCGCCTCCATCAACCGCGAAGGCATCACCCGTCACCATCCAGCCACATATCGTTATCAAAACCATTGTCTTCCGCATAGCATCTCCGTTCTTGCCGCCCAACACATTCCTCACACGTTTCATTGCCTGTTTCATTTGTTGTTTCATTTGTTGTTTCATTGGCATTGCCCTTGCTTCTGGTTTTCCTTAAGCCCGAAAACCGTGATGCGCTTCGCCTTCTAATCATAGTCTCCAGTCTGCTCAGAATGAATCATTTCACCCGCTCAAACACCAGCACCCAATCCTGCGGGGACGGAACGTTCTTCTTGAAGCTCACCGGCTTCGCATCCTTGTCGCCAGCTTTCGCCGTGGCCTTGACCGTTCCCTGATCAAACTCCCGACCGGTGGCCGGATCGAAGTAGTAAACATGCCGCTGGACAGTCCCGAACCCCTGCTGCAGGTGCCCCTCATAACACGTTTCGCCCACTAGCACATCGCCAGCGAACAACCATGGCAGGAGGGCGGGGTCGGCATAGGCTCGGGTATAGGCATCACGGCCGCCATCCGGAAATTCCGTGTAGCGGGGCTGAATGCCTTGCAGCGCTTTCAGCGCGTCGATCATCTCCCGCGTGCGGCCCACCGGCACGGCCCGATCATCGGCGCTGTGATAAGCCCGGACACGAAGATTCCTGAGGTCGGTCATCTGGGCGATTTTGACCGGGTCGCCCCCGCCACAGATGGGAACTGCCGCCTTGAACTTCTTGGGAACCCTGCAGACTGCATCCCAGGTCCCGTACCCTCCCATGGAAATGCCCGTCACATAGAGTCGCGATACGTCGATCCCCCGATATTCTGGTGGGAGAGAATCCACAAGAGCCAACGACGCCTCCAGCGGCCAGGTGATGGAAGTGAACTTGCCGACACCGGTTGGTTCGCTCCAGGGCATGGCTGCCCACTGCTGATTCTCCGGACATTGCGGAGCCAGGATGAAGCAGGGCCATTGCTGCTGGTTGGCGGGTTCCGCCAACACCAGGAATCTTGGCACATCCGTCATCTGCTTCAGGTTGTCCAACGTCAGAGGAGAAGCTGACCTGATCCGGCGAGGCTTGCCCAAGGTGGACTTATGGGTCAAGGTTACAACCATTCCCTCCTCCCACGTCATATCCACCTCGAAGCCGCCTCGGGCAAGCAGCCCTTTGATTGATCCGTTTGACCACGCCTTCGGCAAGGCGGGCAACAGGGCAATCTCGTTGTTGTGGCTCTGTAAAAGCATTTCGCAAACACCCGCTGTATAGCCGAAATTCCCATCAATCTGGAAAGGACCACCTCCGAATACCATGTCGAACAAGTTCGGCGCGATCTGTCTATTCATAAACTGCAAGATATGCTCATGCGCCTTCTCGCCATCCAGGAGCCGGGCGAACAGGTTTATGGTCCAGGCACAACTCCACCCGCAGTAAGTGATGCCCAAGAGCGAACAGCAAGCCATACCAGTCATGAGGACCATCCGAATGCAAGCGAATGCGCGATTCCAATGAGATATAGTCATTTTGTCTTCCTTTAAGTTACATTACTTGCCCTTGACATCCGCTGCCGGCGGGGTCAGCGGCAACTCCAGCCACGCCAAGCCAACATCGCGTTTCATGTGACTCTTGCTGGCGCCGCCGGGAGCGTCGTAGAAGACAGCCAACCGCTTGCCGACAACGATCACCGATGGCATGCCGATGCATTTCTTTGACCATGTGCAGTTTTGTCCATCCAGCACCACGGCCTTGTTCTTCGGGTCCAATCGGTTCAAGTCCTTGGACCAATACACCCAGATTGCGTCGGTGTATTCGCCATCCTCCAAGCCAATGTGATTGGTAAACAAGAACCACGTCTGGTTGGCCGGCTCGAAATAGAGCGAACTATTCTCGATCTGTTCCTCCGGCGGGACGATCGGTTGCGGCTCTATCGCCCACGGGCCGTTCAGATCTTTGGTGCGGGCGATACCGAGCGTGCGTTTCATCGAAGCGCTGAAGAACATCAGGTATTCCCCACCCTGCCTCACAATGTGCCCCGGGCTGGCCGTGTCCGCATAATAGGTTCCCGGCTTTGTCCGGAACGGGATCACGTCCGGTTGTTTGACCCACGGCCCAGCCAAGGACTGGCTCCTCGCCTTCAGCGTCAAATACGGAAACGAGGGGATCAAGTCCGGAGCCCCGGACACGTTTGGTGTGCCCAGGTAGAACATGTGCCACTCTTTGCCATCGCAATAGACCCATGGGGAACAAGCTGCGGCAGAGTCGGACTCGCCCGGCTTGCCGAAATCAAGAATGGGGCCCTTCTTCTCCCAGTCCTTGAGATCCTTGCTGGTAGCCAGACAGGCCAGCCAGCCATTGGGTCCGGCACCGTCATAGAAAAGGTGATAGACCCCATCTTCCTCGAAGATCAATGCTTCGCGCGCTCCAAGATAGTCGCACTGGCCCGGTCCGTCGCCGTGCTTGAGGACGGCGCCCTGATCCTTGGCTTCCAGGCGCAGGGTCGCGGAGGGCCGGCCATCCGAATAGACCGTCGCGCCGCCTGCCGGCGTCTGTTCCGCCGCCACGGCGACATTTCCCGCCAGCAGTCCGGCAAGCGTTAACCTAACCATGTTTTTCATTTTCATCGGTTCAATCCTTTCGTTAGTCTTCATTTCCCGCTACAAAACTGGTAACAACCCGATCCCACCTCGTACACCGCCGCGCCGTCTTCCATGCGCAGGAACTTCACGCCATCAACCGTGTCGGTTGGCTTGCCGGACGCGGTCACGCCGGCAGCCTGAGCCGAAGGAATGCTTGACAGCGACGCACTGGCAGCGAGGAATCCATATATCATCAATCCAATGATCGGTATTCGTTTCATGTTCCGGGCCTTTCTTTGTTAGTGAGCATCTTGTTGGTGAATGGAGCAACAGGATCGAATCATTCCGCTACCATTCATGGTTCAAGCGGCCGGGGCACGCTCAGCCGCAGCCAATCCTGGGTATAGGCGAGAAGCGCGGCGGGAACGGGGCCGCTGAAATCTTGCAAGACGCCATGCCATCGGCCGCTCCCGTCGCGCCAAAGGGCCACGTCAACACGCTCGGGCAGTTCGATGGTCAACCCTCCGCCACGGAATGATTTCAATGCGCCGGCGGCCAGGGCCTCGACCTTTCCGTCCTTGTCGACGCGTACGGCCGCCACGCCCACGGCGTCGAAGGTGACATCGTGGCCATCCACTTTGATAGTCTTCTGGATGGGATCGCCCCTCACGTCATTCTGGCCGGAAGCGAGAATAACCGTGCCGTCAAGCAGCCGGCACTCTCCACGCAGCAGGGGCATCATCGAGTCCGGACCTTGCCCGCCCCGCATGGTACAGGTTGTCTGCGGCACGCTGCCCGCCGCCATCAGGTGCGCGATCGTCTGCCGCACCGCCGCAGCCGCGTCGATGGGCTGCATTGCCGGCGGCAGGGCGGCAGTGCCGTCGAAAGCGCGGCCCTCGAAATCGATCGTCCAATCGCCCGCGCGGAAGAGGGCCGTTTTACCCGCGGCCTTGCGGAAGAAATCCGCCACGACGGGCCGCTCGTATTGCGGATGGTAGAGCACCGCCGCCGCATAGCGCTGGGGGCCGTACTGGAGGCTGCCGTCGGCCGCGATCATCAGGTTTCCTGCAGCGATCTCGCTACTGGGGATCAGATCGGCATAGAATCCTTGGGCCCACAGGCCGTTGGCAACGGCCAGCCCCGCGTCCGCCAATCCGTCCCCGGCCCAGTTTAGCGCCGAGGGATGGCCGAAGACGATCGCCACGGGGCAATCGATAGGCGCCGTCGAGATGTAGTTCAGCAATCGCACCCGACAATCGGCCGCCAGCAGCTTGCCGGAAAGCAACGAGGTCGTCAGGTTCTCCCACGGATGCGGCCAGAGCGGATGGAAGTTCATCCGGCCGCCGCCCAAGACATGGCGCCACAGGTCTTCTTCATAACACCGGACCGAGTCACGATAGTACATATTGTACCAGAGCGGGCTGTTCCACTTCTTGGCCAGGGCCGTCCGCACGCTGAATGGCGTAGCCTCGTCGGTCTGGGCCAAATCGCGCCGGCAAACCCACCAATCCAGCCCGTTCTTGAAAACCTCTTCCGGACAGAAGAACGAATACCAGGTCGGATGCGTGGCCGACATGGCATCGCGGCCGAAGACTTCTTTGATGGAATGATAGAAGGCCGTTTCCACCTCGCCGTTTCTCTGCCAGTTCATCTCCATGTAATGGTTGATAGCCGCTGCGCGCTCGCCGTCTCGTCCCCTTTCGCCTTTCCACATCAGTAAAAGGTCTCGCGTCAGATCGTGTCCCGGCCGCCGCTTGGAGTATGCCGCGGCCATGGCCCGCGAGAAATAGAGGTCGTCGGTGCGCGGGCCGGCCCGTCCGGGAAATCCCCATTCGTCCTTGCAGGCCCCTGCCAACGGAACGTCCGCATATTGTTGGAGAATACTCCTTTCGAACCCGACCAGGTGCGGCGCAAATACGTCAGGCGTGAAGAGGGTGAAGGCCGCCATTACGCAGGCCGTGCGCCCCCGGTCTTCGGCGGTGCAGGGGATCGCCACGCGCACGCCCTGGGCGTCGGCTTGGCTGACCTGGCAACGGCTGGTGATGTCCTGGATCGTGGTGGAATCGATCCCCGCGGGACCGGTCAAGTACGAGTAGGCACGCAGCAGGCGTGCCGACAGCGCGTCGTATCCCCGGGCCTTGAAAGTGTAGTGGTCGCCCAAGTTGATCGCGCCGACGGTGAGCAAAGCCGGCCCGTCGGGTTGGAGCGCGACCTCGCGCAAGCGAACGATCTCCTGCATTTCGCCGGGGTGCTTGTCCATGAAGGCTTGCCGCGCGAGGCGCACGTCCAAGTCCATCACGATGCCCAGCTCGCGCTCGCGGGCGTAAGCCGCCGCCGCCTTGATCTGGTCGTGGACCACCGGGTCGGTCACCTCCACCGGATGACGGATACTGGTGGTCAGCAGACCGAAGCCCGAATGTTTCGCATGCAAATCGAGGAATCGTTTGTAGCCGTCGGGCTTGAACTCCTCGGCGGTCCAGAACCAGCAGCCGATTCCGGGCCAAGAAGTCTTGACGGCGTTAGGCTCCTGGTTCGGCAACTCGACGGAGAGCGACCGCAGCGGGGCGACGTTCTCGCTTTCCGCGGCCATTACTGGCGCCAGCAGCATGGCGGTGATGGTGATAGCTGTTAGTATGTTCATACGTCTATTCCTATGCTTCGGTGCATTATTTGGCTGCTTAGGCACCATTTGCGGATTTCCTGTGACAAGGGGGAAGAGTTGGCTAATGACATCGGCATAGACGCGGTGGCCACAATCGTTCGGATGACCGGTATCACCGAGTCCTGAACCGGCAGGATTCCGCGATCTCAGCCCAGCGCCAGTCGCGCTTCACCCACTCGGGCAGTGAACCCTCCAGCTTGGCAAGGTTTTCTACGATCATTTCCTTGCGTTGCGGATCCGTGTTAGAGTCGTCCAGCAGATCCAGGAGATCCCTGGCGGCCGCGGCCTGGGGACCAAAGTAACACACTGCGTATTCGTCGAGCACGGACTCCGCGGATTTCTGTGGATTCCAGAACCACGACAGCATCATCACGCTGGCGAGGTCCGTGTTCCAGCGCTCGCTGTAGGGCCAGCCGCCCTTCATCAACTCGGGAGAGTAATCGTTCATCTCAGCCTGCAATGACTTCCAGTACTCCTTGTTGAAGATGTCAATCTGCGGCAGTGCCTTGAAAACCTGTTCCTGCCAGGCGATCATCTGCTCCGCACTCCCCGGCTTGTTAGGACACAGGTAGTGGTTCGGGCAGCCGATGATCGGCTTGATGCGCATTTCTGTTGGCGAAGTATTGTAGGCGTCGTTCATCACCATGAGCAGGCCGGTCTTCATGCCCATGCGTTTGGCTGTCGTGTAGAGCCTGCGGTAGATATCCAGCCACTTCTTCGCCTCGGGATCATCGAAGCTCTTGAACATTCCCATCTCGAACCAGAGCGCGATGCCATTGCACCCCCACAATGCGAACTCCTCAACATAGCGGTCCACCTGGTCCGGCTTGCCGAAGAATTCCTTGCGTGCCCACAGATACATGCCGCGATTCGGCATCTGCGGAGTCTCCGCGATATTAAGGGAAGGTACTTCTACCCTGCCATTCTGATATCGCATCTCGCGAATCAGGCGTCCGACCCCGGCCACGACCCCACTGTCACTCTGGCCTGCAATATGGATTTCCTTATACCCCGTTTCGACTGCAATGACATATCCGTCAGAACCGAGCGAGGCTACCTCCTTGTGCGCACCGGCAAATTCCTTGATCCTGGCGTTCGATGACGCCTTGCCGATAACTATCTGAAACTTCGCCTTGTCGCCCGGCCCGGCCAGCGCAACGTCGGCGCGATCCTTGATGCGCTCCGCAAGCAATTCCGTTACACGCATCTCCGCCGCGCTCGGTTTTTCTCCCAGCATCACGGCCAGCTCGGCATTACCGATTGCGAGCACCTGGCTCATCGAATTCTTTGCTGTCTCTTTGTCTCCCGTCTCAGCCGCCAGCAAATTCGAACTTAACAGGCATAACCCGAACCCTATTGTTATCAAAACCATCGTCTTCCGCATGGAATCTCCTTTCTTGCCGACTAACACATTCTTCACACGTTTCATTGCCTGTTTCATATGGGTCTTCATGTTCTCTATTTCTCAGGACTGAGTTCGATTGTCTCGTTCACAGCAGTCTCAAGAGTGAAACGCTCGCCTTGCTTGGTTTCGGCAGAAGAACCCGGCCTCCCACCCTTCCTAACAAGAGTCGCTTTCTTGCCGGGCCACGGGTTGACGACGACGCAATCCCTGCCTTTTTCGCTGACGATCCTCACTCCGGACACGACGCCATTCTGCATTTCCGCCGAGACCAAAAACGCGCCCACCGTCCGCAAACTGCCGAACCTGGCATCCTGATCTTTCGGCCAGCACGGGAAGAAACGCAGCACGCCATCATGGCTCTGCAGCAGCATCTCGTTGATCGCATTGAAGCCAGCACAGTTTTCGATGCCGCCGCCACCGTAGGAGAGCAAGCGGTTTGGCATCGAATGTTTGTCGCTCTCGGTACGCAGCCCCGCCAGAATAGCCTTTGGATCGTGGCCGACGCGGGCACAGGCGCTATACCATGTGGCGAATCCGTTACCGTCACTCCAGCGCCCCATCGCATGGATCATGTTGCGGGAGATTTCCAGCAGTTGCGGCTCGCTATCGAGGCCGATCGCGCCGGCCGGGAAGATATGCTGGATGCCGAGCGTGTTGTCATTGCACCAGTCCATGCCTTTTTCCGTGTAGCGGAACACCGTCCTGCCGTTGCGCTCCTGGGTTGGATAGGCGCTGAGCTTCCCGCAAATGTCCTGCCACTTGGCGCGCCGGTTCTCGTCCACTCCCAGGTCCGCGCTCATCATCAGCATGTTCTTGAACAGCGTCCGGACCAGCCCCAGCGAAAGAACTCCGTTCATATCCGCGCCCGAGCCCTCATGGATCGAGTCGTTATAGATGATGTACCGGCCGTTTTCCAACTTCAGGTAATCCTCCCAGAAATCCACAACCTCGCGCAAAAAGTTGTAGCCGCTGTTCCTGAGCCACTCTTGGTCCTGCGTGTACTGGTAATACCAGATGAAGTTGAGCGCGGCGTAGGCGGCGTTACTGCGTTGCCCCCAATCGCTATCGTCGCCTTCAGGGCACATGCCCCACGGGCCGATGCTGACCGGGAAATGCACGCCCTTCCAGCCTTTCTTTGCCGCGATCTTCCTGCCGCGGGGAACAAACTCATTGATCGCCTGATAGAACGGCAGGGAAACATCGGCATGGTTGGCGGCGTACACACCGAAGTAAGGTGCCTGGAAGTTGTAGTTCAAATGAAAATCACCATGCCAGCCGGGTTTGTCCGTGGTAACCCAGTTGCCCCACAGGCCAGGCGCCACCTTGCCGGCGCGGCTGCATGAGGCCATGATATATAATGCCGCATACCAGTGCTGTTCGAGGATCTTGTCGGGAATCTCGATGAATGACTTGCTCCAGAAGGCCTGCCACCATTGGCGATGCATGGCGCCATATTCCGCAATCTTGCCGGGCGTCAACGCGGCGGCCAGCGATTTGGCCTCGGCCAGCGGATCCTTGCCCTTGCAATCGAGGTCGCTCAAAATGACGGCGGCGACGACGGTCGTCTTGCCGGGTTCCAGCGTGAAACCGCTGGCGTCGGCGTTGCCGAGGATGCGGGTGGCGACGGCGATCTTGCGGCTGTCGGGACTGGGATTGGCAGCATCCGGCTCAAAGAGAAAAGAAGTGCCGCTCACGTGCTGTAACGTCATGGCGAGTTGAACAGTCCCTGTATTGCTCAGTTCGACGCACAGCAGATTGCGGTTGGCATCAACCCAGGAGCGGGAGGCGAGCGCGGCGGTGGCCTTGGCGTATTCGCCGCGGAGTTCCGCATGCTGCATATCCACCGTGGTCCTCAAAGTCGCGCCCTGCAAGGCCGGCGTCATGATCCGCATCTGTCCGACCGCCATGACAGACTGGGAGAGGCTTCCCCATGAGTCATTCTTGCCGATATAGAAAATCAGCTCTTCCGCCGGGCCGGACAGCATGACGCCCACATCGCCATTGCCCATGATCGGCCCGCCGGCCATAGCCCCGCTCGCCCCGCCGGCCGGCCCGTTGATGACAAACGACTGCCTGCCGACAATCGGTTCGCCATCGGGCGATGACGCCCCGCAAGCCCGCGATGCGACCATCAGAATCGCCACAACGGACAACCCATTCTTCACTCGTTTCATTGCCTGTTTCATTTGATTGTTTCCAAGGGGCGCGGCGGTTTTCCGGCCCCGGGACGCGACTCCCCCCAGGCCGGATTTCCATCCCGGTCTGGACGGTGCCCCCAGTGTTGAAACCCCACCAACCAACTCATTGAGATGTATGACAATGGAAACACCCAGCCGCAGTGCCACTTGGGTCGTGAGGATGTGAAATTATGGATGCGCGATTTGTCGAGCCGAGTGGTTACGGCGTGACGGTGACCTCCAGACGGTGGAATTTCTTCAACGCGCCGGGAGGCAGCAAGGTGTAAACCACTTGGTTCGGGTTGGTCGTGTCAAGGTTGGGGTCGTGCGGATCCACATGGACCCAATCGGTTAGGTTCTCGGAGACTTGCACCTTGAAGGTGGCTGCGGCCTGCGGATCGCGCGGCCAGGGGAGCTTGCCGTCCACCACGCCCGGAAGGGTGGCGAGGCCGGTCGCACCCATGAAGTAGGCGACGCCGTTTTGCACCCCGTCAAGATTCGAATCCCCGTCGGGCGGCCCGCCGCCCGCGTACTGTGACGCCCAAGTCCCGTACGGAGAACCAGCACCGACAGACACAGAGCCGAGGACGAAACCGTCACCGGCAAGATAGGCAACTTCGTCTTGTTGGATGCCGTTCAAAAACAGGTGTGCGACCTTGAGCACGCCGTCGGCGCCGGTTTGCACGGCGGTACCCGTTGCCAGATGCAGGTCATTGATCGTGTCCGAGAACCCGGCGAGATCCAGCAACGCTCCGCGGACAACCAGGGACACGTCCGAGGCGTCATTGATCTGGTTGTCGGCGGTCCACACCAGTCTTGTGGTATTCGATCCGTCATTCGGGCCGTTCACCGTGATCGTGCCACGTAAGGCATCGCCGGAACTCTTCCCGAGTGACACGGCAGTGTATGGGTTCACGACGGTCGTACCGGTGCAGGTATTGCCGGTGAGACCGTTGATGGCGATGCTTGGCACACTTTGAATCCTCACCTCGCCATTGCCGGAAATGGGACCGCTGACGACCTTGCCAGCGTTCCAGCCGAAATCGAGGATGAGCGTATTGCCATTGAGATCCAAGGGCACCGTGAAGCCACTGCTCCACCAATGCGTTTGGGTGGTTCCCACCAGGCGGCCGGTGTTGCCCGCGCCGACGACTGCGTCGATGAGGACGCCGCCTTCCGGCCACGACGGCTCTGCGGGTGTGGTGGCATTGCTGATGTCAACCACGCCTGCTGGTGCATTTCCGGCTTCCAGCCAGGCCCATAGCGTGCAAGCAAGGGCGAAGTGTTTCAGGGCGATACGCCCAAGTTTGATCCTATTTTGGTTTTTCATGGGGACTTGGAGTGAGTTTGGCACATTCTGACAGAAGAGCATTTCCAATTTGCAAATGCGGGAAAATCCCGTGCGGCCAGGGGGTGTTCAGTTCTCCGTCAAATTGATAGAAGCCCGAAGGGCTGGCTGACAGGGGCGAGAGTAGGTGAGGTGGGGCGCTTGGCAAGAAACTATTTCCAGAATATTCCCAAGGGGCGCAAATTTTCTTGAAGGCCGCGCTGGCCAAGCCCATTGGCCCAAAGCGATAAACTCCGGGGGTTTGGAGGCTGGCCCCCAAGGCACCACGGGCGAGCCGGGCGGCCGACGCGGCGGTTGTCCGGCCCCAGGGCGCGACTCCTCCGGCCGGATTTCCGCGCAGGTGTTGGGACGAACCTCGCACTCCTTGCCGTTGTCCCGCATCATTCGGACTACCGGATGAATTTGTTAGCGGAAGGCACGGAAAGATTGCGGGAGGTGAGCAGTGCCGAGGGTGGTGTGGAGGTGAGGATGGTCGGGAAAGGCATGAGGAAGGAAGTGGCGGAGCTTGCCCGGCTTGAGCGGGGCCGCGAGGTGGCGATGAGCCAGATGCTGCGGTGTTGGGCGAGGTGATTTTCGGATGGGGCGGTGCTCGGTAGCCGGGAGTTTGTGGATGGGGTGTTCAAGCAGTGCCGGAGTCGATTCGGGCCGAAGCGCAAGAGCGGGGCGCGGAAGCTGCGGGGGAATGCCGCAGCGGCGTCCGGGTTGCGTTGGAGTGTTAGGGCTTTGCAGAAGAGGATTGGGTGAAATGCTGAAACGCTGAAACGCTGAAAGAACCAGCATTGGATGAGCCGCAAGAGAGCACCCCAGGCAAGACCCCGCATGCGAATCAGTCTGCCCCCGCCGCCTCGGCGCTGCGCATGCCGTCGAGCGCGGCGCTGACGATGCCGCCCGCGTAGCCGGCTCCCTCACCGCAGGGGAACAGACCGCGCAGTTGCGGATGCTCGAGGGTGTCGGCGCGGCGCGGAATGCGTACCGGCGAACTGGTGCGGGTCTCAAACCCTAACAACAATGCCGGCGTCGCGACGAAGCCGGGCATCTGACGGCCAAACAAGTGCAAACCCTCGCGCAGCCGCTTGGCGATCCAGGCCGGCAGCAACTCGTGCAGCGGGGCGGCGCGGATGCCGGGGAAATAGCTGGTTTCCGGCAGGCTGGTCGAGAGTCTGCCGGCAAGGAAATCCGCAGCCCGCTGGGCCGGCGCGACCTGGCCGCCACCGCCAGCGGTCTTGGCGGATTTTTCCAACATTTTTTGAAAGGCCATGCCGCCGAGCACGCCGTGTTGTTTGAAAAAGGAGCTTAGATCTGCGGGCTCCACCGCCGCAATCATCCCGGAGTTGGCAAACGGCGAATCGCGCCGCGACAGACTCATGCCGTTGACCACCACCTCGTCGTTCTCGGTGGCGGTGGGGACGATCCAGCCGCCGGGACACATGCAGAACGAATGCACGCCGCGCCCGCGAATCCTGGTGGCCAGCCGATAGCGGGCGGCGGGCAGCAGGCGCGGGCGCTCCGCGGTGGCACCCAGATGGTATTGGGCGCGGTCGATGAACGCCTGCGGGTGCTCGATGCGAAAGCCGACCGCAAAGGGCTTCGGTTCTAACAATATCTGCCGGGCTGCCAGCAGCCGATAGATGTCGCGTGCCGAGTGGCCGGTGGCGAGGATCACGGCAGCGGCCGGGATTTCCTCATGGGCAGCGGTGAGCACGCCGCGGAGGCGGTCGCCGGTGACGAGGAAATCGACGACCTTGGTCTGGAAGCGGACCTCGCCGCCGGCCTGGATGATGGAGGCGCGGATGGCCTTGACGACGTTGGGCAGGAGATTGGAGCCGAGGTGCGGGTGGGCATCGGTTAGAATGCGGGCGGGGGCGCCGTGGGCGACGAGGATTTCGTAAATCCTGGCGACCGGACCCCGTTTGGTGGCGCGGGTGTGGAGTTTGCCATCGGAGAACGTGCCGGCACCGCCTTCGCCGAAGCAGTAGTTGGATTCCTCGATGACGCGGCCCTCCCGCAACAGCGGAGCGAGATCGAAGCGGCGGGCACTGACGTCCTTGCCGCGTTCCAGAATGATCGGCTTGACGCCCATTTCCAAACAGCGGAGCGCGGCAAACATCCCCGCCGGCCCACAGCCAACGATAACCACGGTGCGCGGATGTGCCGACAAGGGCGGCGCATCCCAGCTCGGCATCGCCTCCGGGGGGAGGGGGCCATCAAGTGCCACCTCCAGCCTGAGTCGCACCTTGATCGCGGGTTGGCGGGCGTCGATCGAGTGCTTCCGCAGCCGGGTTCCCCCCACCCGCGAGACCGCCATCCCTAACTTGGCGGCCACCGCCTCGCGGCACGCCGCGGCATCCTCCGAGCGCTCCAGAGGCAGGACGATATCGACGGTTTCAAGGGTGGGCGGCACGGTGGGATGATGGTCGCCGGAAAGCCCTACCAAAGCGGCCGGGTGATCGCAATGACTTTCCCGCCAGGAAGCATCGCCAGCTTGCGACATTGGCACCGGGAGGCGGTGCGGCGGCGACTCCCGGCGGTTCACCTGAGCGGCAGCTTGTGGCCTCCGGCATCGACCCTGACAAACGTCACGCAGGTCGAGAAAATCGGGTCGGGGCGGGCTTTCCAGTCCCAGACTTTGACGGCGTAGGTGGCGCTGGTGGTGCCTTCGCGGGTGCGCTCGCAGCGGATGGTTAGAATGGTGCCCTCGCGCACGCTGTGGTGGAACTCGACGGTGTCCATCGCCACGGTGACGAACTGGCACGCCGGATAGTCGAGGCTGGCGGCGATCCACGACGCTTCGTCGATCCACGCCAGCAGGCGGCCGCCGAAGAGGAAGCCGTAGTGATTGAGATCGCCGGGGAGGACGAGGCGGTGGGTTTCCATGGGGGTTCCTACCAGCGGCGGCGTTTGGGTTCGCGATACAGTGTGGCATCGAGCGACCAGGCGCCGGCACCCGTGAGCAGCAGCACCAGCCCGGGGATCAGATAGAGAATGGCCAGTTCCTTGCCATTGGGCGGCAGCGTGAACCAGGCGCTGGCACCGTTGATGTCGAAGGCCGCCACCACCATGGTGAAGCAGAGCACGAAGGCCGCCGGCCGCGTCATCAGGCCGAGCACCAGCAACAGCGCCGCCAGCACCTCCGCGCACAGGGTCGCCACCAGGCTCAGTGGCGGCGACATGAAATAAAACGGGAAAAAATCCGGCACCTGCCAGGCGGCCTTGAGCGTGCCGAAGTGCTGGAGTTTCGGGATGCCGTGGCCGATGAGCATCATCAGCCCGGTGGCCGCCCGCAGCAGCAACAAGCCCAACGCCGCCTCCGCATCCCGGACGCCACAGTCAAAAAGGAATCGTTTCATGAAGCAGTCGCCGGGGTGGTCCGGGGTGAGATGGTGATGCGCTTGAGGCGATCATCGCCGTCCGGGGAATGGGAGGCCACCTCCGGGCTCTGCGCGAGCACATTGTGTACCAAGCGCCGGTAGTAGGCGTTGAGCGGACGCATCTGATAGGACTTGCCGGTGGTTTTCACCCGCTCGGCGAGGCTGCGGACCTCCTCGTGCAGGTGGTCCTCCTGGATCGAGCGGAAATGCTCGCAATCCACCTTGATCCGTTCCGCCTTGGGGAAATGGCGGCGCAGGATCCGGTTGACGAGGTACTGCAGGTCATCCAGCCGGTCGCCGTCACTGCCGATCAGGGCGGTGCTTTCCCCGGTTTGGATTTGCAGGCAGGGGCCGTCCTCGGTTTGCTGGATTTCAATGGTCGCGGTGAATCCGAGATGTCCCAGCATCGTATCCAGAATTTTGTAGGCCACTTCCACCGCTGTCATGCGGGAGATTTTAGCCAATTCCCGGCCCGGGTCAATCCCGCTGCGTGAATCCGCGCAATTTTCCCGAGTCCGCCACTGAATTCCTTGGAAAACCGTGCGGCTCGGTGATCCGGCTCAGCCGCCGGCGGGCCGTGGCGGTGCCGGTGGAATCCTGGCCCGCTCGGCCCGGGCACGCTCCAGGTTCTGGCGAACCTTCACATTGTCGGGCCTGAGTTCCAGCGCCCGCTGGAAATGGGCGATGGCATCGTCGAACTTGCCGCGACTGGCTAACATGGCACCGAGGTTGCTGTGAGCTTCCGCGTTGTCGGGGGTGCTTGCCAAGGCTTGCTGGAAATGCACGATGGCCTCGTCAACCTGACCACGGCCGGCCAGCACGTTCCCAAGGTTGTAGTGAGCACCCTCGTAGTTGGGTTTGATTTTGAGGGCTTGCCGGTAATGCGCAATGGCCTCGTCGATCTGCTGGCGGCCGGCCAGCACGTTGCCGAGGTTGTAGTGGGCCATTTCGTCATCGGGGTTGATTTCCAGGGCTTGCCGGTAATGGCCGATGGCCTCGTTGGGGTGTCCTTGGTCGGCCAAGGCATTGCCAAGGTTAATGTGTAACGGGGCATCGCGGGGCAACTTCCCGAGTGCGATTTGAAGGTGCTCGACGGCCACGTCGGGGCGCCCCATCAGCAGCGCCAACCTGCCGAAATGACGGTGCAGGCTCCAGTCGGCAGGGGTCTTGACGAGCGCCGCCTCGTAGGTCTGCCATGCCGCCTGCTCGGCTGCTGGCGTCGCTGCCAGTTGGCGCAGTTCGTCGCGTCGCCGACCTGCGGCAGCCTGTCTGAGGCGGTGGTCTAACTGATTGGTGAAAGGTGCCCTGGACGTCATCTCCACCATATCGGCAGTTAGCTGGAACTCGTCCCACGGCGTCAGCGCCAGCACTTCCGCGCAGCGCTGGCGCGACGGGACGGCACCCGGCGTAGGGAGCGCGGCCAGTTGCGGCAAGGCCGCGCAGACTTGCTCTAACATCGCCCGGGCGAGCAGGTAATTGCCATCAAAGGTCAGGTGGACGTGTTCATGGAAGAGCGGCCCTCCCGCAATGCCCTTGGCACCCGGATCGCTTTCCGCCAGTGCCCGCTCCGCATCGACAAAGCGAACGCCGGTGGCTTTCCGCGCGGTCGCCACTTCACGAATGATCGGATTGATGCGGGAGTCGGCGCGAAACCGCAGCACGTCCAGATCGCGGGCCAATTCAAAGCGGTCGCGGGCCTCGGCGCAGCGGCCAGCCTGCAGCAGACACTGACCTATCCGAAACTGGAGTTCCGCAAAGCGCCCGTCGAGTTTCGCCGCCGCCTCGTATTGCTCTAACGCCTCGGGCCATTGCTGGTTGGCCGCCAACTCTCCGCCCGCCTTGCAGAGCGCCTCCCATTGCGTGAGATCGGCGGGGTCCAGACCGGACCGATGCAGCGAGGCAAACGGCGGACAGTCCCGCAGGTTCACCGCCACGCTCGCCAGGACCACTCCGGCATGCGCGTGCCGGGCTTGGTCACAGATGTCGGTCAGATTCCGCCGATAGTTGGCATAAACGGCACTCAGTCTGGGATCATCGTCCCTCACGGGGTTGTCCAGAAACATCTCCATGCCGCGCCACGAACCCGGCGTGCCTGCCTTGCGACGGAAAGAACCGACGACGTTGCCTAACAACTGGCCGACCCGCGTCGCTTTCACCCGGAGACTGGCGCGGATCAGCGGCAAATTCGGCGACCACTGCTGAAAGACGGTGCCCGGACCGAAGGGGCCGACCACCTCGTTGTTGCCCATGTAAACGACAAACAGGTCCGGCTCGCGGGCCGCGCAATCGCGGGCGATCTCCAGGGCCACCTGCGAGTTGATCGCCGTCATCGCCGCGTTGACCACCTCGAGGCGCGTTCCCGGATACTGCTCGCGGAGCATGACTTCAAGGATCCGGCCAAAGCTGAACGCCGGATCGGGCGTGCCCATGGCTGCCGAACTCCCGAGCACGAAGATGCGGATCGCGCCGGCGGGCTTGGCGGCAAGCACGCACGGCTCCGGGTCCCGCGCCAGCGAGCGCGGGAAAAACCGCCAGCCGAAGCGGAAGTTCGTCGTGTAATTGCCGCTGCCATCCGCCCTGACGAAGAACCCGGTCGGGTAACCATAGCCGCCCACCCGCAAGCCGCCTTCCAGCAGCCCGAAAAACAGCAGCGGCGCGAGCACCAGCAGCGCCACCCGCAGCAGCCAGCCCCGCCAGCCACGAAAACGGCCCGGCCGACGGCTGGGCGGCGGGCCCGTGGACTGCGGCAGCCTGTTGCCGCCGTGACCTCCGCCGCCTGTTGCGGCATGCCCCCGCGACTCGGCCACGCCAGCATCCTGCCGGCTTTGGGCCTGGTTGTCACTGCGGGCCGTGCGCCGTTGCTTGATCGGTTTCCACCCCATTTGGCTAACTGTCCGGAAGATCTTCAATTTGACGCGCCCCGTCCCTGCCGCCGAGCGGACGAGGGACCATGGCACTTCGCTCGCAAGCTGGCTGCCAGACCGGCAGCGGCGTGTCAAGCGGCAATCCGCGGACTGCGTGCAGCCGGCTGCCGCTGTGATGCTCGCAGCCTGCTGCGGCATGGGATTGCATAACCGGTGAGAAGCCCGAGGTCATCCCCGCCAGCCTGCTGGCATGGCCGCGGCCAGCCAGCCTGCTGGCGCAAAATGGCTCTCTGTCGATCCCAGGCCGGAACCAGACACAGGGAAAATCTTTCCTTGCGGCGGTTGAAGGTCCGGGCTAGATCATGGCCATGGCAGGTAGGATGAAGGTCACCAGAGAGGAGCCGCAGGGAGCCACGCCACCGGATCTGACAGGAAGTCCCAACGGCACCGGGCCGAAGCTTGCCACATCGAAAAAGCTCCTGTTTTCGGCGCTCACCTGCCTGGGATTTTTCGCCATCCTGGAACTGGTCCTCTGGGCGGCAGGGGTGCCAACCCAGATCGAGCAAGAAGATCCGTTTCGGGGCTTCTCGGGGCTGGTGAAAGTGTTCCAGCGGGAAGGTCCGAACTACCGGACGCGGCCCGGCATCCGGGGGGGGACGTTCAACGATCAGTCATTTCTTGCCGCCAAGCCCGCCAATGGCTTGCGGCTCTTCTGCCTGGGGGGATCCAGTTCCTTTGGTTTTCCGTGGGGAGCGGAGGCCGCCTTCACGAGCATCGTGGGCGAGGCGCTGGCAGCAACCCACCCGGAGCGGCAGGTGGAAGCCGTCAACGCCAGCGGCGTCTCCTACGCCATGCACCGGCTCAACCTCGTGGCCGATGAACTGCTGGACTATCAGCCGGACGTGTTCATCGTGTACGAGGGGCACAATGAGTTCATCGAGCCGGCGTTTTTCGACGCGCTCAAACATCGCGGCACGCTTCGCACGGGCTTTGAATATGCGCTGTCATACTCGCGGGTGTACTCCGGCATGCGGTTTGCCACCGGGCGGCTGCGGAATTCGCTGCACCCCCCCGCCAGCGGATTCGAGACGCGGGTCATGCGCGACCAAACGCACGTCTATGCTCCGGCGGAGAAGGAGGCGATTGTGGCCGAGTTTCGCTGGCGGTTGGAGCGCCTGGTCCGGCGTGCCCGGGCGGCTGACGTCAAGGTCGTGCTGGCGACGGTCCCCTGCAATCTGCGCCAATGGCGGCCGGAGGCTTCGACAGGCGTGGCGTCACTGGCGGAGCACGACCGCCAACAACGGTCGGAGCTGTTCACGGCGGGTGGGCGACTCCTCAAGAGTGGCCGTTTCGAGCCGGCGGCGGTGGCGCTGGAGCAGGCGGCACGGCTCGCCCCTCATCACGCTGAGACCCGCTTTCTGCTCGGGCAGGCCTACGAGGGACTCGGCCGCTTCGACGACGCCCGGGGCGCCTATCAGCGGGCGTGCGACGAGGACGCCTCGCCCATTCGTCGGCTCTCGGGAATCAATGTGGCCATCCGCGAGATCGCCCGACAGCAGGGGGTGTTGTTGGTCGATGTCGATCGGCTTTTCGAGCAGCAGAGCGAGCATGGGCTGGTGGGATTCAATTTGATTGAGGACTACGTTCACCCCACGCGGCAGGGACACGAACTGATTGCCTGGCACCTCTGGGAAGCCATGGAACAGGCGGGATGGTTCAACGGCAAATCAGATGCCCGGCAGGCGGTTTTTGACCGCATCCTGGCCCAACGGCGACCGCAAACGCCGGCGCAAAACGCGGTTTGGTTCTACAATCAGGGCGTGGTGCTGGAAAAACAGGACCAAGTGGACGCGGCCATCAAGCGCTATCGTGAAGCCCTTGAATTGTCACCCGGCTACAGCAACGCCTTGCTGAATCTGGGAAAACTCCTTGCCGATACCGGCCAGTTCGCCGAGGCGGTGAATCATTACCAAGAGGCCTTGCGAATTCGTCCCGGTTACGCCGACGCCCACAACAACCTCGGCGCCGCCCTGGCGAGCCTGGGGCGCCTTGACGACGCGGTGGCCCACTACCAAGAGGCCTTGCGAATTCGGCCCGACTTCGCCGGGGCTCACCTCAACCTCGGCGTGGCCTTGGCCAACCGCGGACAGGTTGATGAGGCCATGACCCATTACCAGCAGGCCTTGGAAATCAATCCTGACCAAGCCGACGCCCACAACAACCTCGGGGTGGCCTTGGACGGCCGCGGACGGGTCGATGAGGCCATGGCCCATTATCAAAAGGCCTTGGAGATCAAGCCCGACCACGCCGATGCCCACAACAACCTCGGGCTGGATCTGGCCAACCGCGGACGCGCCGATGAGGCGATTGCCCATTACCAGCAGGCCTTGGAAATCAAGCCCAACTACGCCGAGGCTCACCTCAACCTCGGGATGGCGTTGGCTGGCCGCGGACAGATCGATGAGGCCATCGCCGATTACCAGCAAGCCCTGAAAATCAAGCCCGACTTCGCCAACGCCCACTTCAATCTCGGGGTGGCATTGGCTGGCCGCAGACAGCTCGACGAGGCCGTTGCCCATTACCAACAGGCCTTGGCAATCAAGCCCGACTACGCTGCGGCTCACCTCAACCTCGGAGCGGCCTTGGCCGGCCGCGGACAGGCCGCTGAGGCGATCACCCATTACCAGCAGGCGCTGAAGATCCAACCCGACTTCGCGAACGCCCACTTCAACCTCGCGGTGGCCTTGGCCGGCCGCGGACAGGCCGACGAGGCCATCGCCCATTACCAAATGGCCCTGAAGACCAAGCCCGATTTTGTGGAGGCCCACCTCAACCTCGGAAACGCGTTGGCCGGCCATGGCCAGGTTGACGAGGCCATCGCCCATTTTCAAAAAGCCCTCGGCTTGGTGTCCGCCCGCAATGACAAGACCTTGGCCGACGTCATTCGAGCCCGCCTCAGTCGCCTCCAGTCAGGCACCCCTGCCGGCCAAGCGCAGTAACCGTGTCGGGGCCATTCTGGTGTCGGGGCCATTCTGGTTGCGTTTTCGCCGTGCGGTGCGATCATCCGGGGCGAGTCCTTACCGGCATCCCAACCTCATGAGCAAGCGACAGAGCGAATTCGATAAGGCGGCGGCCCATCAAGCCGACTGCGGTTTCATGGCCGAGTTCTGGGGGTTCTTGAAGGAGAACCGGAAATGGTGGCTGCTGCCCATCCTGGTCCTGCTGCTTGTGTTAGGCTTGTTCACCTTGCTCGCGGGAACCGGTGCTGCGCCGTTCATTTACACGTTGTTCTGACTCATCGGCGATGACCTTGGCGGGGGCCGCAGGCGCGGTGGGTCCGTCACCAGGCTGCGGCGTCCCGGCACTCAGCGGCGTGACCACCCGCGAGACGGACCGTGCCTCCTGCGAACCCCGTGACTCCCCTGGTTTGGCCCAAGCAGTGGCTGCATCCTCTGCTACCACATCTTCCATCATTTTGCCACGGCAAGATTGACTCCGGCCAGGGCGTTGTGAATGGCGGCGCTTTCTTCCGGGGTAAGTCCGCCACTGCGACGGATTTTGCTGTGGAGGGTTTGGGCAGGAAGGCCCGCAAGGGTGGCAAGCGCGGCGATCTTGAGGAGTGCTCCGGCACGCTTAAGATCGGCAATGGTAAGCGACTCGGGGACCGGGCGGCCAAGCTCGGCATTGGCCTGGGAAGCAAGACGGATGGCTTGCAGGAGACCCTTGGCGGCATCCTGCGGACTCTCCGCCAGCGAGGACAGAGCGGGCCACGCGGGAGAGGTGGCAACCCACTCGCCGTCTTCTTCGCTCCAATGCAGGCGGATAGGATAGTGTGGTGTGGTTTTCATGATGTTTCAGAGCTTGAATGTGTCGATGGTTTCTTTCATCTGGCGGAGCTGGTAGGGCTTTGCCTGACCCGTTTTTTCCTGCAGGTTGAGGGAGGGTACTTCCTTGCGGAAATGCGTGAAAATGTGATGGCTGCTGCTGGTGCGGGTGATTTTCCAGCCGCAGTGGCCGGCCAGCAGGCAGGCGTCCGCGAAGCTCCAGTTCGTGACGTTTCCTTGCAGCGGCTTCGTCTTGAGTTTCTCCGCCTTCACGTACCGGGAGAAAGTCGCATGAATTCTTATGCGTGGCAAGGAGAATGCAGGGCGTGCGGTGGGAAGCGCAGCGCCACACCGCTGTGGCTGAATCCCGGCGGCCGCCGCGGCCGAAACCAGGTCCAGTCCGGCACCGCAATCCGACGTTCCCGCGTGGAGGGCGTGACCACCCGCGAGGCGGACCGTGCCAGCCGACTGGCCTCCGTGGACTGCGGCAGCCTGCTGCCGCTGTGGCGTCCGCAGCCTGCTGCGGCGCGCCTTCGCGGGGTGGACTGGTCCGCCCTCGCCAGCAGGCTGGCGAAGCTACAGCGGCAGCGGGCTGCCGCAGTCCACGGCCTGGCGGCGGGAGCCCGTCCGCGGCCCGGCGGCGGGAGCCCGTCCGCAGCCCGGCGGCGGGAGCCCGTGGACTGCGGCATGCCCGTGCAATCGGTGGTGAGTGGTAACGATTCTTTTCATGAATCTCATAATCTCATCATTTCCGGTTTGACAGCTTCCATTTCCGCGCCAGCTTGACACTTGCCGAAGCATGCGAGCGGTGAAGTCACAGCGCCTTTCCTCTCGCACTTCGGATCCCGACGCGCGGCCTTCTTCTTCAGTCCACAAACCCCGATGCCCCCCCTGAACTCCCCCTGAAAAATAGTTCCTCCGTGCCATGGACAGCGCCCGTCCTCGTCGGGTACGCTTCCTCGGCATCGGCTGTGTCTGTGGGCAAATGTCCGCCGCAGTCGGCAGCGGTCCAATGATCCAAGACCATCCACCAGACCAGGAATCCACCATCCATACCCCAAACACAAAACATAACCGCAAACCGAATAGATTATGAAATCAACAGCACAGCATGCAACCCGCTCCCTCGCCACGCGCTTTGCCGCGATGGCCGCCGCGGCACCCTACCGGCGCTCCGCCTGTCTCGCCACCCTCGCCCTCGGCCTGGCTGGTTTCGTTCCCTCCGCCCATGCGGACGTGCTCGTCTATGAGCCGTTCGCCCCTATCCCAGGTGGCTCTTCCTATACTGCGGGCGCGGCTCTCGCCGGCAATGGCGGAGCACTTGGCACGACCGGCACCTGGACTACGTTTTGCAACAATGCCAGCCCGGGCTTCTTTGTTTCAAACTTTAGCGGCGGTGCCGTGCCAGGGGTAGTCGCCGCGGCTGCGGGTGCGGGTATTCCGAGTTACAGCGCATACTACACCGGAACCTCGACACTGCTTGCATCGAGCAGTGGTGGATACGCCGGCACCAATACTTGGAACGCCACCCCCGACCACATTTCGGCATACATTCCCTTGGCTTCGAGCGTTATTGCTGCTCTAGGCGATCCCGCCAAGCCGACCTGGATGAGCTGTGTGGCCGCCTCGGACCACAGCCGGTGGGCGTCCTTTTCCCTCGCGATCGGAGCCGGCAGGGTGGACTGCAATCTCGGATTCAACGGAAGAGGCGGAGAGTCCAATGGCAATGCAGTCGGAATGGGCATGTTCAGCGGGCAGTATGATAATAGTACCACCGCTTTCGGCAACTCCTCGGCTTTCGGAGCCAATGTCTGGTCAGGAAGTGGCACTCAGAACAACTTCACCTCGACCCAATTGACCAGTCCTAACAAGTTGTGGACCCGGGATAACAAGCCCTATGTCCTGATTGCGAAGATCGAGTGGGGTGCGACCCTGGCCGGGCCGCATACCCTCAAAGTCGCGGCATTCGGAGACGGGGAAACCCTGAGCGTAGTGAACTTCGATGCCCGGGCGGTGTCCAACACTTTCACCCACGACCCAAGTACCTTCACCCAACTCTCGGTGGCCGGAAACCGCTATAGCGTTGATGAAATTCGTATCGCAGAGTCCTTCAATACAGTAATTGGCGGCGTCGATGCCGCCGCCACCGGCACCTATTGGGCCGTCGGCGCAACGGGGGGGGACTCCGGCACTTGGAGCACGACCTCGAATCTTTGGGCAGCCAACCCCGGCGAACTGGGCACGCTTGCCCAATCCACCACGGCCGCGCTGATTTTCGCCGGGGCCCCCGGCACGGTCACCATCAGCGGCACGGTTGCCGCCACCGCCGGGCTGACGTTTTCCGTCAATAACTATCTGGTCACGGACGGGACACTCGACCTTACGGGCGCGGATGCCGCCGCCAATACCCTCACTACCACCGTCATCGGTGATACGGCTACGATTGCCTCGGTTGTTTCGGGCAGCAATGGCCTGACCAAGGGCGGAACCGGCAGGTTGGCTCTTACCGGCACTTCCAACACCTATGGCGGCGGCACGATTCTCAGCGCCGGCACTCTCCAGATCGCCGACACCGGTAGCCTCGGAAGCGGGAGTGTCGATTTCCAGGGGGGCACCCTGCAGTATCCGGCTGGCAGCGGCGCCACCGCGATTGACTTCTCGTCCAAAATTCCGACCGTTGCCGTCGGCAAATTGTCGAAGATCGACACCAATGGATTCGATGTCACCTTCGGCACGGCCATCGGCGGCGATGGTGGTTTGACCAAGTCCGGCAGTGGTTCACTCAGCCTTGGAGTGACCAATGCCTACACCGGTCCGACAACTGTTAGCGGCGGCAACCTCAAACTCAGCGCGAGCCAAACCCTGACGATCCTGAGTGTGACCGACGGAGCCTCGGCGACCGTCAACGCCGCTGGCGTCCAGACGACCACCCTGGACCTTAAAGCCCTGTCGAGCAGGATGGATGCCTCCGCGCATCCCGTGGTCGTTGCCAGCAGCGCGAACCTTACCGGACTCACCGTCACCTTGACCGGCGGCACCTCCTTCAGCCTCAGCAACCCCGTCGGCGGAGATGTCGCCCAACCCACCTTGGCGAAACATCGCACGCTCACCGCCATCAGCGGCACACTGGATCTGGTCACCACCGGGTATGAAGGAGTCATGGGTATGGGCCTGGGCGCCAACACGGTGCCGGTTGCCAACCCGGCCGTCTTCAGCGGGAACGGAGTCTGGACCGTGAGCGGAAGCAACGTCAATACCGTCGGCAACGATGGCTTGGGTCAGCCCGACAACCACGTCTGGCACTACATGGCGCTGCCCACGGGCGATTTCGATATCAGTTGCCGCGTCACTGCCAGCACCGGAGCCGCTGGCATCATGGCCCGCGATAACGTGAACCCCAGCGGAGGTGGCAATTGGACCGGAATTTGGGCAAATACCGTGTCGGCCTATCGCGACAACGGCGCCACCGTTCAACAGGTCAACCCGGGGTCGGGGAACTGGCTGCGGATCACCCGGGTGGGCGACTTGCTTACGACCCACAAGAGCACTGACGGGATAACCTATACGCCAGTCCAGACCCACACCTTCCCGTCCGGTCAGTGGGGATCGACCACCTATCTCGGTCTGGCCTTGAATGCCGGGGCCACGGTCAGTGGTTCCTATGACAACGTCAACTTCATGGGCACGGCCACCACGCCGGATTTGGTTTCGACCAATCTGGATCTCACCAGCGGGGCGGTAATGGACTTGAATTTCAGCAAGTTGGTCTCGGTTGGCGGACTGGCCTTTGACGGCGTGGCGCAGCCCGGCGGAACTTACGGGACTTCCTCGACGACGCCTGTCCCGGATTATGTGGACGACGTTCATTTCACCAGCTCCGGCACCTTGTACGTCATCACGATGCCGACGGCACCGACCGGCGTGACGGCGACAGCCGGCAATGCCTCCGTGGGCCTGGCCTGGAATTTGGTAACCGGAGCCACCGGCTATAGCGTGATGCGCTCGGAGATCAGCAGCGGACCTTACACCGAGATAGGAACTCCGTTCTCGGTGTCTTACACCGACCATACGGCCAGCAACGGCGTCATCTACTATTACGTGGTGGCGGCGACCAACACCGCCGGTGTGAGTCCTCCTTCCGCCGAGGTCAGCGCCTTGCCGATAGCGGAACCAGCCGGCGTGATAGCGACGGCGGGAAATGCAACCGTGGGCCTGACCTGGGATCCGGTAGAGGGAGCCACCGGCTACCGTGTGAAGCGCTCGGAGACCAGCGGCGGGCCCTACACCGTGCTCGCGAGTCCGTCTGCCGAGTCGTACACCGATAACGCGGTCAGCAACGGCGTCACCTACTACTACGTCGTGGTGGCGCTCAACTCGATGGGTGAGGGTCCCAAATCCGCCCAGGTCAGCGCCTTGCCGCTCGGGCCATACGGCCTCTGGGCCACTGCCAATGGCCTCACGGGTGCTCCCGGTTCCACCACGGATCCCGCGTTCACCGCCGATCCTGAAAGTGACGGCACCGACAACGGCCTCGAATGGATTCTTGGCGGCAATCCGCTCGCCAGCGATCCCTCGGTCCTCCCCGGCGCCACTCGCAACCTTGATGGCAGCCTGACCCTCACGTTCAAGCGTGTGCTTGCCTCGATTGGAGAAGTATCCCTCGGCGTCCAATACGGCACCGACCTCGACATCTGGGAATCTGTCAGCGTAGGTGCGGCCGGTTCCGGTCCGGACGTCAACGGCGTCATTATTGGCGTCGCGCCTTTCGATGCGGAATATGACACGATCACCGTCACCATCCCCGCCTCTAACGCGCCGGGCGGCATCCAATTTGCCCGCGTGACGGTCACCCATCTGTGAGGAACCAAACCGGTAGGGCGTGGCGGCCTCGCCGCGCCGTGACTGCCCCTGCGGGTGCAGCATCCCATGCGCGGTCCATCCACCGCGCTTCAGCACCGCCCCCGCGGGCGGGGCGACGATGAAGGGTGAATGGGAACGTGCTTTTCATTCGCGCGGCAAGCGCCCCCCCGTTCGCACCGCCATGCGGCGGACAAGTGGGCGGCCCGAGGCCGAGCCGCCCTACCGCAAACCGGTAGGGCGTGGCGGCCGCGCCGCGCCGTGACTGCCCCAGAGGGAGGGACGACGATGAAGGGTGAATGGGAACGCGCTTTTCATTCACGCGGCAAGCGCCCCCTCATTCGCACCGCCATGCGGCGGACAAGTGGGCGGCCCGAGGCCGAGCCGCCCTACCGATCGCCGCCGCCGCCACGCTCCGCGCATTTTTTTGAGATTGGGACTTGTCGGTGGTGCGGGTGGGGTGTAAACCAAGCCCATGTTGAACCGCCCCGTATCCGCCGTTGTTCCCTTTTGTGCTTTGGTCCTCACTGTGGCTCCGGCGGTTGCCGATGGGCCGTTTTATGGTGATCCGCCGAATGCGACGCATCCGTGGGCCGTCCACGACATGAACCGCCCGCAGCCGCCCCTGGTCACGCCGGGCACCTTCAGCACGGCTGAGCAGCCCGGCCGGCCACCCTCGGATGCGATCGTTTTGTTTGATGGCACCGCCGCCACGCTCGACAAGTGGGAGGCGGATAAAAACCCCGCCGAGCCCACCAAATGGATCGTCAAAGACGGTGCCTTGCAGTGCGTCCCGGGGTCCGGCTACATCCGCTCGAAGGATCAATTCGGCGATTGCCAATTGCACGTCGAGTGGGCGGCGCCGACCAAGGCCGAGGGTCACAGCCAGGGCCGCGGCAACAGCGGCATCTTCCTGATGGGCCAGACCGAGATCCAGGTGCTCGACAACTATGACAATCCGACCTACCCGGACGGGTTTGCCGCCTCGGTTTATGGCGTCAACCCGCCCTACGCCAACGCCCTGCGCGCACCCGGCGAATGGCAGATCTATGACATCATTTTCCGGCGGCCGATCTATCAGGACGGCAAGATGCTCGATGGCGGCCGCTTCACCGTGATGCTGAACGGGGTGGTGGTGCAGGACGCAACTCCGCTGGAAGGCGGCGGCGGTCACAAGGGCCGTAGCAACGATCATCCGCTGCTGGACAAGGGCCCGCTCAAGTTGCAGGACCACGGCAACCCGGTCCGTTACCGCAACATTTGGTACCGCCTGCTGCCGGCGCGTGGCATCGACGGCGGAGACATGGGAGCGCTGTCGCCCGAAGCCGCCACCGCCAAAAAGTTGGTGTTGGCCAAGAGCATCCGCGGTGATGCCGCCAAGCTGCAAGGCCAGGCCAAGCTGCTGCGCATGATGGAGTCGCTCTGCTATGAGTTGGACGCCGCCACCGGCAAGGAAGTGGCAAGCGGCATTGCGGCCTGGGTTACTGCGGTGAAGCAGACGCCCGCCACCGGCATGGAGGCCAAGAAGGGCGAAATCATGCAGATGCGTGATGCCGTCAAGTATCTCGTGCAATTCAAGTTCCTCCCCGAGGGTTTGACGGCCTTGCCGGAGATCGAGGAAATCATCAAGGGCAACGGCTGGGAAAAGCGTTAGAACGGCGAGCTGCATGTGGGCGACCCGCCGTGCCGGGTCGCGTCCAGCACGCGCGTTGTCCCAGGGTGCAGTGCCAATCCCGCCTCCTCCAGCCATGCTGCCACTGCGGCCAGCGCCGCGCTCCATACCTGCCCAGGCGCGAGCAAAAATAAGACAAAGAAATGTGATCCCTGTTACCGACAGGGACCCGCGACAGCAGTCCCTAACTGGACATCCTGCGGCCCGATCGGACCGCAGGATGTCCAGTTAGGGTGGAGATTGTGCCGAGGTTGATGCAGAAATTCGCGAGGAACTTACCGGTACAAGGCGTCAGGTCCTTAACTTGACGGGCATGCCTGGTGGGGGATCCCGCTGGCGGTGGGATGCCACCCGTTCATGCCCGCCATGACGCCTTGTCGCAGGAACATTTCCGGCAGCCCAATGATGCGGTGGGCGGGTTGGTCGATCAAGGGGCGGCGGCGCGGATCAGCCGGGTGATTTCCAAAGCCACGCCCAGGGCGGCGGCACCTTGTTGGCCGCTCACGGCCGGCGCGGCTCCCGCCACCACGCTGGCGACAAAGGCGGCAAGTTCCAGCCGCAGAGGCTCGCCTGGCTCGACTGCCACCGCCGCCCGCTTGATTTCCATGCCTTCCTTCCAGTGGATGTGGCCGGATTGCTCCTGATAGTCGAGGGATAGATAGCAATCCTCCTGAAACACGCGCAGCTTGCGCATGCGCTCCGGACTGATGCGGCTGGCCGTGACGTTGGCCACGCAGCCGTTCTCAAAGCGCAAGCGGGCATTGGCGATGTCCTCCTGCGCGGTCAATACCGCCACGCCCACCGCGTCGATGCTGGCGATGGGCGAGCGCACGAGATGCAGGATGATTTCCAAATCGTGAATCATGAGATCCAGCACCACCCCGATGTCGATGCTGCGGTTGGGAAACGGCGACAGGCGGTGTGCCTCGATGAAGCGCGGGCGGGACAGTTTTTTTTCCAATTCGCGCATGACCGGATTGAAGCGTTCGATGTGGCCGATTTGCAGCACCCGGCCGGTGCGTTGCGAGGTTTCCACCAAGCCCTGCGCGGCGGCCACGGTCGGCGCGATCGGCTTCTCCATCAACACATGGACGCCCAGCTCCATCAGGCGGCAGCCCACCTCGCCGTGCGCCGCCGTGGGCACCGCCACGCTGGCCAGCTCGCAGCGCTCGGCGAGCACTTCCAAACTGGTCACCGGTTCGGCGCCAAACTCCGCAGCCACCGCCGCCGCACGTGCCGGATCGGCATCATAAACGGCAGTGAGCGCCACGTTTTCCAACAATGAATAAACCCTCGCGTGGTTGCGCCCCATGGCACCCGCACCCGCAACACCGGCTCGAATGGTCTGCATGCCGGCAGGCTAGTGCGGCACCTTCGCGCCCCGCAAGCATCCAATGCATTTACTTCCAGGAAACCACGTCGTCGGAGCCGTTGTAGGGTGGGATGCGTTTGCCCCGGCTTTCTTCGCCACCCTTCATTCCATCCTTGCCGTAGGTCCACATCACATAGGGTTCATCGCGGGGCTTGGTGTCGGAGTACTCGGCCAAGCCCATGGTATCGAGGCGTGAGTCATTCTTGCCGGGGTTCGTCGGGTTGACGTCCACCAGCACGGCGTTGGGATTGGAGGATTTGAAGGCGTTCACGGCAAACATCAGGGGCCGCCCCCACGGGTCATAGAAGACGCCATCGGCACCCACCCCGTTCTTCTTCTTATCAGCAAGTTTGAAGACCGTGTACACCTCTTCACGGGGATTGATGTCCTTCACATTGAAATCCACCACCCGATAGGGCAGGTTTTCCCCCACGCCCCCAAGCACGGCCACCACGATGCCATTGGAAAACTCCCCGCCCTTGTTACCGTAAACCGTGTCCTGGCCGGCCTCCCGCTGGCCGTAGGGAATGAGCGGACGGTTGTTCTCGGACTCGAACGCCGCAAACCCAACCGCCAATTCCCGGAATTCCGCCAGCACCTGCACCTTCCGCCCCTTCTCCACAAACTTTGGCATGCCCACCATCGCCATCGTCGCCAACACGCCGATGATGGTGATGACAACCAACAACTCAACCAAGGTAAAGCCGTGCGCAGGGCGCGGGTGGATTCTTGAAGGGACTGACATGCCAATGAGTCTAATGAGTCAACCCCGGTTTGTCCACCCATCGGTGAAAAAAACCGGAGATTCCCCTAAATTTCCATGGGGTCGGGCGTTATCGGCCATGAAATGCGGGGTGCGCGAAGTTTTTGCTGGTCATTGGTCGCGCGCGGACTAAGATTCCCGCAGCAACCGCAACATCCCTATGAGCCTACATGCCCAACTCAGCCCGGAAGCCTTGGCCCGCCTGCACGCGCAACGCCGGAATTCCAGCATCTCTTCGCTCGTCATCGCGTTTCTCAGCATCACTCTGATGGGCCTGGTGCTGGGCTTCATCCTGATTCCCGCCCTGTTCAAGGACACGCCCACGATCGTCACCTACGCGGCCAGCCTCACCGAGGAGACGGACCTGAATGAGAAAAAGATCAACACTTCGGCGGATCGCAGGCCCTCGTCGCCCTCGTCCTCAATGGCCAAGGTCATTGCGGCCAACACCACTTCCACCGTGGCGATTCCGGTCCCTGACGTGGACACCCCGGTGCCCTCCGTGAACTTTGGCGATGGCGATGACTTCGGCACCGGTTGGGGTTCGGGTGGCGACGGCGGTGGCGGCGGCGGCGGTTTCGGCAACATCCCGACCACCATGAAAAAGCGCTGTTCCAAGCAAGACCGCCTGACCCGCCTGAAGGACACCGGCGGGACACCTGAGTGTGAGGAGGCCGTGGTCAAGGCGCTGCAATGGCTCAAGAGCACCCAGAGCCAAGACGGCGCGTGGGGTGGTTCGGCGATGACCGGCCTCGGCCTGCTCGCTTATCTCGGCCATTGTGAAACCCCGCTCTCCGAGGAATTCGGCCCATCCTGTCTGCTGGCCATCACCAACCTCGTCAATCTCGGCATGAAGAACAACGGCAAGCTCTCCACCGATGCGGGGGCCAGGCATTGGCCCTACGAGCACGGCATCGCCACCTACGCGCTGGCGGAGGCCACCACCTTCTGCAAACAGTTGAACATCAATGTGCCCAATCTGCAGGAAGTTACCCAAAAAGCCGGCCAATTGATCATCGACAACCAACACCAATCCGGCGGCTGGGATTACAGCTATGACGAGTCGGGGCCGCGTGGCGGCGACCTGTCCATCACGGCCTGGCAGATGCAGGCACTCAAAGCCTGCAAGCATACGGGCCTGGATTTCCGCAACCTGTCCAAGTGTGTTAGTCGGGGTACCGAGTATGTCGAAAAACTGGCATCAGGGTCCGGTGGCTTTGGCTACACCAACGCCAACTCGTCTGCCGGCGGGGACTATTTCACCCTCACCGGAGCCGGCATGCTCAGCCTCCAGATGTGGGACAAGGGTTCCCGTGCCGCCGTGCGCAACGGGGCCAAGTACATCGACAAGAACACCAAGTTTGATTACAACACCGGGTTTTCCGACCTCTATGGCCACTACTATGAAGCCCAGGCCATGATGAATCGTGGTGGCGAACAATGGAAACGCTACAACACCCTGTTTCGCGAACAACTCCTCAAGAATCAAAATCCGGATGGTTCCTGGAAGGCCCCGGGCGGCGGCCAGAAAATGCGGGCGGTGGCTCCGCAATTTGTTGGGGATGCCCATTTCCGCACCTGCCTTTGCACCCTCATGTTGGAAGTCTATTACCGCTTCCTGCCGGGCACCGGTGGCAGCGTGCAATAATCATTCCCACGTTCTCTCATGCGCTTGAATTGCGGACCGCCGGGCGGCCCGCGATTCGTGTTTCCGCCTTGGTGCGGGTCATTGCCTGCGGCCCGGGGTTAGGATTTCGTAGCGAGTGCCAGATCCATGAGCCTACACGCCCAACTCAGTCAGGAAGCCTTGGCCCGCCTGCACGCCCAGCGGCGGATTTCCACGGTGTCGTCGCTTGTCATCGCGTTGCTCAGCATCACGCTGCTGGGCATGGTGCTGGGCTTCATCCTGATTCCAGCGCTGTTCAAGGACTCACCCACGATCGTCACCTATGCGGCCGGCGTCACCGGGGAGCCGGACCTGAATGAGAAAAAGATCAACACCTCGGCGGATCGCAGGCCCTCGTCGCCCTCGTCTTCGATGGCCAAGGTCATTGCGGCGAACACGACCTCCGCGGTGGCGATCCCGGTTCCTGACGTGGATACCCCGGTGCCCTCGGTGAACTTCGGCGATGGCGATGACTTTGGCACTGGTTGGGGTTCGGGTGGTGACGGCGGCGGCGGTGGTGGTTTCGGCAACATCCCGGCCACCATGAAAAAACGTTGCTCCAAGCAAGACCGCCTGTCCCGCTTGAAGGACACTGGCGGCACTCCCGAGTGCGAGGAAGCCGTGGTCAAGGCGCTGCAATGGCTCAAGAGCACCCAGGGCAAGGATGGTTCATGGGCCGGCGGTCCCGCGATGACCGGCCTGGCCCTGCTCGCCTATCTCGGTCATTGTGAAACCCCGCTCTCCGCGGAATTCGGCTCATCCTGCCTGTTGGCCATCACCAACCTCGTCAATCTCGGCATGAAAAACCACGGCAAGCTCGCCGGTAACAAAGGTGCCAAATCCTGGCCCTATGAGCATGCCATCGCCACCTACGCGCTGGCCGAGGCCGCGACCTTCTGCAAGCAGTTGAACCTCAACGTGCCCCATCTGCAGGAGATCACGCAACAGGCCGGACAGTTCATCATCGACAACCAGCACAAATCCGGCGGTTGGGATTATGCCTATGTCGAAGAGGGCGCTCGTGGCGGCGACCTATCCATTTCCGCCTGGCAGATTCAGGCTCTCAAGGCCTGCAAACATACCGGGCTGGATTTCCGCAACCTGTCAACTTGCGCCAGCAAGGCCCTCGAATATGTGGAGTCGCTGGCCTCGAAAGCCGGCGGCTTTGGCTACTCCAGGCCCGGCAAGCCAGCCGGCGGCGGCTACTGCACCCTTACTGGTGCCGGCGTGCTTTGCCTGCAGTTGTGGGACCGGGGCGCCCGTGCCGCCGCACGCAGCGGGGCCAAATACATCACCGAAAACACCAACTTCAAGTTCAACACCCAGGCTTCCGACCTTTACTGCCACTACTATGAAGCCCAGGCCATGATGAACCGCGGGGGCGAGCAGTGGAAGCACTACAACGCGCTGTTTCGCGATCAACTCCTCAAGAATCAAAACCCGAACGGTTCCTGGAAATCACCCCCCGGCCTCAAACACAGCAAATCCAACCATTACAGCACCTGTCTTGCCACCCTCATGCTGGAAGTCTATTATCGCTTCCTGCCCGGCACCGGCGGTGGCCCGAACTAACCTGCCCTGCCTTCAAACCCTTGAATCGCGGGGCGCGAGGCGACCGGCGGTTTTTGGTTTCACCCGTCTGCCTGAGTCGTGAGCCCGCGCCAAAAACTCCTCCTGCTGCTCGCCAGCGCCCGCGTCGCCAACCTCCCCAGCGTGGTGAGCAATGTCTGGCTGGGGGTGGCGTTGGGCTACCCGCAGTGGCACCTGTGGCAGACGTCGGAAGTGGGCTCGCCTTGGCTTCCCGCAGCCAGTCTCGCCCTGGCCGCCATGCTCCTCTATATCGGCGGCAATTTCCTCAACGATTGGCACGACCGCCACTGGGATGCCTGCCACCGGCCCGAGCGGGCATTGCCGCAGGGGGCGTTTGCGCCCGGCCTCTATCTGGGATTGGCGAGTTGCTGCGGGCTGGCGGGGGTGGCGGTGGCGGGATGCACCAGCTTGCGCTCCGGCACGGTGGCCGCGCTCATCGCCGGGTGCATCCTCCTTTACACCCGCCACCACAAACAGAGGGCGTGGAGCGTGCTGATGATGGGCTCTTGCCGCGCGTTGCTGCCGCTGCTGTTTTTCATCGAGTGGCCACTCGGCGGGCTGTCGGCAGCAACCGCTCCCGCCACCCCGGAATACGTTAGATCGGCGCTGCTCACCATCGCCGCCGCGGCACTGGCCCTTGGGCTATTCATTGCCGCCCTGTCGTTGCTGGCACGCGGCGAAGCCACCAGGCCACCCGCCGCCGGAAATGCGCTGCTTGCGCCTGGCCTGATGGTTCTATCCGGCCTGCTGATGGCCCTGGCCCTGGTGTGCATGCTCCATGGCCCGCTGTGGCTGGCACTGCTCGGGCTGCCATTTTTCCTGTGGCTGGCGCGGTGTTTCACGGCACATCGTCACCCGCCCTCCCGCCAGATTTCCGCGCTGCTGGCCGGCCTCCCCTTGTTGGATTGGGTGGCCTTGCTGCCGCTCGCGCTGGTCATGCTCAGCCAGGTCCGGGTCGATGCCTTCGCCCTCACCTGCCTGCTGCTGCCGCCGCTGGCCTTCGTTGCCGGGCGCTTGCTGCAACGGCTCGCCGCCGCGACGTGAGGCCCAGCCGGAACCCTCGAATCCTGCGGAGCAATCTGATGGTGGTAAGCTTTCCCAGTTAGATCAAACGCTTCCATCATTCCGCCTCATCATCATTTCGCCTGCCTCTTGCTCGTGCCTGCGGCGGTGTGTCGAGGCTTACTTCCTCGTGTTATTGCCGCTGCGGGCGCTGGCGATCCGTTCCTGTTCGGCGGGTGACTTCGCATTGCTGGCGAGCCGATCCCAGCAGCTTCCGTTGATTTCAGGAGTTCGCTTGTGGTCCGGATTGGCGAGGAAGCGGATACAGGCATCCAAGACGAGCGGGCGCAACCGCTCGTCCGTCACCGAACCAAGATGGCTGACGAGACTTTCGAACTGGTCTTGTCCGGCCAGGATCCAAGTGCCGCGACAGCGGCGAGTTGCTCCTTGTCATCGGTGGAGGCGAGTGCATTTTTTACCAACTCACCGGCTTTGACACCGCCGAAGCATCCCAACAGGCGGATGAGCGAACACCTGCATTCGGCCTTGGTGGAAGTGGCTAGAGACGCGATCACCTTGGCGCCGAGCGATTGCCGGTTGATAGATTTCTTGAGGATGCCCCCGGCGGTTTCCTCGGCTGCCTGCCGGATGCTGGAATCGCCTGTGAACACGATGATGTCGATGAATTTTGGGGAAGTTTCTTTCGGGGGCGATGGCACTGCAGGTTTGGATGGCGGCGATGGCGGCCTTGGCGTTGCCACTGATTCGGCAATACTCCAAAAGCGGTGAAACGACGTCGGGGTTATTGCGTTTGCACAAGACGTCGAGAAGATGCGTGTCACAACGACCATTGAGCTTGAACTGGTTGATGACGAAATTGACCATGACCACATCCACCTCGGTGCCGTCCGTGGCGGTGGCGAACCACAGCGCTGAATAAGGGCTGCTGGAAATTTTTGAGGCGCTCGGGTTCAACGTGGCATCAAGGAGGAGTTCCAAATCGTCCTTGGTGACGGGAACGGTTTTCTCGGCGAATGGAACGGCCCTGGCCTCTTCTTGGGCGGCGGCTGCGATCAGCTTGGTGAGGGCCTCCGTGCGGGCGTTCGGACGCTTGCCTATGAGGATCAACACCACCAGAATCACCAGGACCGCAATTGCGGTTTTGATGCCGGTTTTGACTTCCTTGCTCAGCGGGCGCCGCTTGTTAGCGACGGGCTTGGCGGGGTCGGGTTGGGGCACTTCGCCAGCGTCCGCTGCTGCTTTGACGGTTGCCGCGTGGCCTGAGGCGACCCCTTTGACCAGATGCGGCCCGATGGCGGATCGCGGTGTCGCGATGGATTTCGGCGCATGAACTCTGGCGGCTGGAACATTGGCGGATGCCAAGTACCTGGCGGGAGCCGCAGGCGCTGCCGGCGCGGACGAAAAAACCGGCGCGGCTCGCAGAACGACTGCGGGCGGAAGTTCCGGCACCGGCGGTGGGGGCGGGGGCGGGGGCGGTGGTGGCGGGGGTGGGGGTGGCTGGGAGGCGTGAACGCTCGGTTTGGAGCCTTCCGGGGGCATCAGCGGTTGCGGTGCCGCTTGGGTGCGGGGTGGGGGGGCTGACCGGTGCTGGAACGGCTGCGGGTGGAGTGGCACTGGGGCTGACCGGGTGGGATCTGACTTGCCTGGTGGCGAGTCGGGGACTCGGTGCCGAGGCGGGGGTACCGGGGGGGAGCGGCCGGGGGCCCCGTGGCTGATTTGGGTTGGGCTGAACGGGTTCGGTACTCATGGTGCCGGGGCGTGCATTGGCTGCCTGGAGGAATACTCCAAGGGATTTGCAGGCATTTCGTAGCGGCCTTTCATGGAAAAAGGCTGCGCCGAAGGATGAGGTGTCGGCGGCGGAAGGCAACAAGTAACATCCAAAAATCACAGCTTCAGAACGAGATGCGGGCGAATTTCGCCTCGCTGTTGCTGCGGGAGGTGCTACACCCGGCGCGTCCCAACGGCAGGTTTCAGTATGTCAAATCCTTCGTTCAACATTCCTTCCCTCGAAGTGCTAGGTCGTCTGTTGCCCCGTTACGACTTCCAGTGTCTCATTGCCACCGGCGGGATGGGGGCGGTTTACCGGGCCACGCAACGGTCGCTGGGCCGCGATGTCGCCATCAAGATTCTTCCGCTTGAGACCGGCAAGGATCCGCTTTTCCGCCAGTCCTTCGAGACCGAAGCCCGCGCCATGGCCAAGCTCAATCACCCGAACCTCATTGGAGTCTATGACTCGGGGGCGGTGGATGACATGTTATACATCGTCATGGAATATGTGCCGGGAAAATCGCTCTACCACTCATCTTATGGGAAACAGGTGGACCCCGTGCAGGCGGTCCAATTGGTCCAGGGAATCTGTGCCGGGCTCGCCCACGCCCATGACAACGGCATCATCCATCGCGACATCAAGCCGGCCAACATCTTGCTCACGGAAAAGGCCGAGCCGAAAATCGGCGACTTCGGCCTGGCCCGTCCGATGGGAGGTACGGGCAGCGGCCTGGTGATGGGCACCCCGGGATACACCGCACCCGAGATCGTCTCCAGTCCGCAGGTGGCAGACCGCCGTTCGGACCTGTTTGCGGTCGGGGTGATTCTTTACGAACTCGTGACTGGCCAACTGCCGAAAGCGGGCGCCCCCCCGCCGTCGTCCCTTTGTGGCTGCGGCCCCGGCATCGATGCAATCTGGCGGCGTGCCACGCATCTGAATTCGGCCAACCGCTACCCGGACGCCCGGGCCTTCAGCACGGCGCTCACCGAGTGGCTCGCAGCAAGGGATTCCCCAGCCAAGCGAAAAAACGCCCCGGTCTCCGCCACCCCTCATGGCAAGGTCGTGCCGGGTGCGCTGCCGCCCACCTCCACGCCGAAGCCACCTAACATCGCCACTCCGCAGGTTCCGCCCAAAGCCGCAGGCTCAGGTATTTCCAGCTTCCTCCGCTTTGCCTTTCTGGCGGGTCTCATTGCCGCCACCGCTTACATTTGGAACAAGAAACTCGAGCAGGATAAGAAGAACCTGGAAATGTTCGAGGAGTACAAGCGCCTTCATGCGGAAAGCCGCAGCAGCCCGCCTGGCACCGGGTCCTCCCGGCTGCCGGAAATCCCGGGCCCTCCTCGGCCGACACCTGCGGTCCCCGGACGAATGGAAACCCCCATCGAGTCTCTTGAACGCCTGCACGCGAATCTCGCCAGTGGGGCTCGCGCGGAAATGCCGATCGGCTCGCTGCGCCGGGGCGATTGTTATTTTTTCCATGTTCCGACTCCCATGACGTGGCCTGAGGCCGCTTGGTTTGCCGAGCGTTGCGGCGGGCACCTTGCCATCCCGGCCACCGCCGAGGATCTCGCATGGTTGTGCCAGCACGCCCCACCGGATGGTGGACTGTGGATCGGTGTCGGCAAGAGCGGACGCGACGCATGGTCGCTGGTTGATGGCACCTCATGGAAACTCTCCACCTTGCCCACCGGGACCGGCAGCCACGGCGGCGTGAACCGCCAGGGCCAACTGCGCGGCATCGACTCCAAACACCAGTATCCATTCCTCATCCAGTGGCATCGGGACGGCTCCAACCCCGCCACCCTGGAGGCAACATTGCGTGCCACGCGCGATTCCCTCAACCGTGCCAAACCGGTCTATCCGCCGGGCACGGAGACGATTGACAACCGCCAGTACTTGTATGTGGCCCGCCCGGTTTCATGGCGGCAAGCATATGATTTGGCGGCAAAATCCGGTGGCCACCTTGCGGTCACCGCCGACTCGGCCGAGGCCATCTCCCTCGCCCAGTTTGCCAATGGAATCATGGCTCCGAATGGCATTTGGCTGGGTGCCTTCCTCAAAGGCTCCGAATGGACTTGGATCACTGGCGAACCGTGGAGAGCCAGCAATTGGGTGGAACGGGCGACTCATTTCAAGAACGCTGCCGCCCTGCTTGTCCGTCCCGGCATCGTGTGGGATGCCCAGGACGCCAGCACGACCGCCTCCGGCTTTATCATCGAGTGGAGCCAAGACCGCGGCACCAACCCGGGCTCCCCGTAGGCCAGCCGCCCGAGCATGCCGAGATCAAGCAATGGCACGTCGCCGCCGCGGTTCGGGCATACTTCAGTTTTCCCGTCAACAGGCATGAAGCACGCCTTGGTGAAAGAGCGCAACTGCGCGGCTTTCGAGGCCCTTGAGGCGCGGCGGGAGGTCATCCTGGCGTTGCACCGGCTCAAGGTGCCGGCGACCCTCAACGTGACGTTGGCAAAGCCCAGGCCGGAATGGACATCCGGCCGGGGGAGGCGCGGCCAGCGAGGCCCTCAAGAAATTTGCTCACCCTTGGAAATAGTTTGGAAATTGTTCCTTGCAAAGCGGCCCACATCATCTTCGCTGCCCCCGTCAGCCAGCCCTGGTCGGGCTTCTATCAATCTAGCGAAAAACTGAACACCCCCATGAACCGATTTATTGGTTTTCCGCTAAGATTTTGTGCGTGACATCGTTTTCCCAGACGACCGCTTTTCTTTCGACAATACGCTCGTGTATGATTGCACCTAAAACAGCTTACCTTCTTTGGCTCGTTTCATGGGCGGTGTTTCCGACCGTTCTTGCGGACAAGGCGGCGGCCCAGAAACCGGCCTTGCCGAAGCCTCCGGCCCCGGCGGGGGAAGTGGTTTCCATTGCCTCTCTCAACCGCCTGCTGAACGAAACCGACGTCGCCTTTGAGGCCAAGGACTATGCCACCGCCTCTGCGAAGATCGAGAAGCTCATCAAGGCCCTGGGACCCAAGCCCACCACCTCCGAGGAAATGATGGAGATGCTCTACTTCAACAACGGTCTTGCCTATATGTTGGGCGACAAACCCGCCGAAGCCGAAGCCGCCTTCACCAGGTGCGTCACCAGGTATCCCCAGGGTGCCTATGCGACCCGCTGCTTCCTCGGCATCGGCAAGGTCTGCATCGCCCAGAAAACCCCGGCCAAGAACGAGCTGGCTATCAAGGCCCTCAAGCGTGCCATGGAGGACTGGAAATACAGCTCCGAAGCCGGCCTCGTCCTCGGACAGTTATATGGCGATATGGGCAAGCGCAAGGAAGCCCTCGCGGTGTACCGCAGTTTGATGGGAGCGGACGTCCGCACTTCGCAGCAGACTGCCGCCGCAGTCGGCGTCATCGACCTGCTCGCCGATAACAGCAATACCGACGATCTGGTCTATTATCTCGACCGCTTGATGAACATGGCCGGCGTGCGTGATGCCATCGCGTGGTATTCCAACCAAGTGTGCGTGCGTGGCGACAAGGCCTTGAGTGACCTGGACTACGACACGGCGCTCGCCATCTATCAGACCGTGCCGTCCCGCAAGCAGATTCTGCACACCCAGACACTGGCCCTGGAAATCCAGCGTAAGAAGCTGCGCACCCTCGAGGCCACGGTCGCTGAAGAAAAGAAAGAACCCGACAAACCGCGCTCCATCGCCACCGAACTGATTGCCAGCCTCAAACCGGGGATTGCAGCGGCGGAAGGCGCGCAGACCGCCATTGAAGGCATGAAGGATTTCGACTCCGCCCTGGTGATGCGGCGTGGGCGCTGCTTCTTTCACCTCAAGCGGTATCAGGAGGCCCGGGTCTGCTTTGACACCATCCGCACCAAATATCCGACCTGCAAGGACGCCAAAGCTGCCGCCTACGCCGAGATTGTCACCATGGACACTCTCAAAAAGAGCGATGGCCTGCTCCCGCTCTGCCAGGCCTATCTCAAGGCTTATCCCGATGCGGACAACGCCGAAGCCGTCGCCACCCTCGCCGGTGAACTGCTGGTGGAGGAAAAGAAATGGGAGGAAGTCGGCGAATTCTACGCGAACCTCGAAAAACGCTTTCCAAAATCCGTCAACCTCGACCGGTTCATTTTCTATCAAGCACTTGCCCACTTCCAGGACGGTGACTTTGCCCTGTCCACCCCGCTGTTTGAAAAGGTCCTCAAGAACTTCCCGAAAAGCGCCCTGTATGAAAATGCGCTCTACCATGTGGCAATGGCGCATTTCCTCAGCAACGAGGAGAAACAGACCAAGGCCAGATGCACGGAGTACCTCAGCAACTTTCCCAAGGGGCTTTACGCCGGCGACATGCGTTACCGTCTCTCCTTCATCGATTCCAATGACGACCGGGTGAAACCCGGCACGATCATCACCGACCTCAAGGAGTTCATGAAGGATCATCCGGACGATGTGTCTAACGGTTCAATGCGGTGCCTGCTGGCTGACACCTACAAGAAGAAGTTCAACCAAACCAAGGATGTTGCCGACGAAACCGCTGCCCTTGACGCGTTTGAGAAGGCGGTCGAGTCCAAGAGCCCCGATGACGTCATCCAATACGCGCTGGACTCCGCCACCGCGATTCTTCAGGGCCGGAAAGACTGGAACGCCATCGCCGAGTTGCATGGGAGTTACATGCGGAAGAATCCCGATAGCCAGTTGGCATTGCTGTCCGCCGCGATGGTGGTGAAAATGAAAATCCGCAGCGGCAAGGGTGCCGAAGGCGCGGAGCTGCTGGCCAGCACCCTCCAGGAACGCATCGGCAATCCTGCGATCCAACAGGTCGAGTACCTGCTCGACGAACTCATCAAAACCCTCGTCCCGCCGCGCAAGAAAGCCGGCGAGGTGGATGCGGAAGCAATCGACAGCCAACTGGTCGACGTGCTCAACAAGATCATCGGTAACAGCCCCAACGCCACGGCCACCGCCAGGCTCTACTATGCCCGCGCCCGCCTCAGCCAGTTGCTGAATCGCTCCGAACATACGGATCGTTCGGATCTCTATCTCAAGGGCATTGCCACGAATTGTGCCAGCGATCCCGCCGTGCTAAGCCCCACTCTGCTTTCGGTATGCGCCGGGATCCTGCTCAAGGAGGGCAATCTCGACGGGGCGGAGGCCATGTTCAAACGGCTTGCCGACAGCTACAAGGACTCCTTGTTCGCCGATGCCGGGCCGGTCGGGCTGGGTACCGTGGCGCTGGCACGCAAACAACCGGACGCGGCGCTGCGGATTTTTGATGACACCTTGACCAACAACCGGGGGAGTTCGAAGTTCAAGGAAGCCACCCTCGGCAAGCTGCAAGCGTTGATTGATCTCAATCAATATGAGGCCGCCAGAACCATGGCACAGGAAATCGTGGGGGATAAGATGTTTCACGGTGAGGCGGCCGGCAATGCCTATCTGCTGCTGGCCCGGAGTTACCGCGCCGAGGCGGCCAAGGCCGCCTCCGGCAGCGACGAGGCCAAGGAACTGCTCGCCAAGGCCCATGGCACCTATCAGCGCATCTACGTTGCCTATCAAAGCCTCCCCGTCATTTGCGCGGAAGCCTACTGGCAAGCCTATGAGGTCGCCAAGGAAATGAATGAGTACTCCGTTGCCGCCGAGACCTTGAAAGCACTTGCCAAGAACCCGCGGCTGGCGAACACCCAACGTGGCAAGGACGCGTCGAAACTGACTTTATGACATCGCGAGCCATGATCCCTCCTGTTGTCTCACGCCCGGCCTTGCTGGCGGTCTGCGCGGGCTCCGCGCTGGCCTTCACCCGGTTGCTGCAAGCGGCGACCCCCGATCCGGCCCCCGCCACGCCCCCCGCTCCGGCCCAGCCGGTGGTGCCCACCCAACTCGTCCTGCAAAACGGCAGAGCCGTGCCGATTTCCGCAGTCTCGATGCAAAAGGATCAGTTTCTGGTCAAGACCGATACCGACAACTTCATGGCCGGAGCCAGCATTCCCGTTAGCTCGGTTGATCATGTTGTTGGGGACAAGCCCGCCGCCATCAACCAAGCCGTTGCGCTGCTCCTCACTGGCAAATCGAAAGACGCGAGAAAGCTGCTCGCGCCCGTCCTCGCCGAACACGCGGATACCGCCAAACTGCCGGGTACCTTCTGGCTGGAAGCGGCACGCGCCGTGCTGGTGACCGACGGCTTGGATGGGTTCGCCGGGCCCTGCGCGGCACTTGGCAAGGAGATCTCAGAGGCCACGCCGGACTCGGGACCGGATCCTTTTGTGGCGCTTGGCAAGGCGCTGTTGCAGCCGGCTACAGCCAAGGTGACTGAGCGCGAGGCCGCGCTGCGGGAAGTGATCAGCGACGACATGCCCGACGACCTCTGCGCCTACGCCAGTTTCTTTCTCGCCGAGTTGTTGAGGAATGACCGACGCAAGGACGCCGCACTGGACACCTATCTTGCGGTCCCCTGCCTGTACCCGTCCGGCGGGATCGTGGTCAACGGGATGGCCCAGCTCCGCGCGGCGGAAATCCTCACCGCCCAGGGCAGCCGCGACGAAGCCCTCGCCCTGGTCCACTCCGCCATCCGCAACAGCAAGGGTACCGTAGCAGCCGAGCTGGCGGCCAAACTTCTCGAAAGCATCAAGTAACTCCAACCCCATCCGCCTGCCCCCCAACTATGAAAACTACCTTCAAACTCGCCGTCTATGCGGCCCTGTTGTTCCTGCCTGCAGGACCGGCTGAAGGCCAACCCGTGGCTGCGGGCCGTCATCCGTGGCGACAAGGCGCTGCCCGCCATTGAGATCCAACGCGTGATGAACCTCGTCGGGGAGGGTGGCATCGCCGACATTGCCTTCGCCGCATCCAACAAATAGACCACCATGAGACGCAGCCAACCACGCAAGGTGCCGCCCCAGATCAACCTCGGGTTCCAGATCGCGCCCATGGTCGATGTGGTGTTCGTGGTCATGCTCTTTTTCATGGTGATGGCCGGCGCGGTCAAAGTGGAGAACGCCCACAATACCAAACTGCCCGGCACCATTGTCACCGAGACGGACACGCCGATGCCCGAGGAGATCGCCATCCGCATTGAGGATGACGGCCAGGTCTATCTGAATGATGATCCTCTCGACGCGCCGGATAACAAGTCGCTGCCATCGCTTGCCAGCAGTCTCAACCAACTCCGCGAGAGCAGCGAAGCCACCAGGTCCGAGGTGCTGGTGACCATCTATGCCAACGAATTCGCCAAGTATGAACGCATCATCGACACCCTCGATGCCCTCAGCCGTGCGCGAATCGGCAATGTGACCTTTCAAGCCAGCGCGCCGGAATAATCCAGTGCTGAATCAAAACCCCGCCATCACCCCCCATCCGCCATGAACTTGCCAACCGACGTAACCGAAGACCCTCAAGAAATTCAAGAAGAACTTGAACCCGTAGTGGTCATGAATGCGACCCTTTGGGACAGAATCGGCGGACGATCACTTTCCATCGCGATCATCGTTCACGCCATCGTGCTCATCCTGGGCGCGTTTTGGATTTTCCAAATCATTCGCGAACCGGAAAAGAAGGTGGACTTCATGCCGCCGGGTGGCGGTGGCGGCGAGCGCGGCGCGGAACATCAGATTCATCAGAAACAACGCAAGCAAATCGTTCCCGTCAGCAAAGCCAAACGCGTGGTGGCGCAAGGCGCCCGCACGCCCTTGGCAATCCCCGATCAGACCGATCAGTTTGGTGAAATGACTCCGCTCACCTCCTTGGATGCCAGCGGATCAACCGGCGGGTTGGGCGGCTCAGGGTCGGGCCGCGGCTTTGGCAGGGGCAGCGGCACTGGCAACGGCATGGGCACTGGCCACGGCAAAGGCACCCTCTTCGGGCTGGTTCCTCCAAGCATGAGCAAGCGATGCGACCGGGGTGATCGGCTCAAACGCATCACCGAGAACGGCGGCACCGCAGCCTGTGAAGATGCCGTGCTCAAGGCCCTGCGGTGGCTCAAGGCCAATCAAAACTCAGACGGCTCATGGAGTGGCCAAAGCAAGGTTGCCATGACCGGACTGGCCCTGCTCGCCTACTTCGGCCACTGTGAGACTCCTGCTTCCGATGAATTCGGCGACTCCTGTTTGAAGGCGATCATCTATCTTGTCGATATCGGCATGAAGAATGATGGCAAGCTCGCTGATAATTTCACCCAACAGTCCTGGTGCTACGAGCATGGCATTGCGGCCTATGCGTTGGGGGAAGCGCTGACCTTTTGCAAGGAAATCAACCAGGATGTCCCCTATTTGGCGGAAGTCGCGGAAAAGGCCGGCCAGTTCATCATCGACAACCAGAATGTGAACGGTGGCTGGGCATACTCGTACGTAATCACGGGCGGCCATACCGACATGTCAATCGTCGGTTGGCAAATCCAGGCTCTGAAAGCCCTTAGCCACACCGGAATCAGATTCAAGGGCCGGAGCACCTGCCTCAACAAGGCCTTCAAATACATCGCCTTTTGCCAGAATGCTGGCGGCGGCTATGGCTACACCGGACCCGACTCCAAGAATGGCGACTACTTCACCCTTACCGGCGTCGGCATGCTCTGCAACCAAATGTGGGAGAAAGGCAACGGGCCGGATGTGCGCAAAGCCGCCAAGTATGTACGGGATAACACCAAATTCGATTACCAGAACAAAGCCAACCTCTACGCTCACTATTATGAATCCCAAGCCATGATGCAGAGTGGCGGTGATGACTGGAAAGCATACAATGCCTTGTTCCGGGATCAGTTGCTCACCAACCAAGCTCCGGATGGCTCTTGGAAACCCAATGGCTGCCCCCATGTCAATAATGACGTCTTCAGTACCTGTCTCTGCACCCTTATGTTAGAGGTTTACTACCGTTTCCTCAAGACGAGTGGAGGCGAGCGCAGTAGCGGCATCTTCTGATTGGAGTTCTTGGTTGGCGGATACTCTGCGGGATGGGATGGGTGGCGCAGAGCGGGTGCCAGGCAGCCCGCACGGCTGGTCTGTGTTTCCGCGCTTGCGCAAGGGCCGGTCCCGCGCTCCACTCTGGCCGCGCATGACCATCCCCGAACAACAACACCAAGTGCTCGAAGAACTCGCCCTCTTCCAGGATTGGACCGAACGCTATGAATACATCATCAGCCTCGGCAAACGCCTGCCGCCGCTGGCCGAGTCCGCCAAGACGCCCGCGCATCTGATCAAGGGCTGCCAATCCCAGGTCTGGCTCGATGCCGCCAGTGAGAACGGCAAAGTCCGCTACTACGCCGATTCCGATTCGCTCATCACCAAGGGCATGATCGCCCTGTTCATCCGCGTTTTGGATGGCCAGACCCCCGATGCCATCCTGCAGGCCGACATGAGTTTCATCGAACACACCGGGCTCAAGGAACACCTCGCGCCGACCCGCGCCAACGCCCTTACCCTGATGAGCACCCAGATGAAACAACGCGTGCTCGCCTTCGCCACCACCCCTCACTGATTCCTCCTCCTGCCGCTCCCATGTTTGACTTCACTTGGTTCGCCGACCCCAATGCCTGGGTCGCCCTCGCCACCCTCACCCTGCTCGAAATCGTCCTCGGTATCGACAACATCGTCTTCCTCTCGATCCTGGTGGACCGCCTGCCACCGGCGCAACGCAAGGCAGGCCGCACCTTCGGCCTCGCGTTGGCAATGCTCACCCGCCTGCTGCTGCTCTCCATCATCACCTGGATCACCGGCCTCAAGGCCACCCTCTTCGCCATCCCCATCGCCCCGACCCTGTGGAAAATGATGCCGGATGCCCCCGCCCACGCCGGCATGTTAGGCATGACCGGCCGGGGCCTCATCCTGCTGCTCGGTGGCATCTTCCTGATTTGGAAAGCCACCAAGGAAATCCACCACAAGCTTGATGCCAGTGACGACTCCGAGGTGCCCGCCAAGGCCGCCAACTTCGTCGGCGTGCTCATTCAGATTGCCTTGATAGACATCATTTTCTCGCTCGACTCCGTGATCACCGCCGTCGGCATGGCCGACCACCTCTCGGTGATGGCGCTGGCCGTGATCATTTCCGTCGGCATCATGATGCTGGCGGCCGGGCCGATCAGCAACTTCGTCTCCCGCCACCCCTCGGTGAAGATGCTCGCACTGGCCTTCCTCATCCTCATCGGCACCGCCCTCGTCGCCGAGGGTCTGCATTTCGAGATCCCGAAAGGCTACATCTACTTTGCCATGGCCTTTTCGCTTGGGGTGGAAATGCTCAATCTCCGCGCCCGCGCCAGCAGCGTCCCCCCGCCTGCGGCCGAGATCTGAGGTGCATTGTCAGCCGGGCTTCGGCAACCTTTCAGCGCCAGGCATTTTGTTTGAGTGCCTGCCAGGCCTGCCAGCCAAACAAGGCGAGAAAGAGCGGAAAGATGATCGATCCGCTGTCCATGAAGACAATCAGCGCCGCGCTGATGGAGGTGATGATGGTGACCCACAGCGTGGTCCTGATGCGGGCCGGCCCTAGCAACGAGTTGAGCATTTGCCCGCCATCAAGCGGCAATACCGGCAGCAGGTTGATGAGCGCCCATGCGAAACTGATCCAGGTCAGGATCATCCAGAAGTAACCCGCGTTGGAGGTGAGCTTGAAGAGGCCGGGAATCAGCAGGTAGGGGATCAGCCCAAGGAGGATTTGGGCGACGGGTCCCGCAGCGGTAACCAGGAATTGCTGTGGCCGGGTGAACCGCGCGCCGACAAACGCCGCCAAACCGCCGAAGGCTTGCAGGGTGATTTCGCTGCGGGCCCCGAAGGCGCGTCCGGTGAGGGCATGGCCGAGTTCATGCACGAGGATTGAGATGAGCCCGGCGAGGATGAACAATGCCAGGCGGAGGATGCCATCCTTGGAGTTGGCCGTGCTGCCGCCGCCAATGATGACAAGTGTGATCCAGAACCAAGGATGGATCTGAATGGGAATTCCTAACAAGGAAAAGCGGATCATGACGGGCAAGCCCTATGCGAGGAGCGGCAGCTTGGCAAGGACAGGACGAATCTTTCCAGTGGATGAGCGATCCCCACCCGCTCCACGGCGGCCGCCAGCATCGGCCTCGGCACCCTCGGCCTCCCGCGTGCCCGCGCCGCCTCGCCCAATGGCAAACTCCGCGTCTTCTCCATCGGCGTCGTCGGCACCATCGGCGGCAACGACCGCAAGCAAGTCGCCGCCCATCCCGAGGCCGAGGTCAGCGGCCTCTGCGACGTGGACTCCAACTACCTCGCGAAAGCCGCCAAGGACCACCCCAACGCCTTCGCATACGACGAATTGAGGTCGCCGGTCTCGGTCAAGACCGAGTGCGTGGAACCCGCCGACAAGTTCTTCCACGTCAATCCGTGCCAAGCCAGCGTCGTCTATCAGGTCAACTCCGACCGCTTCGTCGGCCCGACCTTTCCGATCCACTACCACGATTCCAACCAACAGCCGACCTTGGCATAGCTGCGGATTCCCGAAGCCATCAAGGGCGGCAACATGACCGTGGTGGTGTGCGAGAAAGGCACCCTCACCCTTGAAGCCGATGGCAGCCTCAAGATCTGGCGCGATGGGAACATGGAGGAAGGCCTGCGGCGGCCCGGCCTGCCGGAATTTCCGCGCCTCAACCATTGGCACGCGTGGGTGGACACCTGCCTCGGCAAGAAGACCGAACTGCGCACCCCCCTTCAAGGACGCCGTGCGCATCACCGAAGCCGTGCTGCTCACCGTCAAGGCCACCCGCTTCCCCGGTCAGGAACTCCTCTGGGACAAGTCCAAACTCGCCTTCTCCAACCACGCCCAAGCCACCCAAACCATCGTCCGCCGCGACTACCGCAACGGCTTCGCCCCGCCACGCGTGGGATAGGCAGCGGGCGGCGGGCAGGAGACCCGCGCCACCGGTGGCCCGCCACAGGGCCTGACCGCAGTGGAACATGAGTTGGCACTTTTTGGCGTTTCAGACGAGTTCGTGAATCATGGCGGGTGATGACATCCATCTGAGCAGCGTCCCGCCAACACGGATGTTAGGGGTTTGTCGGCGGGGAAAAATGGCGGGCAGCGATTTCGAAATGAGAAAAGCCGAGCTTCGGCAAGTCCTTTGATGGCGGCCAAAACCTGCGATTTCCGGCGGAGCCGGGGCCGCGAGCATTTTCGCATTCGATTTTCTTCCGACTTTTTCCTTGCAACCTGAGATATTTAAGTATATCAGTGAGCCCGAGCCCCTTTTGCCATGCCCCGTCTCCCCGTCAGCCCAGCCTCGTTGCCCGCCGCCGAACGGCATTGCCGCAGCAAACTCCACCAGCTCCTCGCCCAGGCCGAAGGCTTCCTGCACGGCAGCCTCATCGTCATGGCC
>JAPLUI010000450.1 GCA_026397725.1 Verrucomicrobiota bacterium | reverse complement strand
GTTCTGGCATCCCGGCCGCCAGACCAAATCGTCCTCCCAGCTCGTCGAGCGTTACTTCACGTCCGTCGGCCGCAACAGTGCCATGGACATCGGGATCGCCCCCGACCGGCGCGGACTGATCGATGATCCTGACAGCGCCGCACTCAAGGGCTTTGGCGACCGGATCCATGCCATCTTCAAGACCAACCTGACGCAGGGCGCCAAGGCCACCGCCTCCAATGTCCGCGGCAAGGCCAATGCCTATGCCGCCGCCCATGCCCTCAATGACAAAGCCAAGTTCCAAACCTACTGGGCGACGGACGACGGGATCAAGGATGCCGAACTCGTCCTCGATTTCGTCAAGCCCACCGAGTTCAGCGTCGTCAGCCTGCGTGAACCGATCCAACTCGGCCATCGCATCGACCACTGGGCGCTCGACGCCTGGAAGCATGGCCAGTGGCGGGAATTCGCCGCCGGCACGGGCATCGGCGCGCAGCGGCTATGGCGCGGCCGACCGGTCACCAGCGAAAAGCTCCGGCTCCGTCTGGTCAACGCCTCCGCCTCTCCCGCCCTCTCCGGGTTCGCCGTCTATCTCGAACCCGAATCCAGCTACCAGGGATCGGACATGCGACCCATAGAGACCGGCCTCCCCAAGAATGACTGGAAACCAAGCGCCTTCAGCAATGAGGGTGAAGGCAGCGGCCTGGCCAGCTTCGCCATCGATGGCAATCCCGGCACCTTCTGGCATACCCACACCACGGCCGGCCGCCAACCACCGCCACAATCCATCACGATCGACATGGCCAAGGAACAGGAACTAACAGGTTTCCTGTACCTGCCGCGCCAGGATGGCAGCCCCACCGGCAATGTCACCCGATATGCCTTCGCCGTCAGTCCCGACGGCCAGGCATGGACTGAAACCGCCCACGGCGAATTCGGCAACATCGCCGCCAACCCGGTCCAGCAGACAGTCATGTTCGAAAAACCGGTCATGGCCCGCTTCTTCAAGTTCACCGCCACCGCCGCCCTCGATGGCTGCGCCAACGCCGCCGAAATCGGCGTGCTCGGAAATTAAGTGCAAACAGAAAATCATATGGTCAAAAACAAACTGTTGAAAAGTGCCACGAGCAAAATTCATGTGGGCAACCCTGCGGTCTTGTCAGGTCCATCTGCAAGCCTGTCAGGTGCTATTCCTTGTAAATCCATTGGTTCCGCCATCATCATGGTTCTGATGTCGCTGCTGGTGTTTGCGCCGCCGGCGTTGCCGGCGAGCAAAACACTGGCGCTTGTTTCACGGGGGGCAAAAGCCAATTACCAGATGGAGTTTCTCCGGCTGCACAAGGGGGCGGGGACCGACAGCCTGGCGGGTGGCAACGATGCCATCCAACACCTCTATCTCGGCAATGATATTGATGACGATTTTTTCGGGGTGCGGTTCTTTGAAGCCGACGGCACAACCCCGATCGCCCACCGCCGGATGATCTGTCAAACGGGGAAATATGCCGATTTCATTATCAAACTCAATCTGCCGGACGCGGGACAAACCAAGAATGTGGTCCTTGATTACGCGGCCACCGGACGTGCGACGGAAAGCAGCGACGCCGCGCTCGAAAACATCTGTTTCTACGGCTGGGTGCGGCAAGGGGCAAAACGCAACGGGTGGGTCCACGATCAATGGGGAGTGGAGAATACCACGCTGGTTGACAGTGG
>JAPLUI010000356.1 GCA_026397725.1 Verrucomicrobiota bacterium | reverse complement strand
ATTCGGCATCATCAAGGAAGCCATCGGTTTCCGGCGCTTCATGCTGCGCGGTCTGGAGAAGGCTGGTCTTGAATGGACGCTGGTGACCACCAGTTACAACCTCAAGCGGCTCTTCAACCTCGGGATGAGGCTAACAACCACCTGAGCGGGGGTCATGGACTCCGTGCCATGCCGTCAGTTCGCCTCAAGGGGGCTCGGAACTTCCGGCAAAGGTTGCACTCGAGAAATCAGGCAGATACCAAGCTCACCTCCCAATCTCATGATCATTCATGACTCCTCCCCACATTCTGTTAGACAAACAATTCAAACGGTCGTTTTGATTCTCGCGTTGGCGCGGCGCTAGCAACCACTACCCGTTGATGGAATCACTCTCCGGCGTGCTGCATATTGATATTGATATTGAATCGCCTGAGTCTGTAAGTCCGACAGGCTGCTAGAGCGGCTTCATAGTCTGGCTGAGAATTCATTGTTTCGAGTGTTCAGTTATTGGCTGTTTGCAGGGGAATGAAGCGTCGTTCCTTGTTCAGCGGGTCCCGAAACCGGAACGTGCCCGCCTCCAATTGCGCCCAGTCCGACCCGAACGCATTGGCCGACATGCAGAGCACCAGCACGCGCGAGTGCTCCAGCCCGTCCTCAATCTTCGCCGGGATGCTGTCGCCGGGCTTGAGCACCCATTCATCGAACCACACCTTCAGCCCGTCCGCCCGCAACCGCTCCGCCAGCGGGCGCACCACCGCCTTGTCCTTGGCGGTGTGGCTGAGGAAGAGGTCGTATTGGAATTCGGTGGGCATGACAGTTGATCACAGCGGATTCTCGGCAATGCCGGCAGACCATGGCTTTTTGCAGAGTTTACCATCCAGGGTCGCAAGTTTGTAGCTGTGACTGGCGGCCAATCGCACGAGGTGAGCGTCCGTCACGTCCTTGCTGGTGGCGAGTGCCGGCAGCGCATCCGCTTGCGTGGCGTCAGTCAGAAAACGGTGCGACTGCAACTGGAGGATGGCGGCCAAGGCCGTCCTGGCATCCGCGAAGGAGGCACCGTAGGCCGGGCTCATGCTCACGCGCAGGAAGCCCATCTGGGTGATGGGGGCGGTAGCAAATGCGGTGGTTGAGTTCAACCAGCGGTTGGCCCGGGCGTAATCCGCGTGCCCGGACCAAGCACTAGCGAGCAGAAGGTTCACGTCCAGAAGGTGACTCACGAGAGTTCCTCTAGAATGGCTTTGACCCGCTCCGGGCTCATGGGTGGCGCACCCGGCGGCGCGACGAGAACGGGCCGACCGAACTTTCCTTGCACCAGGTGCGCGCGACGGGGTTGGTCGCGTTGCAGGACAAGTTTCTCACCCTCAACGGCAAAAGAAACCTTGTCGCCCGGCTCAAGATGGAGGGCCTTGCGATACCGGTTGGGGATGACCAACTGGCCTTTGGCGGAAAGCGTTGCGGTGCTCATGTCGAAAGTCTAACTGGCTCACGCTGGATTTCAATGGCATTCTTCCGGGCTGAGGCGGTGCGGCTCAGAAGGGTTCATCAGGCCATCCACTCCCGCTCCCGCAAGTGAGGGACATTCCCATTCATCGAACCACACCTTCAGCCCGTCCGCCCGCAAGCGCTCCGCCAGCGGGCGCACCACCGCCTTGTCCTTGGCGGAGTGGCTTAGGAAGACGTCGCAGGGGAATTCGGTGGTCATTTCCTTTTCACGCGGTAGGGTTTGGTGGCGTCCTTGACGTGGAAGCCGATTTCGCGGGGCGGTTCGGAGGGTGGCATGGTGAGTTGGTCGATGGCGTCGAACAACGTGCCGATACTGGTGTCGTGGCCTTCAATCTTGCGCTCCATCTCGGCCAGTTTGTGGGCGAGTTCCGTGTGGAGGGCGAGCGTCTCGCGCAAGCGCACGAATACCCGCATGATGGTGATGTTGACCTGGACGGCGCGAGGACTGCGCAGCACGCTCGACAGCATGGCGACGCCTTCCTGGGTGAAGACATACGGCAGGTACTTGATGTTCTGACCACGCTTCAAGGTTCCAAATTGGAACCTTGAAGCCTCCGCTTCCTCCAGGGTAAGCTGGAACATGAAATCGGCAGGAAAGCGGTCGGGGTTGCGCTGGACGGCTTTGTTCAGGTTCTTGGTCTCGACGCCGTAAAGCGCGGCCAGATCGCGGTCCAGCATCACCCGTTGGCCACGATGGAGCAGGATGGCCTGTTCGATTTGCGCGGGTTGCAGCAGCGGTGGTGGGACAGTCATGGGGGGCGTTTAGGGCGGTGCGGGAGCGGGGTCCGGCAGATTTTCAAGGGGCGAGACATCCCTTGAACGGCCTGGCGCGAAGACGCGCCAGTCACGTCGCGCAGCACCGCCTTGTCCTTGGACAAGTGGCCGAGGAAGACGTCGTGGGTGAAGATCGGAGCACTCACGGCTGTTTCTACGCCAGGATAAACCGGATCGATCATTTGTCATCAGGATTTCTTGATAACGCCCTTGATGTCGGCATCAAAGCGGAACCAGGCAAAGGAAATCAGGGTTTGCATCCCTTCGGGCACTGGTCTTCAGGCGGAACTTCCGCTTCAAACGCCCGCTGGATTTCGAGGAGGGTAGCAGCGAGAGCGCGGCGCGGAGCGCTGGCAGAGCAAGCTTAGGCTTGAACTCTAACGGGTATCCGGCGGGTTGGGTGGGCATCCTGGCTCCGCCGCCGCCACAGTCCGGCGGCGAGCAACCCGCCGACCAGCAAGTTGGAAGGTTCCGGCACTGGGGTCCAAATCAGGTCGGTGCCATCGACGGCGAAGCGGCCTGCGTCGCTTGGGGCCTCGACCATCGAGCCGGCGACGGAAAACAAGAATTGGTTCACGTTGAAGCCGGCCAGCACGTGGCTGCCGAAAATGTCGCTCCACTGGTGGTTTGCAGTCCAAAACAGATTGGAGAAGGCCGTGCTGCTGGCAACTTGAAACACGGACCCGGCCTCGATGGTTAGAGTTCCCCCCACGGTCACTTTGTCGTATGTGGTGCTGGCGGTGTCGATATCCCATGCCAAAATCGAGCCACTCTTGAAGGTCAGGTTGGTGGTGAACGTCTGGGTGCCGACAGCTCCCGGCGCCCCAGGCGATTGCCTGCCGCCCGCGAGAATGGTGCTGGCCCCGCCGAGCGTGCCGCTGCCGTGGAGGGCGGCGCCATTTTCAACCACGAGCACGCTGGACGCATCGGTGCTGCCATCGACGACGAGTTGGCCGCCATGGACCCAGGTCTTGCCGGAATAGGTGTTGGTGCCGGAAAGTACCAACTTGCCGTTGCTCAGCGCAATCCCACCTGCGCCGGAAATTGAGCTGTCGATCCGGTTGGTGCCGCTGCCGGCGATTTCCAGCAGGTTGCCATTGGTGTTGATGGCGGTGGCGGTGAGGCCGCCAGTGCCGCCGTCCCAGAATTGGCTGGCCCCCAACCTGACCGCAGCGGTGAGGGTCTGGCGGTCGGAATCGTAGTTGGTAATGCCGCCGCGGCCGATGGTAAGCGTGTTGCTGCCGCCGATGTCAAACCCATCGTTTCCAGTGGCGGACGATTTGAAGAACAATCCGCGCAGGTTTTGATCCGTGCTGACGGTCACCGCCCGGCCATTGCCAGCACTTGAGGCATCGAACCCCACGAACACATCGGCTGGCACCCCGCCCGCCGACCAGGCTCCGGCATCACCTATAGCGGTGCTGGAGCTGCCGACCCAGGTCCGGGCGGAATTGCCGACCACGCGCAGGGCGCGGCCATCGTCATTCATAAAGGTGTTCAAAGCCGCAATGCACTCACTGGTGCCGAGGAAATTGAAACCGTTATACGTCGCATTGATGCCCGCGTTGTTGCCGAGGACCGCCAATTCGCTGCCGCCGTTGGGGTTGGTCCATTTGGCAAAGGTGGGGCTGCCGGAATCCCCGCCCTCCAATTGTACCTCCGTGCGGAAGGTGGCCAAAACCGAGCTGTAGCCTGCAACGTCATAGTCAACGCTGGTGGTGCCGCCCACCCGGGGACTCGAACTGCCATCCGGTCCCCGCCCATAAGCCAAGACCTGAAGATCGACATAATTGGCCGGCGTGTTGACGGTTGAGGATTCGTTCAGGTCCAGCACTCCGTAGCGGGGCAAGGCACTGCTGGCGGGCACCGGCGTGGTCAGCGTGCCGAGCGAAAGGTCACCAATCGTCTGCCCGCTGAAGATCACTCCGTAGCCGGTGTTTTCGACCTTGGCTTGCGCGAAGGATGCCGTGCCGCCGTTCAGGGCGAGCGTGATGTTCGTCGCGCCGCCGTAATGTTTGGCAACCAGATAGTGCGACGGGCTGATGAACCCGAAGCCTTTCGTCGGCGCGCTGGCGGCCCAGCCAACGCCCGCCCAATCCAACCCGTAACCGGCAAAATTGGCGGACGCATTGGCCACCGGAGCGCTCGGAAAACCGGCGGAAAACCGGTCGTTGATTGCTGTGGTGTAGCCGGTGACGGTCATTCCCGTGGCCTGGGCGGCGGCCACCAGGACCAGCCCCCCGGCCAGCCGGGAGGAGTGCGCGAGGTTTCGCCGCACCCCGCAAGCGAGTGCTCTAACGAACTCCATGCCGCCCGCGCTGCCACTCGAGCCACTGCTGCGGATTGGCGGCGGCGACACGGGAAACTCCGGCTGGTAGAACCTCTTCATCGGGCTGGGGACCAGCCGCAAATCTAGCCCATCAAACCGCGGTGTCAATCGTTCCCGGGTGAAGTTCCATTGGATCTTGGCAGTTGAATGTTGGCTATTGAAACCATTCCCTTCAATGGATCATTGGGCGCACAGCCGTCTGAATTTCCTCACCAACGCTGCCCTTGGGGGTGAGCGCGGCGATTGCGCTTCAATCGAAACTCAACCCGAATTGGCCGCCGACGATGCCCCCGCGCAGCTTTCGTTCAGAGGTCTGTGCGAACGCAGGCGCGGCAAGCGGTCCGGTTCCGGCGGCAGCCGTTAGAGTCGCGATGAAGTCACGTCGGTTTCAACCGGTTGACCAGAGGATTTGAGCGGATCGGGTGGTGTTCATGCGTGCCATGACGGCGGGATCAAATGCTGAAATGCTGCAAAAAATCGACACTGGAGCCCTTCGGGGCCTGGGCTTGGCATAGCAGAGAAGGAAGGGCCGTCCTGCATCAGTTCAGCAGGATCTATTGGGTGATGATCCGCCAGAACTTGCTTGGTGCTTGGTCGTCAAAGGGCAATACCAAATCCACGATGTGAGTTACGGACTGCGCTGGCAAGACTTGCCTGATCGTCCATGACGTGAGTGTGGAAGACTCTTCCAACTGATACGGGGTGCCAGCCGTGGCCTGAAATTGGTAATGCATACCCGTAGCGCTCATGTTGACAAGATCCAACTTTAGCACACTGGAGGCGCTCGCCGGATTCGTGCCGGCGAGGTATTCCTGCGCATTGGACAGTCCGTCGCCGTCCAGATCACTCTGGGCATCCGTGGCATCGTTGAGGTTGAGCCCATAGCTGAGTTCCCAAGAGTCCGGGAGGCTGTCGCCATCGGTGTCCAAGCTGGGTCCGCTGTCAAATGCCGTGTAGGCCTCGCCAGACGGCAAGCCGGAATCCGCAGGGGCATCGCTGCCGAACCAGGTGGCACCGGTGGTGGCTGCGGGGTCGGCGGTTTGAAAACTAACATTTGACTGGTAAACCGCAATGGACCCAGTCGTACCCCCGTCAAATGCAGCGACAGACTGAAAGCCCACCCACCCGTAACCGGCTGCGGCAGGGTGCAAGCCCCGGACTTTTGCGGCCACCTCTGGCGACGGCCCAAATGGCACCGGCACGCCGTGTGAGTTCACCACCGAGAGCATCAAATCCACCACGCCGAGGGGGACCTGCACGGCTGCCTGCAGATGGTAAAGCGCACCCGCGACTGTCCGGTCCGCCGTGGTGGCCGACGTGCCGAACACCCACACGATTTTCGGAGGAATCAGTTGGTAAGTGCAGGTCACACGGAGCCGTCCAAAGCTGGCGGGGCTAGCCAGCGGAGTGGCGGTTTCGCCGGTAAGGGTGAAGCCACTGGTATCAGCCGAGGCACCGCTAAGACCAGTACCCGTGATCGTGTAGCCAGAGAGGTAGTTGGCGACTGGCGGAGACTCCTGCAGCATCAGCAATTTGTTGCCGCTGACCTGGGCACCTTTGATCATGAAATCCGTCAAATCCGGGTAATCGAACTTGATGCAACCCAGCACCCAGCCGCCTGACCAGCGCCCGGTCTTGCCACCGCCGATCGGCCAGCGGGACGATCCTCCGAAAATGCCCCCCGGCGTGCCTGGGAAAACGGCAACGAGGACGTCGCTATTCCAAACTTCCACCCGCAGCGTGGGCGACCCAAGCGGCGTGAGGTCCGCCGACAATTCATATCCGTTGGTCCCGGAGTTCGCCCTGGTCACGCGGGCATACCCCAGCGATTGGTCAGGCACACCGTTGACTGAGCCGGTGAATGCCGTCTGCACCGAAGCCCCGATGGGACTCGGTTGATGCAAGTCCAGCGGCAGCCAGGAATAGTCACAACTGGCCGCCTGCCCAAGCGCCACGCTCACGCCATCCTGGCCGCTGCTGCCCAAACTGGAGACGATCACATGGCCAGCGTCAGCCGTGATGGCCGCCTGATTCACGGCACGGTGCGCATGATGGAACAGCCCCAAAGGTTCATCATACACCGTCATCCCGGACAATCCCGCGCTGCGCACCTCCAGATCCGAGACATGGCCAAACTGCCCGGTGGGACTGAGGGCCGAAATGACGATTTTGTTGCCCATCACTGGCGGACGGCCGACCAAGTTTATCATCACCGGCATCTCCGAACTCACAATGGACTGCAAGGCACCCAGCTCGTCCACGAGCCACCACCACCAATCGAACCTCCAGGGGCAATCCGGGAACAAGACCAACGGTCCGGTGCTGGTGCCCGCAGCGGGAAATGGCAGCTCCTGGGATGCGGCAAGCGCCTCTCCGTTGAACACCTCCACCCGCAGTCCACGCGCGCTCATCCCCGCGAAATAGCGTGCCGAGAGCGCATACTGGCTGCCGACATCTTCCACCCGGCCCACCAGCATGGGCACCTTGTCCGCGCCATTGAAGTTGCCGACGGTGGTGATTTCAAAGAACGAACCGTCCACCCGGCTGGCGGCGATCCCCGGCTGCATCCCCAGGGTGCCGAAGCCAGCCGCTCCCAGATGGACCGAGACCCCGTCCTGCCCGCTGCTGCCGAGACCCCCGAGTGCCAACTCCCCGGTGGTTTGAACCACTGCCAAGGCCGCCTCACCGAGCCCGGTGTGATCCAACCCGCGCAACCTAACGGATTCACCCAGGAGGGTGATCTGCGGCATGTTGGCACCCACGATATCGACCCGATTCGGCTGTGCCTGCCCGGCAGGCACGGCGTCAGGAATAAACAGAATTTGGTCGCCCACCAGCGGAACTCCCCCGCTACCCGGCACGTTGAAGACCGCCGAGGCGGATTCGAATGGGTTCGGCAATTCGATGCGCCAGCTCCAACATTTCGTTTTCTCGTCCCGCGTGCAACTTATACCATAACCCCTTGCCATGAAGAAACTAACCACCTCCCCCGTCAACCCACCGCCTGCCCCAACCAAGGTGCCGTGATCGAACACCTTGGCCGTATAGGTCGGTGAGCCAAGCCCGGAGAAATCCACGATCGCCGTGAATCCTGTCCCCACCCGTCGCATCCCCACCACCTCGGTTGGGGTGCTGGCTCCGCCAGTTCCAGGCGCGAAGGCCTTGGAAACCATATACGAACCCAAAGGGGCCGCCGGATCCGCGTTGGTCGAGGTCGTGAAGGCTTGGGAGGGAATCAAGGCGACGGAGACACCGTCCTGGCCGCTGCTCCCCAAGCCGGACGCGGTCAGTTGCTCGTTCTCCACTTTCAAGCCGGCCTGACCTAACGATTCGTGGAACAAGCCTGCGTAGTATAAACCATGGTGTTCCTGATCGATGGAAATCTGCGGGATGCCGACAGTCGTTACCGTTGCCTTGGACAGCGAACTCACGGCTGGCCCGCCTTCGGGCAGCACCACGATGCGATCACAAACCACATAGCCGGGGAGTCCGCCACCGCTTGGAGGAAAGACGAAAAGCCTGGGATCCAGGAAGGTTAGTGCCCCACCCCAGGGGCCGGGGAGGCCGGAGGGCCCGCTTGGCGTGGGGTTCCCCCAATGGTCATCATCGACGCAACCATTGATAAATCCCAACACCCCACTCAGCCCTGGCACCGCCACCACGAGATTCTCACCACTATACAATTGCAGCGTTACCGTGGCAGCCCCCATGCCGGAAAAGTCCGCACTCACCTCATAGTTGCCCGGGCCGGTCTTGGCTAGATTCCAGAACCCGAGCAAGCCATTGGCCACGGTCCCGGCAGTGCCATGGATCTCGCTGCGCACCGCGGCTCCCACGGGCAGCGCATCCGTGGGATCCAGTGGCTGCCAATGGGCGCCCCAAGTGCGTGCGTTCGTCAGGGCGACGGCGATGCCGTCCTGGCCGCTGCTGCCGAGACCCGCTACATCCAAATTCCCGGTGGTCTGAGCCACCGACATGGCCGCCCCACCGAGCCCGGTGTGCTCCAACCCGCGCACTCTGACGGCTTCACTCAAGATGGTGAATTCGGGCATGTTGCCTCCCAAGATGTCCACCCGGGTTGGCTGAGCTTGAGGGGCTGACACCACGTCCGCCGTGAACCTGATTTCGTCGCCAAAAACCGGCACGCCCCCCCCCGTACCCGCAATGGTGAATGCGACAGCGGCTGACCCGGAGGACGGCGTGTAGGTCCAAGTCCATGAGAATGGCCAGTTCCAGTTGCAGGTGCAGTCCCATCTGCCAGGGGAGGCAAACGTGAATCCCACGGCTTCCCCTGTTAGGCCACTGGCAGACGCCACCGGCGTGCCGTGGTTGAAAACCTTCGCCGTGTAGGTCGGCGAGCCGAGCGTGGAAAAATCCACGATTGCGGTGAACCCCTTGGCCACCCGTCGCATCCCCACCACCCCGGCCGGGACGCTGGAGCCATCGGCACCAGGGGCATAAAAGTTAGAGGTCATATACGAACCCACCGGGGCCGCCGGATCCGCGCCGGTCGAGGTCGTGAAGGCTTGGGATGGAATCAAGGCGACGGAGACGCCGTCCTGACCGCTGCTCCCCAGGCCGGATACCAGCAAGTGCTCCGCCACCGGCGTGAGCGCAGCGGCACCCAGGGGGCAATGCGATTGTCCACCATAAAAGATGGATCCGGCACAACCCGGACCGTACAACGCAAACAATTGTGCGGCTGAATGCAACATCGTGCTCACCGAGACGGCAGGTCCGCTCAAGGTCAACGGCTCGGCCGAGAGGTGCAACGTGAGGGTCTGCTTCTGGATCTGGGTTAGACCGCAAGAGCTGAAGTAGTTGTCCTCACGCTCGGGGCCGACACCATCGGCGCAGTCGTGTTTGAAGGCTTCAATGTCCGGCTGGGAAAGCGTCTGACTCAGGCCCGCCGCGTCATACGCGACGGCAGCTTCTTCGAGGGCCACCGCCATCTGGTGTAGATACAGGTTGATCTCCGTCGGGTTCGTTGCGCCATGGAGATTGCGAGCGATCGCCAGCACCGCATTGCATTTCTCGATATAGACCATCTGTGCGGGCGTGCCCGAGGGCTTCACATCCGGAGGCACCAGCGCCCGCATTGCCTCGAGCACGCTGGCAGAGGGTTGCACCGGCCCTGGTCCAATAAACTCGGGCGGCGTCCCGCCGTCTCCGCCTGGGGCCACCGCGATTCCCGTGAAAATGGCGGCTTGGACCCCAATGAGCGCCACGCCGACCCCGACCTCAACCGTGCCGGCTCCCGCAATGGTGCAACAAACACCCCACGCCTCCTTCCAAGTGGGCCAGGCCTGACATGGCGTCTGTAGTGGGATGGCCAAGGCGAATGCGCTCAGCGCGAGCATTTTCAGGGTATGACTTGTTTTCATTGGTGCATTGGGCTGTGGTTTGGTGCTTGGGAAGCGGAGACTGAAGAGGTGCTTCGGGGTTTCTGAAGGGCGGTGTTGTGCCAAAACGAAAGAGGTGGAAACCGCCACACGGTGGGTTTGGAGCAGGGCTCGTGGTTGGTAGCCGGATTCATGGGAAAAATGCCTGATGGTCAAAATAGCTTTCCTCATCGCCATGGCAAGAAATATTTCAAGAAATATTTCAGGAGGCATTTCCCCGTTCCCGGCACCTGGATCTGCTGCCGGGAGAGGATCATGGCTGCCGCTTGCTGCCCCGTGTCGTAGAGCACCAACCGCTCGCACTAAGCGTCAGACAAATTAGACAGGACAAATCAGACAGGGTTGTCATGCCCCCGTTTTGCGGTCGGCCTGCGAGTGCGGCGTGACATCGCCGGGCAAGCATGCAGAATGGCGCCGGTGATGCCACAACCTCAGCGCGGAACATCAAGCCAGCCAAGTACCCGTGGAGCGGTCTTGGGTGGGGCGGGTCTGGCCTTGGTGGTGGCCGGGTTGTGGCGGGTGGATGGCGTCCTGGCGGCGCTGGGCGTGGGGGCGTGGTGCTTGCTGGGACTCGCATGGGGCGCGGGCCGCTTGAACCTGATGGGCCTGGAGGTGAGCTTCGATGGGCCGGACAAAGTGCCGGCCGGGGTGGCCTTTCCGGCCATGCTGACCCTGCGGAATCCGCGCCGGTTCTGGGATGCCTTCGCGGTTGGCATGGAACTGGAACTCCCCGCCAAGACACGGGTCGGCGGGCGTGCCAAATGGGTGGCGGCGAGTTCGGCGGCGGATCTGGACCTGCGGGTGGCCGTGCCGGAGCGTGCCTGCCGGGACCATCATCCGGTGTATCTCAAATCGGGGTTTCCGCTGGGTCTGTTTGAAATGTGGCGGGTGCTGGTGGTGGCGCATCCGCTGTTGGTCTTGCCGCGGCCGCTGGTGCCCCGCGGGCTGCGGGCACTGGGCGTGTTGATGGAGGCCTCGCCGGTGGACGGAGCCTCCGCTGGCGAGGCCGCCGCCGAACCGCGCGGGCCGCGGCCATGGCAACCAGGCGATTCGCCGCGACGGATCGACTGGCCCAGGTCGGTGCGGTCCTGGGCGCGGGGTGCGGGCTTGGTGGTGCGGGAGGCGGAGCCGCCGGGCTTCCATCCGCGCCGCTGTGTGGTGATGTTGCATTCGTTTGGCACGGGCGGGAGCTTGATCCGCCCGGAACGGTTCGAGCGGGCCTTGGCACTGGCAGCCGGAGCCTTGCGGCACTTGCACGCGCTCGGCATCCCGGTGCGTTTGTTGGCGGACTTCGATGGCTGGATCGACCATCCCGCAGCGACCCGGGCACAATTGGCGAGCTGCCAGGAAGTGCTCGCCCGGGCCACGCGGGCGGCGGGCACCGAGGCGCACGACTTGCGGGCGGCGGCCCTGCGCACCGCCGATGACGAGACGTTGGTTGTGCTCTCGGACATGCCGCTGGCGGGGTGGCTGGCAGCCTTGCCCAAACTGCGCCTGCCGAGCTTGACCCCGGAGCTTCACGCGTCCAAACCACGGGTAAGTCCACAGCGGCCGCAATGATTTTCCGAGCCGTCATTCTAACAAGTGCGACGCTGGCTGCCTATCGGTTGCTGAGCGGCCTGCCGCAGGGGTGGCCGCCGGGGCTGAGGGCGGGTCTGGCGGTGGCCTTGTTGGTGGTGGCCGTCGGCTCATGGCGGTGGCAGCAGGGCACTCAAGGCGCGGTGGCCTGTGGCAGGCGGCGGGCGGGCGGCTTGGATTATCTGGCGGTTGCTGCCGTGGTGCTGGCGGTGGGAAGCGGCTTTCTCTGGCTGCTGAGTGCCGCGCCGGAACCCTTGAAATCCCTGGCCCTGAGCATGGAACAACAACTCCGCCCGCAAGCCGCCGCAGCCCGCCAAGCCGCGGCTGCCGGCCATGCCGCGGTGCGCAGGGGCAACTGGTTATGGAACGCGGAAAACCGGCGGCCGCTTCCCAAGCGCACGAATTTCAAGCCGGGCAACCGGCCGGAGGTGTTTTTGCGCTTGCGGGATCCGGGTGATGCGGTGGATTTGCTGCTCGGCCAGGTTTATGTCCGGGCCTTTGCACTCGGCAAGTATGAGCGGGCGGCGTGGTGCGTGGAGCCGGGGCCGTCGAAAGTGCTGCGAGCGGATGCGGCGGGCTTGGTGCCCTTGGAGGGGCGGCCGGGCCGGGCGATTGTCCACGAGGTCTTTCACAGCTCCTTTCCCACGGAACAGAATGTTCTAACATCATTGCAGGGCGCGGTGGCGGCGGTGATTCCGCAAGTGACCCGGTTGGCGGACGGCTTGTACCTGCTGCCGCCATCGCCCACGGCCGCAGGCTACGACTATGTGGCGTCATCCAAGCCGCTGCGCTTGGAAGACCTGCCGGAAGGCGTGGCCATCCGCGCCTGGCCGCAGGCACCCGCCGGCCTGCTGGAACTGCCGGAACGGGGCAACTTCGCCGCCAGACTGCGCGAGTTGGCCACGCCGGTCGCCGGCCCCGTAACCCTCCCCCTGCCCCAGCGCCTCCTCAACCTCCGCAACCACCTGCGCACCACCCTGAAATACTCGCTGGAAGCCACCAATCCCCGCGATTTGGATCCGCTGGAAAATTTCCTCTTTGGCGAGCAACGCGGGCATTGCGAATTCTTCGCCACCGCCGGCGCCCTGTTGGCGCGTGCGCTGGGGGCGCCGTCGCGGATCGCCTACGGCTGGGCCGGCGGAACCTACTATGAAAGTAGTAATTTGTTCGTGTTCCGCGCCCGCGATGCGCATGCCTGGGCGGAAGTCTGTCTCGAGGGCTATGGCTGGGTGGTGCTGGACCCCACGCCCCCGGCGGGGATCGGCGGCAACCAGTCACGGGTGGCGTCACCCGGGGAGAATCCCCCAGGCGCGGACCGTCCCGCTGCGGATGACACCCAAGCCCCCGATCTAACAATCAACCCGCCCGCAGCCCGCGCCGCCTGGTGGCTGGTGCCGTGCTGCGGCATTCCCGCGCTGGGCCTGCTGCTCTGGCGGGGCCTGAGTCGGCACCGGGCGAGCGCAGGCGTGCCGGACAGCAGGGCGACGGCAGGGGTGCCCGCCACCTATCTGGCCGCGTGGCGGCGTGCGGCCGCGCGGCGGGGGCTGCCGATGCCTGCGGGGATGACCCTGCGTCGGCACCTTGCCCGCGTCGCCGCCGGGGTTTCTTTCAGCGACGAGCTGTTGACCTATCACTATGGAACCCGCTATGAGGGCTTGCCCGCCGATGCCCGCCGCGAGAGAAAACTCATTGCGGAGATTCGCCGCTGGGAGGGGGCGAGGTAGCTGCCATGGCTGCCAGCCGCTTCATCCCCAGCCTCCGACATGCCCATGAACCCCACCCCGGAATGCGAACTTCTAGCCGGGCTCGGGACGCCCGGACTGGCCCCGGCTGCGGACCGGGCCGCACCCCCATGCGCGGCGGCTCCGCCCGGACATGGCCGGCTGTTCGAGCTGGCATCCGCCGGGGTGCTGGCGGTGTCGGTCCCCGAGCTGATCGTGGTGCTCGCCTTGGCGGTGGTGGTGACCGCCGGGCTTGGGTTGCTGATTGCCGAGGGCGTCCGGGCCTGGCGGACGCGGCGGGACTTCGAGAAGCTGCGGCGGGCGTATCGGCAAGCCGACACGTCCCATGAGAAGGTGCGTCAAGGGTTGAAAACGATGGCCCATGTGGTTCCGCAGTTGGAGGATTCCCGGCCGGTGATGTCCGCCCACGGGGTTGAGTTGCTAGACAGGCATGCCGTCTCCATGATGGCCCTGCAGCGGGTGAAGCGAGTGCCCTACGGGCGGACCCGGTCGCGGCGGGTGGCGACCCGGCAACTGCTGGAACTGGCGAGTCTTCACACGACCTTTGAGCGCTTTCAGCAAGCGGTCTTGGTGGCGCTGTATCAGCAGAGTGTCGCGCGAGTGGTGATGCCGCCGGTATCGGTGCGGCGGTATCGGGCGGCCTTCACGGTGCTGGAGCATGATTTGCCGGAGGTGCTGTGGCCGCTCATGAACCGGATCCTTGAGCAGCATGTGGAGTTATGGGTCGGGAATGTTTCCGGCGTCTGGCACCAGGTCCGGGGCCTGGGGTTCCGGCGGGGCAAAGAAGTGGTTTTCAGCCGCAGTCATCTGGAGGCCGCGCTGGACTTGCGCCTAACCGTACGGCATCCGGACGGACGCTCCTTCACCAATGAGTTTGTGGTCGAACACGAGCGGGTGCTCAAGCCGCGGCGCGGACTTGATAGGTCGTGACCGCATGCCCCTGAACCCTAACACGCGAATGCACACTGCCCGGGCTGGACCTTGCATTGACCAGGCATTGGCAATGCCTCCCGGAACATGACTTGGTACCTTCCGGGGGGGTGCCGGGACTTAGCCAAAGCGGTGTGGCGCTGCGCTTCCCACCGCACTCCATACCTTCACCGCACCTGCGCGAGCCAAGGTCTGGAGTGCGGTGGGAAGGGCGCAGCCCGCCACCCCGCTGTGGCTAAACCGTTAGAGCTGCGGGGTTCCCATGCGGCCCGGTCCGTCTCGCGGCGGGCACGCCCCTCCCGAGTAACTTGGCTCCGAGGATGCCCGTTAGGGAGCGACGACATTCCTGTCGTCGTGCGGAAGGAACGTCCAT
>JAPLUI010000399.1 GCA_026397725.1 Verrucomicrobiota bacterium | reverse complement strand
TGAATGAGTGAAAGGGGGGGAGTCATCAGTTATCAGTTATCAGGTATCTCCCTGCCTATATCTTCTCTTGCGTCTTATGTCTTGCCGTCTTCCATCATTTCTTCACCCATCCGCGTCATCCGCGGTTCAAAATCTTCTTTTGTGTTCCTTGCGTTCCGTTGCGGCAAATCATCTTCCACTCCAGCACAACCAATGAAAGCTCCCGCCACCATGAGGCACCATCATCAAATCCCGGGAATCCGGCGTCGGACGGGTCGGACGGGTCGGACAGGTCGGACAAGTCGGACGGGTCGGACAAGTCGGACGGGTCGGACGCGTCGGACGCTTCACTGGCTCTATCAATTCCCTCTCCTCCCGCGCCTGCTGTCGTTCTTCGCCTGCGTGGCTGCCGCCGCCCCCTTTCTGCCGCTCCGGGCCGGCGGGGACGCGCCGCCGCCGGACGCGTACAGCACATGGTTGCAGCAGCAGTTCCCTGCGGCCTACGGCAACCCGGCCTTGGAAGCCACCGTCTGGGGCGACCACGCCGACCCCGACGGCGACGGCTGCGGCAACCTGCTGGAGTTCATGATGTCCCGCGACCCCAACCTCGCCGACGCCCGGCTCGGCCTGCGCTGTCGGCTGGAGGGTGGCGACCTCGTGGCCACCTATCGTGAAACCACCGCCACCGGCCACAGCGTCACCTGGCTGGGCGAGTGGTCCGGCGATTGGACTTTCTGGCTGGCCTTCGGCGTGCGCTATCAAACCCTCGAAACCCACAGCGGCTACCGCCTGGTCGAGGCCCGCGTCACCCGGAACCGCGAGTCACAGATGTTCTTCCGCCTCGCCGCGCACCGCTGACAGCCAGGAACCGGACTTGCCAAGTCCTGACGGAGTGAACCTCCTGCTGGCCTCTGAGTTGCGGGGTTCCCATGAGGCACGCCGAAGATTTCAACATTCAACTTTCAACTTTCAACATTCAATGATCAAGTATGACAAAGAATTGTCACAGCCGCGTCCATTCATATACTGATGACGGACCGGCCGATTGATCGGCCGCAGCGAGTGCCGGGACATAGCCACAGCGGTGTGGCTGTTGAAAGCAAGGTGCAGCACCGCGCCGGCGGAACCCGCAAGCAGCGACCCGATCCATTCATCACGCGTCGAGGAGCAGCCGGAGAGGGCGGGACACAGCGGCCTGATCGTGGTCCCAGGCGGCGATGGACGCTTGGATTTCCTGCAACAGGGATTCACAACCTTTGTTCCATTGCTGAGTGCCGCGCAGCAGCAACACACATTGCCGCAGCCCGACAAAGCGGATTTCCTCAGCTCCGGCACTGCGCAGATCGGCCAGGGCGCTACGCAAGGTTTCGAAGAAGGCGAGTTCGAAGCCATTGCCGGCATCCATGGCGGCCCGCACCAGCGACACCGTCACCGGCGGTGCCAGCGGCACCAGTTTCTCGGCAATCGGCTGGCAGCCGATCTTGACCAGCATCTTTCGCAAGCGTGCGAAAAGATCGTCAAGCTGGAGCAGCCGCAAGGGGCACTTGGTTTCCAAATACAGGACGATCCCGCAACGGATTTCCTCGATGAAGGGGAAATTCTCATGATCCGCAGCCACTGCCGCCCGCCGCAGGGCGTCATCGAGCCACGCCGTATCGTAATCGATCACTTGATAAGGTCCGATTTGCAGAACTGGGCGGTTGTTGATGAAGGCGATCATGTGGGCGAGGGGGTTGGTTGCTGGGTTGGAACAGGGAAGTGGCAGGCGCAGCAGCAGGTGGTGGCGGTGGCGGTGGCGGGTCAGTCTTTGAAAAGGCGGCGCTGAAGGTGGTCACGGGCGGCACGCCGCGACAGGGATTGGATTTCCTGGATGAACTCGTTGACGTCCTCGAACTGGCGATAGACGGAAACATACCGGACGTAGGCCACCGGATCGATCTGATGCAGCTTGTCCATGACCTTGGTGCCGATGATCGCGGAAGGCACCTCGGTGAGGTGATCCTTGTGCAGCTCTGTTAGAATCTCCTCCACCGCCCGGTCGAGCCGATCCATGGAGACCGGGCGTTTCTCGCAGGCTTTGACCAGCCCGCTCATGATCTTCTCGCGATTCAGCGCCTCGCGGGTGCCGTTGCGCTTGACCACCCGCAACTCGGTCCGCTCGATTTGCTCGTAGGTCGTGTAGCGGTAGTTGCAGCTCAAACACTCGCGCCGCCGACGAATGGAGGTCCCATCCTTCGATGACCGGGAATCGAGGACCTTGTCGTTGAGAGAACCGCATTGGACGCAGCGCATAAGGGATGAATTCTAAGCAACAGGGGGCTGACGCGCAAATCCTAGATCAACATCTGGTAGCGTCAACAGAAAACCACACCATATTTGGAATTTTTTTCACAGTTCGGAAAACGAGCGGCAAGCGATCTTTGAATTTTGTCTCCGGTGCCCTGCATGTTCTCAATACTCGCGCTTGAGCAGGTATTGGGCGATTTCCCGGAGTTGGCCGGCTTTGGAACCGAATGGGGCGAGTGCATGCATGGCGGCACGGGTGAGACGTGCGGCTTCGCGGCGGGAGGCCTCCAGGCCGAGGATGGATGGGTAGGTGGCTTTTTCGGCGCTTTGGTCTTTGCCGGCGGTTTTCCCGAGAACTGCGGTGCTTTGGGTGACGTCAAGGATGTCATCGATGGCTTGGAAGGCGAGGCCGAGGGCGTGGCCGAAGGCGGTGAGGGCCTCGAGTTTGGCTGGCGTGGCGTTGGCGCTCATGGCACCGAGGCGCAGGGCCGTGGTGAGCAGGGCGGCGGTTTTTGCCTCATGGATGCGGACGAGATCGCGCCGGGTCAACGGTTGCCCCTCGCCTTCGAGGTCCATGACCTGGCCGCCGATGAGGTGGGTGCTGTCGCCGGCTTGCGCGAGATCGAGGAGGAACTCGCGGGTGCGGTAGCGCCGGGTGGCCGGGGTTTGGGCGAGGACGGCGAAAGCGTGGGTGAGCAGGGCATCGCCGCAGAGCACGGCCATGCCCTCGCCATACACCTTGTGACAGGTGGGTCGGCCGCGGCGCAGGTCGTCGTCATCCATGCAGGGCAAATCATCGTGAACCAACGAATAGGTGTGCAGCAACTCGACCGCACAGGCGGGGGCCAACGCGTTGGCCGACTCGCCCCCGCATGCCTCCGCTGCCGCCAGGCACAGCACCGGCCGCAGGCGCTTGCCGCCGGCAAAGACGCAGTAGCGCATCGCCGCATGCAGCGTCGCCGGGCGGAGCTTTGCCTTGGGCAGGCATGCGTCGAGCGCCACATCCACTTCAGCGACGCGGGCCGCAAGGTAACTCCTGAGGGGCATGGGGGAAGTGGATAGTGGATAGTGGATAGGGGATAGTGGATAGTGGATAGTGGATAGTGGATCGTGGATCGTGGATCGTGGATAGCGGATCGTGGATAGCGGATAGTGGATGATCTACCATCTGCTATCTGCTATCTACTATCTACTATCTACTATCTGCTATCTACCATCTGCCATCTGCCATCTTCCATTCACGCTCTCGCTTCAGAGGATCTCCGCGATTTGGACGGCGTTGAGGGCGGCGCCTTTGCGGACTTGATCGCCGACGACCCAGAGGTCGAGGGCGTTTTCCAACACGATGTTCCGGCGGATGCGCCCGACGAGGCAAGTGTCCTGGCCGGTGGTGTCGAGCGGCACCGGGAACAGGCGCGTGGCCGGATCATCGACGACCTTGATGCCGGGCTTGCCGGCATAGGCGGCACGGGCGGCATCGGCGTCCACCGGACGGGCAAAGCGTGCGGTGATGGAGACCGAGTGCGAGCGATAGACCGGCACGCGAACGCAGGTGCAGGAGACCTTGAGCGTCGGCAGCCCGAGGATTTTGCGGCCTTCGTGGAGCATCTTCATTTCCTCCTTGGTGTAGCCGTTGTCGAGGAAGGCATCGACCTGCGGGATCACGTTGAAGGCAATCTGGCGCGGATAGACTTTCGGCGTGAAGGGCAGCCCGGCAGTGATGGCCTTGACTTGCTCCTCAAGCTCGAGGATGCCCTGCGCACCCGAGCCGGAAACCGCCTGATAGCTCGAGGCGATGACCGCTTCGAGACCGAAGGCCTCATGCAGCGGGGCCAAGGCCATGAGCGAGATGATGGTGGTGCAGTTGGGATTGGCGATGATGCCGCGGGGCCGGTTCTTGACGGCCTGCGGGTTGATTTCCGGAACCACCAGCGGCACGTCAGGATCCATGCGGAAGGCGGAGGAGTTATCTATCACCACCGCGCCCGCCGCCGCTGCGGAAGGCCCGAATTCCAGCGAGATCGAACCACCGGCACTGAACAGGGCGAGGTCCACTCCGGCAAAGGACTCGTGCGTGAGTTCCTGCACGGCGAGATCCTCGCCACGGAATGGGAAGCGTTTGCCAACCGAGCGGGCGGAGGCGAGCAGCGTGAGTTTTCCGACCGGAAAATCCCGTTGTTCGAGACACCGCCGCATTTCTTCGCCGACGGCACCCGTCGCGCCAACAATTGCCACATGGGGAGGATTCATATTGAAAGTCGGCCAGGTCCCGGCCGGGAAGGACAGTTTAGCCGCTTTCCGCAAGCTGGCAACAGAATCGTTTGGCAGAATCGTTTTGGCAGGAAGATTGGGGGCGGGAAAACAAGGGAAGTTGCTCATCATGGAGGTTTCCTTTCGGCATCACAGAAAAAATACTGGCCATTTCCTCCTGACCTCAGTGACGGCCATCAGTGTCTCATGGGCTTTCTTGGCACGATTCCCAGCAACCCGTGAGTTCCCGACCCTCTTGCCTGCAACTTGACGCGCGTGGGGGACGGGGTGGCCGGAACCGACCTTCAGGGCGCGACGACCAAGCGCTCGTCCACCATCCCGTGCTCGAAGATGAAACCGTTTTCCTTATAGGTCTTGAGCCGGAAGTGGGTGGCGGTGGAAAGCACTCCGTCAAGGGTGCTGAGTTTCTCGGACACAAAGCGGGCGACTTCGCGCAGATCGCCGCCTTCCACGACGACCATCAGATCGTAGCCGCCGCTGGCGAGGTAGCACGACACCACTTGCTCGAAGCGGGCAATGCGCATGGCGAGGCGATCAAAGCCGCCGCCGCGCTCGGGGGTGACCTTCACCTCGATGAAGGCGGAAACCGCAGGGTCCCCGGCGATTTCCGGATCGATCACGGCATGATAGCCGAGAATGGTGCCGTCTTTTTCCCATACGGCAATGCGTTCGACAATGGCCTGGGTCGGCATGGCAAGCACTTCGCCCAGTTCCTGGTGGGAGACGCGAGCCTTGCGGCGCAACAAGTGAAGGAGAGGATCGAGGGGCATGGGAGGAGGGGGGAGGGAAAAGCTGAAATGCTGAAAAGCTGAAATGGGGAAATGGGGAAAGCAGAGGGGGAGCGAGGATTGCCTGGCAGGAAGATTGGGTAAGGGCAGGAAGGCTTGGACTTGGGTCGGGGATGCTAAGAAACTCGGGTTTCGTGACTTGCCAATTTCGGCATTTCAATTTGCCTTGGGGAGGTCGAGGATTTCGCGCTGGGGATCCTTGACGGGAGCACCGGCGGCGAGCCAGTCGTCGTAGATCGCCCAGCCTTGCTGAAGCAACTTGCGGCTGCGGCCGAAACGGTCGGGGCTGTTGAGGACGACCACGATCAGGCGCCGGGGGGTGGCACCCTTGGAGCCATCGGGCCTGGTGCGGACCAGCGGCTGGCGGTCCATGCAGGTGGCCAGGCAGGGACCGGCGGCAGCCGTGGTACCGGTCTTGATGCCGAGGATGCCTTCTTCACCGATCAGTTCGTGCAGGTTGCGGATGCGATAGCCGCGCATTCCGGTGGCACCGGTGACGCTGATTTGGCGGTCCTTTTGGCGGACGATGAAATTGATGGCGTTGCGCCGCATCGCGAAAACGGAAAGCCGGGCCATGTCGGCAGCGGTGGAGTAGCCCTGCGCCCCGGGTCGTTCAAGGCCGTGGGGATTGACAAATCTCGTCTGGGTCATGCCGATGAGCTTGGTGAGCTTGTTCATCTCGGCGACGAATGCCGCCACCGGGTCACCGTTCTTGCCGCGCTTGGCGAGGAGTTGGCGGCCGATGTTGTCGGCGATGGTGAGTGCGGCGTGGTTGTCCGAGCCGAGGAGGGCGGAGTACAGGGCATCACGCAGGGTGAGCGAGTCGCCGGGTTGCAGGGACATCGGATTGGGGCCGCCGACCAAGGCGACGGTCTGGGGAGCAGTGATGACGAATTGGCTGAGGTCTGAAGCCGTGGCAGTGGCCCAGTCCACGGCGACGATGGCGGTGGCCATTTTGGTGAGGCTGGCGACGGGTCGTTTGACGGAGGAGTTCGTGGCAATGAGGATTTTGCCGGAATAGGCTTCCATGACCATGACGCATTCGGGCGTCTGGGCGGTGAGCAGAACGGGAGCAAAGGCGCTCAGCAACGCGAGTAGGCGGACAAGCATGGGGTGGATCATTGGGGCGGACGGCGGGATCATAGGCGTCTGCAAACACAACTCAACCCCAAAGGTGAACATCTTTGCCGAGCAGGCGCATGGCAAACATCCGCCCGGGTGAGCCAAGCGGGGATGCCGGTGGAGCGATCACCTTGCCCGGGTTCGGATTTGGTGTCCTTGAGCATCTCGCGGCCGACGGTGGCAAATCGTGCCCAGCTCGTGACCCTCGATCAGCACCTGCCGAGCACCGCCATCCTTGGCGCAAGGTTTGAACACCTGTTGGGCCCGGACCATGCGTCGGCCTGAGCGTGCCGGGCCATGGCCACAGCGGTGTGGCGCGGCGCTTCCCACCGCAGTCCATCCCTGAGCCGCCCAGGCGCGAGCCCAAAGTATGGAGTGCGGTGGGAAGGGCGCAGCCCGCCACACCGCTTTAGCTCAACCGGGAGCGCTGCGGCTACACCATTCTTCACGCCGAAGATTTCAACATTCAACATTCAACTTCCAACTTCCAATGATCAAATAAGACAAAGAATTGTCACAGCCGCGTCCATTCATATACTTATTTGATGACGAACCGGACGATTGATCGGCCGCAGCGAGTGTCGGGACTTAGCCACAGCGGTGTGGCGCGGCGCTTCCCACCGCAGTCCATACCTGCACCGCGCCGGCGAAGACGCCTGCCTGCCCTCACAGATGACGGTGACGATTGCCTTCTCAATCCCCCATTTTGCCGCAATTGCTCCGCGTCAATTGCTTGGTGCTGGTGCTGGGAACGATTTCCCGGTGTGCTCATCGTCGTCAGCGGGAGAGCCGTTGAACTCCTCGGGAGGCCCGTCGCACGGGCAGGAAATCGATGGGGAATCCGGTGCCGACGCCAAGCCCACCACGGTGTGGATGGCGGCTATTCCGGAGCGGTATCGCCACTGTGATTTCTTGTTGCATCGCAGCAAGAACAGCCAGAGCACCAGCCTGAGAGTCAGTTTCAGCCGTCTGCGATCTACAGACCATTGAATCCTAACAAATGAACCATGAGAAACCGCCTCACCGGGGCGAATGTTGTTGTGCCCTGGCGCTTGCCGCCCTCCTGCTCCCGCTTGCCGTCACCGCCGAGGTGGAGCATGAATTGTCACCGCTGGTGGTTTCGGCCCTGCGCATCCCGCAAGCCGCCTCCACCGTGACTTCCGCAGTGACCGTGCTGGACCCGGCGGATTTGGAGTCCCGCGGGTTGCTGCAACTGCGCGATGCCCTGAATGAAGCCCCCGGGGTGATCGCCACCTCCACCAGCGGCCAAACCGGGGCCGTCGGCTCGCTGTTCATCCGCGGAACCACCACGCCCTACGCCCAAATCGTCATCGACGGCATGCGCCTGAGTGACTCTAACAATCCGCTCGGCCAGATTCTCGGTGGGGCGCACACCTATGACGTCGGCAGCATCGAGGTCCTGCGCGGTCCGCAAGGTGCCATCTACGGCGGCGAATCCATCGGTGGGGTGCTGTGGCTCGAAACGCCGCATGGCTCCGGCACCCCCCGCGGATCGACCACCGTCGAAGCCGGGTCCTTCGCTTCGCTCGCCGCCTATGGCACGTATCAAGGCCAGTCCGGAGACCTCTCCTACTACCTGGCCGGCGGCTATCAGGAAACCGACAACGACGCCCCTAACAATCATTTCGACCAAGGCAACGCCGCCCTCCGCGTGGAAGGGAAAATCAATCCCGAGTGGACGCTGGGCCTCACCTTCCGGGGCCTCGATTCATTCGGCCAGGATCCTGCCACAGCGTATAGCACCCACAGCGAAAGCCGCGTCGATAGCACGCTGGCCACCCTTTACGCCGTCGGCAAAATCTCCCGGTGCTGGACCGCCCGCTTCCACGCCGGCTACTATCAAGAGTGCTACGACCAGAACTACCTCGACACCTGGTCCGGTTTCCCTAACAGCTACTTTTACGACCTGCGGGCCGGCAGCATCTCCACCGACCATGAAATCACCCTCGCAGAGAATCTCCGGCTGCTGGCCGGCGTGTTCGCGCATCAGGACAACTACGCAAGCACCTACAGTCCCGACCAAACGGGCCAGCGCTACGGCGCGCACAGTTCCCTCGAGTGGGACGTCCTCGAGCATCTGACCGCCACCGCCTCCCTGCGCTGGGAAGACTACGATGCCTGGGGCGACGAACTCACCTGGCGCTTCGGTTCCATTTACACCCTCGCCGCCACCGGCACGACCTTCCGCGGCAGCGTCGGCACCTCGTTCCGGGCCCCCTCCTACATGCAACTCTTCGACAAGTGGGGCGGCAACCCTGAACTGACCGCGGAATCCGGCCTCGGCTGGGATCTCGGCGTCAAACAACAACTCGGCAGCCACCATACCGTGGAGACCGCTTGGTTCAGGAACCAGATCAGCGACCAGATCAACTACAACTCATCGTCCGCCTTCGTCAATATCCCCGGCGACTCTCCCACCGAGGGTCTCGAACTCGGGCTGCGCGGCACCTGGCTGGATAGCGTGCTGAACTACCGGCTCGCCTGGACCTACCTCACCGAAAGCCTCAGCGACCAACCGCGCAACGCGGTCACCGCCTCGCTGGATTGGAAACCGACTGCCAAGGCCCTCCTCGGGATTGGTGCCACCCACCTGTCCGAGCGCTCATGGGGCGGCACCCAACTGGCGGGCTATACTGTCGCGCGGCTCTACGGTTCCTATCAAGTGAGCGACAGGCTCACGCTGCATGCCCGGCTTGAAAACGCCCTGGACGAGAAATACGAGCTGGCCAGCTTTGGTGGCAGCACCGTCCAAGGTGCCGGCGCGGGGGCTTATGCCGGTCTGACCTTCGCTTGGTAGCCGGTGGTTTTGAGCAGCAGGTGGGAGAGCCAGGCGGTGAGTACCAGCGCGGCGAGCGGCAGCAGGCCGGAGCGCAGGTCGTCGCCGATCCACCAGGAATTCAACGGACCATCAGACGCTTTCAGATGGGTGAGGTTGTAGGCTTTGAACGCGATGACCCACCCGCAGTGCAATCCCATCGAACACCACAGCCGCCCGGTTCGCAAACGCACCCATGCCAAAATCATTCCCACCGCGAACAGAGTCAGGAAATTCGCCGCGAAAAACCTCGGCTCGACCACCTGCAGCAGGATGCCTCCCAATTGTCGAAAGCCCGCCACCGCTGAAAACGGCTCCGCCATGCCGACTCCCGGCGGTGGCGCAAGGAAGTGCAGCAAGGCGAACACCAGCGACACGCCGAGGCATGCGGCACGCGGCCGGGCAACCCGCAACCAGAGCCCGAGCAGCAGACCGCGAAACAGCCATTCCTCCACCACTGAAACCATCACCGCCGGAATCAGCACCCCGATCAACACCCGCTTGGCGCCCGGCAGCAAGGGCTTGGAGGTGAACTCACCGAGCCCGTCCAAGACCATGCCAAGTCCCCACACCACCCCGCCCGCCAACAGCAATCCTATCAAGTACTGGACCATGCCCGCTGGCCAGGAAACCGCATCCCCGGGGGGCAGCAGGTGAGCGCCCGCTTGCCGCAGCTTGCTCAGCCTGCGAAACAGGAACGGCAGCAACAACAGGGCTGCCAGCAACAAACCGCGATTGAAATACCGCCCAAAATCAGCCCGCCGGCAAGCGTACCCAAGCCACCCGGCAAGACCCGCAAAGTCCTGCTCCCGGGCCAGCTGCGCAAAGCCCTTCCCGCCCTGATAGAGCCAGGGTGCGAGCCCCGCCGCAAGCACCAACGACGCTGCCACCCACAGCAACACCGCACCTGCCTCAGATCGGAAAAATCGTATCACGCCCGCAGCTTGTGGCGGAATTGTCCCGGCTTGTCCAGCGGCGGCCGCACCATAAGAACACCCCGGCGGAAAATTCGCGTGTCTTTTGTCGCTGCCGCGCATAGCTTTCACCCGTCCGCGCCGACCTTCAAACACCTGAAACTCCATGATCCGATTGCTGTTCCCGTCACTCGCCGCATTTTTGTTAGGAAAGACTCTGGCGGCGGCCCAACCCGCCCCGGCACCGGTTGCGGCCGAGTTCCACGACCCCCTCGAGATTCCCGCAGGCACCACCCTCAAGCTCGCCGCCACCTCACCGGAACATGGCGTCAGGGCCCCCACCGCCCTCGCCTTCGACGACGCCGGCCGCATGCTCATCACCGAATCCCGGCACCGCAGCCATGACGTGGAGGCAGCCCCCAAGCACCTCGCGTGGTACCTCGACGACCTCGCCGCCCGGCAACCCTCCGCACGGCTCGCCCTCCGGGAAAAATGGCAGGGCCAGCTCCCGCCGGCCTATCTGCCGGACCACACGGCGCGGGTGAGCCGGCTCGCGGATGCGGATGGCGATGGCGTGTTTGAAGACTTCAGGGTGTTTGCCGATGGTTTCACCGACCCGCTCGACGCTGCGGCCACCGGGGTCCTGGCGGATCAAGATGGCGTTTATGTCGGCTGCTTGCCCAAGCTCTGGCTGCTCCGAGATACCGATGACGACGGAGTGGCCGACTCGCGCAAGGTTCTGCAAGATGGCTTCGGCGTGCGGCTTTCCCCGGCCGGCCAAGACCTGCGCGGCTTCACCCTCGGCCCGGACGGACGCCTCTACGGCACCATCGGCGACAGCGGTCTGAACCTCACCACCAAGGCTGGCCAGACCTATCAATATCCCGGCGAAGGTTGCGCCTTCCGCTTCGAGGCGGACGGATCGGGATTTGAAGTTTTCCACAGCGGCCTGCGCGATCCCGCAGGCATCGCCTTTGATGCCTTCGGCAATGCCTTCACCATGGATGGCGCCGCTGGCCAGGGCGATGCCACCCGCATCATCTATCTCACCGAGGGTGGTGACTCCGGCTGGCAAATGGAGCACCAGGCGATGCACGAGCATTATCGCCAGTTGGGTCTGCCGGCGTTGCCACCCACCCGCTGGCTGGACGAGCACATGTGGGAACTCCAGCATGACCTCCAACCCGCCTATCTGTTGCCCCCGGCCGCCCACCTCGCCGCCACCCCGCGCGGCCTAACCAGCCATCCCGGCACCGGCTTCCTCGAAGCCGAAGCCGGGCGCTTCCTGTTCTGCGAGCTGGGCCGCGACGCCGCTCACTCCGGCCTCGACTCCTTTGCCATGGCACCCGCCGGCGCGGGCATGCAACTGCGCGACTCCCGCCAGATCCTCCGCGGCCTGGCCGCCACCGCTGTGGCATACTCCTGGGACGGCCGCCTCTTCATCACCGAGTGCGGCCTCCACCCGGTCTATGCCCTCGACGCCGGCACCAACACCTGGCACGCCGCCGAGGCCGCCGACACCGCCAAGCTCATGCGTGAGGGCTTCACGCACCGCGACTCCGCCGACCTGGCCCGCTTGCTCATGCACCCCGACTCCCGCATCCGCCTCCGCGCCCAAATCGCCCTCACCCGCATGCCGGACGCCCTCGAGCGCTTGGCCACCGCCTGCGCCTCCGATGATGCCATGGAGCGCCTTCACGGCATTTGGGGGCTCGGCATTCTCGCCCGTCGCGGGTCCGGGGTGCCCGTGGCCAACCCTGCCGGCTTCGGCGACCTCCCCGACTTCAAGATCCGCCACACCGCCGCCCAGCAACTCGTTGGCCTGCTCAAGCACCCGGACGCCGAAGTCCGTGCCCAGGCTGTCCGCGCCCTCGGCGACGCCCCGAACCAATTCGTCAAGCCACCCGAAGTCACGGGTGCTCGCCAGGTGCCCGGGCCGGCCACCTTCATCACCGCTGAAGGACTACCCCTGGCCGCCATGCTGTTCGATACCTCCCCGCGCGTCAGATACTTCGCCGCCATTGCCATCGGCAAACTCAAGGCCCTGGGCTTCTACAGTGCCATCTGCGATTTTCTCAAGGCTAACGACAACCGCGACCCCTACCTGCGCCACGCCGGAGCCTTTGCCTTCCAGCACATGGCAAGCAATTCACTCATGCTCTCCGGCCTCGAACGTCACGAGTCCCCGGCCGTCCGCCTCGCCGCCACCGTCGCTCTGCGCCGCAGGCACGACCCGGCAGTCGCCACCTTCATTCATGATCCCGATCCGAAAGTCGCCGACGAAGCCATCCGTGCCGTCACCGATCTCTCGCTGGATGAGGTCCGGATCTCACTGGCCATGCTGCTCGACGACCTCGCCGCCCGCCCCTGGCAACCTTTCATGCTGCGCCGACTCATCCACAACGCCTTCCGCATGGGCACCGCCGAGAACGCCGCCCGCCTCATCAAATTGTTAGGCGAGCCAACCATCCCCCCTGAAATTCAAATGGAAACCTTGCGCCTGCTGGCGCTCTGGGTGGAGCCCCCGCCGGTCGATCAACTCACCGGCCACTGGCGGCCGCTGGCAAAGCGCGATCCCGCCGAGATCAAACCCGCGCTAACCGCCGAACTGCCGCGCCTCCTGCACCTCGACGGCTTCGTCCGCAGTGCCACCCTGGAACTCATCCGGCTCTATCAACTCGAAGCGCCCACCACCCTCACCCCACCCGCCGTCCCATCCCCGCCAAAGCGTTAGACCGGCGAGCGCCGCCGGCGCGGGCCGGCAGGGTCACCTTGTCCGTGAGGCTTGGCATTCGGTCCCCAACCCGATTTCCGCAGTTTCCGCGCTTGCGTCCCGCCGTCCATCGCTCATTCTCGCTGCCCCATGAACCCCTTGAAAGGCAAAGTTCTCGTCGCACAGGGCGGCGGCCCCACCCCCGTCATCAACCACAGCCTGGTCGGCGTGACCCTCGAAGCTCGCAAATTCAGCCAGGTCACCTCGATTTACGGCGCCGTCCACGGCGTCCGCGGCATCGCCCGGGAAGATTTCGTCGATCTCACCCGCGAAACCACCCACCAGCTTGAACGGGTGGCGGACACCCCGTCCTCCGGTCTGCTGTCCACCCGCGACAAACCCGATGACGACTACTGCGCCCGCATGTTCAAGGTCATGCAAGCCCATGACATCCGCTATTTCTTCTATATCGGCGGCAACGACTCCTCGGACACCGTCCGCATCATCAACGAGCAAGCCCACGCCGCCAACTACGAACTCCGCGCCATCCATATCCCCAAAACCATCGACAACGACCTGGCGGAAAACGACCACTGCCCGGGCTTCCCGTCCGCCGCCCGCTATGTGGCTCAGGCCTTCATGGGCGTCAATCTCGACAACCGCGCCCTCGGTGGCGTCTATATCGGCGTCATCATGGGCCGCCATGCCGGCTTCCTCACTGCCGCCTCCTCGCTCGCCCAAAAACACCTCGATGACGGCCCCCACCTGATCTACCTGCCGGAGCGTGCCTTCGACATCACCCGGTTTCTAACCGACGTGGAGCGGGTCGTCGCCGAGCATGGCCTCTGCACCATCGCCGTTTCGGAAGGCATCGCCGATGCCAGCGGCGTGGCCATGATCACCAAGCTGATGCTCACCTCGGAGCGCGACGACCATGGCAACGTGCAACTTTCCGGCACCGGTGCCCTCGGCGATCTGCTGACGGATACCATCCGGCGCGAACTCAAGCTCAAGCGCGTCCGGGCCGATACGTTCGGCTACCTGCAACGCTGCTTCATGGGTTGCCGCTCCGACCGCGATGCCCACGAGGCCCGCGAGGTCGGTGAAAAGGCCGTCCAATACGCCATGTGGGACAACGTCGATGGCTCGGTGGTCATCCGTCGTCCCGTGCTCGACTACGGCGTGGACTATGCCCTCGTGCCCTTGGAACGGGTCGCTGGCAAAACCCGCCAGATGCCCGACAACTTCATCAATGCCACCGGCAACGGCGTGACCGCCGACTTCCACAACTACTGCCGCCCCCTGCTAGGCTCCGGCGTCCCCGAGTCCCACCGCCTGCGCTCGCCCGCCGTGCCGAAGATCCTCAATCTCTAACACTCAGGCCGGAGGCGGGCCGCAACGCCTGCCACCCCGGCTGTTGACGCCTCGCGGCTGCTGGTTGCGCTCCCCTTTTGCCGGTCTCGCGTGCGCCACAGGGCTCCATGCTTTGGCTTGCGCCTGTGCGGTGCAGGGATGGAGTGCGGTGGGAAGCACAGCGCCACAGCGCTGTGGCTAAACCGTTAGAGCTGCGGGGGTTCCCATGAGGCACGGTCCGTCTCGCGGGTGGTCACGCCTCTGTGGGCGGAGAACGCCGAATCCTGGTGACGGACCGGACAATTGTCCGGCTGCGGCGAGCGGCGGAACTCAGCCACAGCGGTGTGGCGCAGCCGGGTGCGCCGCAGCTACCCCATTCCTCACGCCGAAGATTTCAACATTCAACATTCAACATTCAACTTCCAACATTCAATGATCAAGTAAGACCAAGAATTGTCACAGCCGTGTCCATTCTTATACCCCGGAGATATGGAGACAGATAAACCATTGGAGATTGCTGGTTAACGCCGGAAGCAGGCTCACGATCCACTATCCACTATCCACTATCCACTATCCACTATCCACTATCCACTATCCACTATCCACTAACTTACCACCTCGGTGCCGATGCCGCCATCGGTGAAGATTTCCAAGAGCAGGGCATGGGGCAGGCGGCCATCGACGAAGTGAACCTTGCTGACGCCGGCGTTGAGGGCGTCCACGGCGCTGCGGATCTTGGGGATCATGCCGCCGGAGATGGTGCCATCGGCAATCAGGGCCGCCGCCCCGGCCCGGGTCACGGATTTGACCAGCGATGCCGGATCGGCTGGATCGGCCAGCAGGCCGGGGACATCTGACAGATAGACCAACTTGGCCACGCGCAATTCCATGGCGAGCGCGGCGGCGGCGAGATCCGCGTTGATATTGAGCGGGCGCCCGGTGGCCAGTTCCGTCGCCAGCGGGGAAATGACGGGCAGGATGCCGGCGGCCAGCGCCGCCTCGAGGTGCGCCAGATGACAGCCGACCACCTCGCCCACGCGCCCCAGATCGACGCGCTGGCCCTGCGCATCGGTGCCGGTGATTTTCTCGCCCAGAAAGACCTCGTTGCCGGGAATGCCCACCGCCTTGCCCCCGAACCCGCGGATCATTTGCACCAGTTCGGGGTTGATTTCTTCAGACAGAACACGGGCGACAATCTCAATCGCCGCAGCGGTGGTGACGCGGAACCCGCCGACGAACCTGGCCTCCAGGCCGGCCGCCGCCATGGCGGCCGAGATGGCTTTGCCACCGCCGTGAACGACGATGGGATTGATGCCCGCCACTTCGAGAAAGACGATGTCGCGCATGACCTTGCCGACCAGCACGGGATCTTCCATCGCCGCGCCGCCCATCTTAATGAGAAAGGTCTTGCCGCGGAAGGCCTGAAGATAGGGGAGTGCCTCGATGAGGGCTTGGGCTTTGGCGATGGGGTCCATGAGGGCGCGGGATGCTGGCTGGCTGGCTGCCGGGCCTGCGGGTGGAGTTGATAGTTGGAAGTTAGACAGGCGGCAGGTCAGGAGCGGGTGGGGGCGTGCTCTCGGGACTGGCAGCGGTCCTGGCCACCCGCTTCCTGGCGACGGTTTTCCTGGCGGCGGTTTTCCTCGCGGCGGTTTTCTTGGCGGCGGTTTTCCTGGCGGCGGTTTTGCGCGGGGTCTTGGCAGGACTTGCCACCGTCGCGGCAAGCTCCTCCATCACCGGCGCAAGTGTCGGCACCACCGGCGCGGTTTCGAGCACGGCGGGCGCGGTTTCCGCGACCCTCAGGCCCCTGGCTGGTTCCTTCCAAATCATGACGGAGCGGAAAGTCCTGCCGATGGCGGGGACGGACTGCCGCGCCTGAGCCTGGGGTGGCCCCGACACCAGGATCTCCGCCGGCGGCCGGGTTGCCGGCGGTGCTTCGCCTAACATATGCGCGACCAGCGTGCCTGCGAGGATCGCCACCAGCAGCGGGAGGCCCGGCAGCCACACCTGCGCCATGCCAAGCGCAAGCCATTGCGAGGCCACCCAAAGCGCCGCCAGAATGCCGCTGCCAAGCCACTGCCGGAACCGGGCCCGGCCCGAGACCAGGGTTAGAACCACCACCGTCGATAGCAACAATGCCACCTCCCAGGCAGCGGACAGCCGGCGGTAGGTGCTGGCGGGACCCAGCCCGGCATCCGAGCCGATGGAGGCAATCGCGGACGCCAGCGTTGCCGAAAACCGCCGCGTGGCATGTGACGCCGTGCTTTGATCGTCGCGCAACACGAGCAGTCCGGGCGAGGCCGGAAAAATGTCCGGTTCACCATCGATCAAGGCCTCCGCCGACACGTCCGCCCGGGCGGAAACCGGTTTCGGAGGCAGCGCCAATCGCCCGTCCTCATCAATGGGCACCACCGGGCCGGACGGGCCGAGTTGCAGGAATTCCCCGAGTTGCACCTGGACGCCCCCAACCGGCAGGTCATAGCGGGCCAGCACCGCCAGCAGCGGAAATGCCAGGACCACCCGATCCTCTTCCTCCCAGCGGGCCAGCAGCGCCAGCGAGCCCTCGCCATCCGCGGTATCATCCAGCGCGGTGAAGCCGGCCAAGGCCCCCTCACCCGTCCCGAAAATCACATCGGGCACCGCCACGCGGTTGACGATCGGCAGAGCCGCCAGCTCCCCATGGATGGCTCCGGACGGCAGCGAGGCGCGGCGCAAAGCGGGCGGCAGTGCCTGCCGGACGGTCCCGCGTGCCAGCGGCACCGCATGGATGACCATCTGGAAATCATTCAGCACGATGTCCAGGCCCTTGAGGGCGACCGGGTCCGGATTTTCCCATGCCAGCACGGCGGCGATCGCCGCCTGCTTCGCCCCGAGCCGCTGCAGATTCCTGAGGACCACGGCCAGGTCGACCGGCGACGGCGGTGAGGATTGGAAAACCCCGCCCGGATCATCGCCGATGGACACCACGACGGGGGCCTGGCGGGAATCGATCCAGGGCTTCACCGTCAGCGTGCGCAAGGTCCACGGGGCCTCATGCGTCCCCATCCCCGACACGAAAAACGGCGGATTGGCATACCCGCGCATCACCCCGACGAAGGCCGAACGCTCAAGCCCCGTCACCGCCGCCAGGTGCCAGCAGGCCAAGCCGGCACTGGCCGCCGCCAGCATGACCCACAAGCGATGATGGAAAAAACCAGCCACGATAAAAGATCAGTGCATTGCCGCAAACACCGGTGCCAGCGGCGCTTCGAGGGGAGTCCCGGCGGTCACTTCCTGGAGCAAGCGGGCGGCGGTGGCAATGTGCGGTCGATACCACTCGTCCCCCCGGTTGTGGACAATGTTAGAGTAGGCGCCGAGGGCCTGCATCAGGCGCTGGGCGGCGCACTCGTGAAACAGGCGGGGCTCGGGTTGCTCATCGGAAATCTCCTCCCACAAGCCTAACAACATCGCGCGTTCCGCAGGCGTGTGATCGAGATAGGGATCGAAAACCAACGAGGCGATGTCGTATTCCTGCCGTCCGCGGCGCAGCCCCTGGAAATCGATGAGCCACACCTGGCCGTCCTTCACCAGCAGGTTTTGCGATTGGAAATCGCGGTGAACCAGATGGCGCGAGACCTTGCCGAGGCGCTCCGCCAGCTCGCCGAATGCCGGGTTCTTGCGCAGCGCTTCCGCATTGAGCCCCAGATGGTCTTCCACCAGGAACTCGAAAAAATACCCTTGCTCCCACCGATAGAGCGCGGCCTCGAACGGTGGCATCAAAACAAAATCCTTGTCCGGCTTGGCATAGAACAAGCGATCCACCTGCTCCAGCGCCGAACGGTAAAGCGGCATGCGCTCGTCAAAAGACCGGCTCCTGAGCGACAGCAAATCGACATCGCCGAGGTCCTCCACCAGCACCACATGACGCTTCGGATTTTCATGAAGGATGCCAGGCACCCGCAGGCGGCATTTCTTGAGGAAATGCCCCACCGGAATATATTGCTCGTTATCCTCGCGCTCATCCGTCCAATGGATGCCGATGAAGGGCTCGTGGCCCTTGGTCTTCACCCGCAAGACGGTCCGCCCCGAAGCGCCACGTTTGATGGGCTCCAAGGTGATGGATACGGTCGGATCCACACCAAGAAATTGGCGGGCCGTGGAGAGGATCGCGTCGGTCGGCATGGGCGGGCAAATTTTACGCCTGAAGTGGCCACCCCGCCAAGACAATTCCGAATGACAATGGCGGTTCCAGCAGAATCCGCGTGGTAACCGGCAGGGCGCCCAATCCGGTCATTGCAGCAGGAGGACAGGCCCGTCCTGCCGGTCTTGGCGGACGGGCTTCCAGCCGGTTCACTGCTGCGGGGTCATCTCTTTCTTGATCTCGGTGGGGGCCGGGGTCGGGGTGGCGGCAGCGGGGACGGCCATGCCGAGTTCGGCGGCGAGATCGGCGAGGGCGATGTCTTCGAGTGCCTCGCGTTCGCTGGCCTTTTCCTTGAAGCGGGTGGTGTCGAGGCTGTCGCGGGCGACGCGGGCGCGGCCGGCGGCCTTGGTGTTTTCCTCCTCGACCATCTGATGGAGGCGGTCGAGGGTGTCGCCGGAGCCGCCGATCTGGGTGAGCATGCCGCTGGCCATTTCGTTCATTTCGGCGAGGGCCTTGTTCATCTTCATGCTGTCGAGGCCCTTGCGGAGCGACTCGATCTTGTCGCGTGCCACCTTGATGGCGGTGTCGCGGGACATGACGAGATCCTTGTAGGTTTTCTCCGCGTCGCTGAGTTGGGAGCGGTTGTCGGCGAGGTCCTTGCGGATGCGTTGGAGTTCGAGGGCGATCTCGCCGGCGAGGCGCTGGTTGCCGGCACGGAGGTTGGCGGCGGCCTTGGCCTTGAGGTCCTGTTCCTCGGCTTCCTGGCGCTTCACCTGGGAGATGAGCTTTTCACACAGACCGGCATGGGTGGTGAGACCTTGGTTGAACTGGGCGATCTGGCTGCGGAGGTTCTCCTGCTCGAGTGCGAGCAGGGCTTCCGGGTTGCGTTTTTCGAGACCCGAAATGAAGAGTCCGAGGAAACCCCGGAAAATGTTGGATAGACGGCGGAACATGGCGTGCTTGGTGGTTGGTGGTTGGATGTTAGAGGTCGGAGGTCGGTAGGGCGTGCCCGCCGGGCACGCCCACTTGTCGCCAGCGGCGTGAGATGGGAATGAGATGGCGGGTGTGCAGAGGTCCGAGGGTGATAATTATTGGGTGATGGCGGAGCGTGGGGCGGGCACGGGAGCGGCGGCGGAGAGCAGCGGGGGCGCGGGCTCGTCGTCGTAGAGCTGTGCATACGACGCCTGCGAGAAGATTTTTTCAGAGGATTGGAGGGAGGCGGAGATGGAATCGATCTGCACGCTCAGGCCGGCGGAGTCGCTCATGGTCATGCCGACCTCACACAGGTGGGTGATTTGCTGCTCGGTCTTGTCGATTTCCGCAGTGACGAGTTCCATGCCCTCGGTCGCCTGCCGGTGATTATCCAAGCGTTCGCGGATGGTGGTGACGCGGTCGCGGATGGAGGTGGCGAGGCGGCTTTCGGGCAGGCCGGCGGTCTGGTCGCGCTCATGGGCGGTGGTGAGTTGTGCCTCGGCGGCGTGCAGTTCGGATTCGATTTGTTCGCGGTGGGTGGCCGCGAGGAATTTTTCCAAGCCGGACCGTTGGTGCAAGAGTTTGAGGAACAGCCAGAGCATCCGGTCTAACGATTCGCCGCGGAAGTCATCGACGCCCGGCGTGCCCTCCTTGATGGCCATGCTGCGACGGAGGTTGACGAGTTCCATGCAACGCTGCCGCAGGGCCTCGAAGCGCTTTGCATCCACCGGACTGAGGAAGTCCATCAACTGCCGGAAGCGTTGCCGCGGGTCGGCTGGCAGCGGCGGCGGCACTTTGGCTTGGCCTTTGAGCACGTTCTGAAACCGCGGATTGAGTCCGAGAAACCCGAGGTAAGCGACTTCCGCAGCGGCCAGAAACGGCAGCACGAGCAAGGGCACCCCACTCAAGACGGCGACGCTTAGGCAGGCACCCGCGCCCAGCAGGTGCCAGCGCCAGGTGAAGGCCCGTTTGAGTGCCGCGGCCAAGCCGTCGGGGGCTCCGGAGGCGGTGCTCACGATGATGTGTTAGGTTTGGCGTCTTCCAACTGCTCCAACAGCGAGCGCACCTGGCGGACGGATGCGAGAAACGCCGGCTCCGCCTGCATTTCCCGGGCCGGGCGGTCCGGCGGCGCGACCGCGAGTTGATGGACGATGGTGCCCGGCGAGGGGCTGAAAATAAACACGCGGTCACCCAGATACACCGCTTCCGGCACGTCGTGCGTGATGAAAAACACCGTTGCCTCAAGCTCGCGCCACAGCGCCACGAGCAGATCCTGCATGCGCTGGCGGGTTGTCGGATCCAGCGCGCCGAAGGGCTCGTCCATCAGGATGATGCGCGGGTGCATGATGAGGGTGCGGGCGATGGCCACCCGCTGGTGCATGCCGCCGCTGAGTTGGTGCGGGTATTTGTTAGCATCCTTTTTCGGGTCGAGCCCGACCTTGGCGAGCCACTCGCGGGCCCGCTCGCGGCGGTCATTTTCCGGCACCTGCTGGCATTCGAGGCCGAAGGCCACGTTGTCGAGCACGGTGCGGTGGGGGAAGTTCGCGTAATCCTGGAACACGAAGCCCCGGTCCGGGCCGGGTTCCACCACCGGTTCGCCATGGACCAGCACCGTGCCCGAGGTCGCGGGAAACTGCGGGGCCAGGCCGGCGATGAGGCGCAGCATCGTGCTCTTCCCGCAGCCGCTCGGCCCGAGCACACCGATGAACTCGCCGATGTTAGGAATGTTCTCCACCGCGAACGTGACCTCCCGGATCGCCGTGAACTCGCGCGGCGTGCCCGCGTCGAAGGTCTTGGTGACGCGCCGGAAATCCACCACCAGCGGCTGGCCGCCGGCCGGTGCCACGGCAACCTTCAACTCGCACGGCTGCTCGGATGCTGTCAGTTCAATTTTCGCCATGTTTGAGATGTGGGAAAAGCTGCCGTTGCAGCAGCATGATGGCGCGGTCGATGCCCCAGGCCAGCAGGGTGATGATGAACAGGCAGAGAAAGATGTGTTCCTGATAGCCACGGCGCTGGCTGTTGATGATGAGGGCGCCGATGCCGGTCTTGGCATTGATCACCTCGGCCAGCATGATGTAGCCGAAGGCCAGGCCGAAGATCAGGCGCAGGCTGTTGACGATGTCTGGCAGGGCCAGCGGCAGGATGACCTTGCGCAGCACCTGGTGGCCGGCGATCGGGAACCACAGGCCGAAGCCCACCACAAACCCGGCCGCGAAGCGACCCCAGGCCTTGGCGCAGGACAACTCGGTGGCCAGCGTTCTGGCGGTGTCGTCACGCATCAAATGCCAGCCGAGCATGATCAGCAGCCCGTAAATCACCCCGGCGAGGGTGGCGATGCGCGCGCCTTTTTCCCGCGAGCCACGGGCTCCGAGCGTGTAGGCGGTATCGATGAAGCGGTCGGGCACGGCATGCACCGTGTTCACGGTGTCGAAGATCACAAAGGCAATGGTGGCCAGAAAGATGAACATCACCTTGTTGAACTCGCCGAGGCCGAACCACACCATCGTCAGCGGAATCAGGGCCGCAATGGGGATGCTCCGCCCGAAGATCACCAAGGGTTTGAAAAACGCGTTCACCCGCAGGTAACTGCCGGCCACCACTCCCAGCGGCACGCCGATGGCCGCCGCCAGCAGGAAACCACCTAACACGCGGACCAGGGAAATCACGATGCTGCGGGACAACTCGCGCTGCCACAGTGTCGGCAGCGAGGCGAAGGTCTCCCGCGGACTGGGCAGCGTGTAGGCATCCAGCAGCCGGGCGTCGCCCTCGCCGACGGTGAGCAGCCACCACACGCAGAGCACGCAGCCGATGCAAGCCGCGCCGAACCCCAGGCCTTCGCCGTAGCCCGGTGCGTCACGAATGGTTTGCAACCGTTTCCACCAAGTCTTGAAGTTCATTCCCATGTGTAGGATTTGGCAACCACTGATGAACTGAGAACCACTGAGGTCACTGATTTGAGCATGGTTTCAGTGATCTCAGTGGCCATCAGTGTTGCAGTGGTTTGCTTGGTCCGAAGCGGCGTCATCCCCGTGCTCACTCGGGATTCTCCAGCGCGATCACCGTGATCTCCACCCGCCGGTTGAGCGCGTGGTTGTTAGGATCGTTCGGGTCAAAGGGCCGTTCCCAGCCGATGCCCTCGGTGGAAAACTGGTTGGGGTTGAACTGCGGGAATTTCCTGAGCAATTCGGTCTTCACTGCGGCGGCGCGGTCGGCGGAGAGATCCTTGACCTTCTGCGGGCTCACCTGCCCCCTCATGGACGAGTCGGCGTGGCCTTCCACCACGATGTTGGCGGCGCCGTATTGGCCGGCGAGCTTGCCGACTTCCTCGAGCACGGCGTCCACGCCCGGTTCGTAGGGTTTCTCGAGGTCCTTGCCGTTTTCCCGGACGATGATGGTCTTGCGCAGGTCACACGAATTCGGAAAGAAATGCAGCGTGACCACCTTGGTCAGGATTTCCGTGCCTTCGGCCTTGATCGTCTGCACCGTCTTGGCCGCGAAGTTGATCTGATATTCGTTGCGGCTGGACTTATAGGGTTCCTCGCCTTCCAGTTTCTGGATGATGGAGAAATCCATCACCTGATCAAAGGGCACTGCCTGGGTGATGCGGTTCATTTTCCGATAGAGCAGATAGGCCGTGTTCCAGGTGCGCTCGAAGTTGGCGGGGTTGTTCTGGTTCATGAAGAACTCGCGGTTTTCCGCATAGTTCGTCGAGTGCGCGTCACCGAGCATGCCCAGCGTATCGGCCTCCGGAATGCTATAGAGCTTGGCCATGTGGGCGGCGGCCTTCTTCTTGCCGTCCTCGGCTTTCATTTTCTCCATGCCCTCGAAGATGCCGCGCACCAAGCCCTCGCAGATGTCGCGGTGGTCGCGGGCGAAGTCGCCGCGGGCGAACCAGACGTCGGCGATCAACTTGTTGGCGGTGGCGGTGCTTACCAGCAGGTGGTTGCCCTTGATCTTGCTGAGGTTGTAGATGTCCGGCGCCCATGACACGCAGGCGGCGAAGCTTTTTTCGCTGTTGAAGGCGAAGGCGGCCTGGAACGCGTCCTCGGTGTATTTGAAAGTCACCTCGCCGGGCTGCACGCCGCCGTTGACCAGCGCGTTGAGCAGGAAGTACTCGGACGGCGAATTCTGGGCGAGCACGACCGTCTTGCCCTTCAAATCGGCGATCGTCGGGTTGTTAGGGTCGCGGGCGGCATTGCGGCGGATCACGATGCCGTCACCGCCGTTGGAAAAGTCCACCTGTTGGAACACCCGCGGCATGATGCGCGGGTCCTTCTTGAGTTGATCCATGAACAGCGGCAGCATGTCCAGCGTCGCCCAGCCGATGTGGACCTTGCCGGAAGCGTAGGCGTCGCGCATGGTGACCGGGTTGTCGATCAACACCAGTTCCACCTTGAAGGGTTCGCCGCCGGGAGTGGTCCAGACTTTCCCGGCGCTGGCACCCTCGTTCTGCAAAATGATCGGCGCCCAACCGGCCCAGACGTTGAGCGCGAACTTCACCGTGCGGGCGTTCATCGGGTCATAGCCGCTGGTTTGCTTGATCGGCGGCAGCTTCTCGCTCGGCTTGAAGACGTATTCCTTGACCGTGGTCGGCACGTTCGAATCCGCGGCCTCGACGCCTTTGGCACCGGTCAATTCCTCCTTGGAAATCGACCCTGGTTTCGCCGATGGGTCCTTGGGGAACAGCACCGCGCGAAAGCCATAGGCGACCAGGCCAAGGACGACACAGGCGAGGACAACGAAAAACAACGGTTTGGGGCGGGCATCATCATTCATGGCGGTTGCAGATGGGGTTGCGCCGATAAAATCAGGGGACCAGCGAACAATCAATCAAAAACTGCGGACCTGAAGCAGAATTCACCCATTGCTTGCCTGACTATTTGGTCGCTTGTCGGCCCTGCGCCAGTTTCACGCTTGGCAGAGGCGTGTCAGCCAAGGCATGCTGCCGACCCGCCCGCCTGACCTGGGTCGCACCTCACCGCCGCTTGCCGCCATGCCCCCCCGCGCGTCCCAGATCCCCGATACCTGATCACCCATCACTGGTGCGAAGCACCCACCCCCATGTCCCCAGAACACCAACTCACCCACCTCACCGCCGGCACCGCCAAGGTGCTTTCCGAAAACGAGCTGTTGGAGAAACTCCGACTCGGCCGTCCACTGCGGATCAAACTCGGCGTGGACCCCACCGCCCCGGACCTCCACCTCGGCCACACCGTGGCACTGGAGAAACTCCGGCAGTTCCAGCTTCTCGGGCATCAGGCGGTGCTGCTCATCGGCGACTTCACCGCCACCGTGGGCGATCCCTCGGGCCGCTCGGTCACCCGCCCGCCGCTCACCCGCGACGAAGTGCTGGCCAACGCCGCCACCTATACCGACCAGGCCTTCAAGATCCTCGACCGAGCACACACCGAGATTGTGTACAACGGCGATTGGTTCCGCCAGATGACCTACGAGGCAATCCTCCGGCTCAACGCCCGCGTCACCCTCCAGCAGATGCTCCAGCGCGAGGACTTCCGCAACCGCCTCGAGGCCTGCCAGGAAATCCGCCTCCACGAACTCCAATACCCGCTCATGCAAGGCTGGGATTCCGTGGAAATCCGCGCCGATGTGGAAATCGGCGGCACCGATCAACTCTTCAACATCCTCGTCGGCCGCGACCTCCAGAAGGAGGAGGGCCAGCCCCAACAGGTCGTGATGGTCCTGCCCTTGTTGGAAGGTCTCGACGGCGTCCGCAAGATGTCGAAATCCTATGACAACTACGTCGGTGTCAACGACCCGCCGCAAGCCATGTTTGGCAAGCTCATGAGTGTTTCCGACGAGCTGATGGACCGGTACCACCTGTTGTTGTTAGGTGAGACCCGCGACCCGGCCGGGCACCCGATGGATGCCAAGAAAGCCCTCGCTGAGAAGCTCACCGGCCGCTATCACGGCGCGGCGGCGGCCACGGCTGCCCGTGCCGACTGGAACACGCGGTTTTCCAAGAAGGATTTGGCGGCTGCCGAGCTACCGGAAATCCTCCTGGCCAACCTGCCCGCGGACCTCAGCGTGCTCGGCCTCAGTGCCCATGCCTTCAGCTCCGCCTTCGGCATGCAGAAATCCAACAGCGAGTTGCGCAAACAATTCATCACCACCGGCTCGGTCCAACTCAACGGCGAGAAACTCACCGACCCCACCGCCACGGTGACCCTCAAGTCCGGCGACGTGCTCAAGCTCTCCAAGAAACATGCCGTGCGCTTGGTCTGACCCGGCAAATGCCTGCACCGCCGCGCCCGGCCATGCCTCGTCGGCATGGCGCTGCCAGGGCGCCGTGACGCGCGTGGGAAGCTTGTCTCCTGTGATGCCGGGCACCCGCTTGCAGCCCCCCGCCACATAATCGACGCCTGCCGCGACGCCTGATACCGTTCGGTTAGCGCTTGCTGATAGGAAATCAGGCTGCCAGCCTGTGATGGCAAGCGGATGGGGATGCCTCTGTGCCATCACCACAACACCGAGATCGCGACCGCGATGGTGTCGAGGTTGGTGCCAACCTTCTCCTGGGTGCGGGTGCCCAGGTACGAAAGCTTGAGCCCGACTTGGGGCGTGATGGCGGCACCCACGGTGAGAGCCCATGAGAGCTGGTTCCGGCGGTCGTTTTTCTCCGCGCCGTTGATGCTCGAGCGGCCACCGAAGTCATAGCCGGCGCTGCCGCCCAGCCACCATCCGGGGCGGACGGTGTAGATCAGGTGGCTTTCCAGCGAGCCCAGCGGGTCCTGTTCGAGTCGGTTGCCGTTCCAGAAGTCGTCGTTGGCATCATAGAACGACGCGGCCCCGGTCAATTCCATCGTCCATTTGCCGCGGCTGTGGACGATGCCCAACTGGGGCCGCGCGACGCAGCGGTTGCCGCCCAGGTTGATCAGCTTGTCGTCGAAATACTCGCCGGTGGGCAACACCACCGCCAGCCCGGCACCCACGATCGTCTCGCAATCCGCATGGGCCGCCCGGTACTCGGCAAATTCCTTGCCACTCAGCGGCGGCGCGCCATACAGGTTCACGGCGAAACGCAAGGTGGTGTCGGCCCAGCCGCTGCGCTCGACGGCAGTCGGCACGCCATTGAGCACGCCGCTCCAACTCCCGCTTTGAAAGGTCTGCAGCAAGTCGAAACGCGCCGACTTGTCCAACAAACTGAAGCTGTGGATGTACTTGGCCCCCATGGAATGCATCTCGACCGTGCCGTCCTCGATGCGCAGCACCGGGTCGAAGGCGATGTCGCCCTCGCTGTACGCATAGCCGAGCCCGGCAAAGTCAGTGCCGAGCGGCAAATGGCTCCACCGGCGCGGCTCGAGATCCTGGGCGTGGCCGGCGGTGGTCAAGACCAGCAGCAGCCATGCCAAGTGGCCGCCACCCGTCCGTTGCTGCTGCTTCATTGGTTCGCTGCGCGTCATGCCGCAAAGCATATCACCCGGCCGGCTTCCTGGCAAGCCCGCGCCAGGCCCAGGCGGAAGAACGCCGCCGGATGACATGACCATCAGCATCCCGCAGTCCAACGCGGTGGCCGGCAAATTGCTAGGCCGCCTCCACATCACCAAGCCCTGATGGGTTGCTGGCAAAACGGGTGGTGACACTGTCGCGGACAGTGCCACGCTTGGCGAAAGGCGTTTGGGTTTTCGCCCCCCCATACCTGCCCGCCGCCAAATCCTCCAGTGCCAAGATCCGCCGCGGGTCCGAAAATTGGCGCAAAAATCTGCTTGCCAGAATCTGAGAGTTGGCTAGACTGGTGGCTTGGCCATGGGCACCACCCCGGGATTGCCCAGAGCCAAGCGGCGCGGCGCTGGCTGAGGATGGTCCGCAGCCACGCCGGAGCCGCATGCTAACCGTTGGAGACCCCTTGAAAATACCAAGCACCAGCACCACGCCCGCAGCGGCGGCCATGGAGTACTCACCCCAGGCGGCGCAAGTTCCGCCCAGCGGGTCGGCGGCGGGGGGGTATCTGGTGCTGGCCGAAGTCCGCAGTTTCCTCATCGGCCACCTGGACCGTCCGCTGCTCAAGCGCTTTCGGCAACTTACCGGTCACTGCCTGCATGTGCTCTGGCACGATCCGCTCGAATTCCAAGATTCCGATCGGCTCCCGGTGTTGTGCCCTGCGGCACGGGCCAAGTTCCGCACCGGCCGCAACCTTCCCGTTGACTGTGCCCTCTGCCAGCGCGACTTGTGGCGACCCTTGGACACGGCACCCGACCAAGGCCGCCACTTGCAAGGCACTTGTGGTTGCACCTGCTTCTGGGCCGGGGTGCTCGTCGACTCGGTGCGCCCGGTCACCCTCGCGTTGCGGGCCGACGCCCCGTCGCCGCGCTTCGATCAGGCCGTCCACCTGCTGCGACAAGTCCTGCACGAGGCGCAAGCGGCACTGACGGCCGAACTCGCCCGCTGCGTGCTGCATCAAGCGCTCCGGCAGGTACGCCTCCCGTGCGTGCCACCGCACCCGCTGCCCGCCACTCCGGCGCACGCCGACAACGCGCACGACCGCAATGTCGTGCGTCGCCCGCTGGGCCTCGCCGATGTCGCCGCCGCCCTGCGGATGAACGCGTCCTATCTTTCCCGCCTCTTCTCGACCACCACGGGCGTCAACTTCCACTGCTACCTGGGCGACCTCCGCCTGACGAAGGCCAAGGAACTCCTCCGCGACCCGGTCTGGCGCGTCTGCGAAGTGGCCGCCGCCACCGGTTATTCCAGCCTGAGCCACTTCGACAACGTTTTCAAAACCTGTGTCGGCATCTCGCCGTCCGCCTGGCGTGATGCCGCCCTGCAAAACCACACGTCCGGTGAGACCCCGCCCGGCGTCCCCGAGCCGAAATCCAAAGGATCGTGAAAGGGAAAATCCAAAGGATTCGCAATTGCGCGAAACCCGGCGGCAGGCCTAGATTGTTTCATGCGTTCGGGTTCACCGCCCGTTCACCCTCCCGCATCAACCAGCCACCGGAGCAACCAATACCTCAGCCCCACTCACTCCCGCCTCCGCTCCGGAACTCCCGAGCCCACACCTAACGCCTAACGCCTAACGCCTAATAATAACTCACCACCATCCAGCCACCATCATGAAACGCATGCCAAGCCTCGCCTTACCTTCCATCGCCCTGATTCTCACCCTCGCGCAAGCGCCGGGGGCCACCGTGCTGACGGAGTTCTCCCGCTCGGCGATCGACACCCTGGGCAATCCCGTTGCTCCCTTGATCACCGACGTCACCATGGGTGGCGCGCCGCTCTATGAGTTCTCCACCGGCACCTTCGCCGCCGGCCCCTTCATCTCCACCCTCGCCTTCCAGTTCACCCCCGCCGCCGACGAAAACAACCTGCTGCTCCACTTCCTGCTCATGAGCGGCACTGCGGACCCCAGCGGCACCGGCACCAGTCCCTTCCACGATTCCTTCACGGTCTCGCTCTTTGATGGCACCGGCACCATGACGCTGCTGCTCGTCGATGCCGTCGGTCCTACCACCGACCCCTTCGGCACCGCGCCGGGCCCGGTCACCATCGGCCCGCCCGAAACCTTCCCCTTGGTCCACGACTACCTCCTCAATGCCGATATCCACACCCTGGAGGGCGTCCCGCTCCAGCTTTTCATCGACATCGCCAACGAGGACGACGGTCAGCTCAGCAAGGTCTGGCTCGGCAGCATGCTCGAGATCAAGGATTACCCGATCCCCGAACCTCGCACCGCACTCCTGCTGGGGCTTGCCGCCCTGCTCTTCGCCTTTCACCTCCAACGAAAAAACCCATGAAAACCACTCCCAAGCCCGTGCCACCGGCCCCCAAGCCCGGACGTTTCGTGATCCGGATCGCCTTTCCCGCGCTCGTCTCGATCATCATCCTGCTCCTCCTCGCCGCCCTGGTGCCCAAGGCGGCCGAAGACGCGGGCCTCACCCCCACCAGCCCACAGGCCCTGCAGGTCGGGTTGGCACAAGGTGCCGATGGCAAAACCTATCCGCTGCTCGAATACCGCCGCGCCCGCCCGCCCGACGAAACGGTCTATCAGATAGAAACCGGCCGTCTCGACGGCCAGTGGCTGCCGCTGGCCGACGAGCTTTGCGAACCGGCGCTCGTCACGCCCGATGCCGACGGCCTTCACGAAACCGTGCGCATCCGCCTCAAGCACTCGGTCGATGAGGCCAGGCAGGCGTTCTTCCGCCTCCAGTCCTCGCTGCCCTTCGCCCGCCAGTCCTACGACCCCGCCCGCGCCGACAACATCGACGCCAGCACCGACGTGCTCGCCTCCGGCATCTTCCACGACCGCCGCGCCCACGAATCCACCGTCAACCTCTGGGTCAAGAACACCTCCGCCACCGCCATCAACGGCCCGCTCTATCTCATCATCGAAAGCATCAGCGACCCCACCGTCACCCTGCTCAACGGCGACGGCACCACGCCTGCCGGCAAGCCCTACTTCGATCTAACCGGCCAGATCCCCGGCCCCGCGCTCGACCCGAACGAGCAGACCCTGCCCCGCCCCGCCCGTTTCCACAACCCGAACCTCGTCCGCTTCACCATCACCGTCAGCGTGGAAACCGGCACCCCGGATCCGCCCAGCGGCATCGCCACCATCGAGATGCCCGTCGATTCCGTCGGCCGCCCCATCGTCGGCATCCCCGACGGCATCACCGTCACCGTGCGTGCCGCCGGCACCGACGCGAAAACCTTCGCCCTCACCCAGGCCGATGCCAGCCCCGGCCGCCGCGGCCAGGTCTTCTTCGGCCCGGCCGGCTCTAACACCACTGCCACCGTCACCACCAGCGGCGGTGCCGACAACATCGCCACCATCCAGGCACGCGGCGATGTCGATCACCCCAGCGCCTTCCACGGCGACCTCAAACTCGTCGCGTCCGAAAACGGCAGCGAAGTCGCCAGCCAACCGGTTTCGGTGCTCCTGCTGCGCCTCTCCCCCGGCGCGGGTGCGTCCGCCGCCACCCCGCTCTTCAACGACCGCCCGGTCGGCTACGATCTCACCACCACCCCGGCCACTCCCGATGTCAAATTGGAGCCTTACATCACCCGGCTTTCGATGTTAGGCAGCGGCCTCCAGAGCGAGTCGCCGCTGAGTGCGACGCTCAACCCGCTCAATGCCACGACCCTCCTCACTGGCAGTGACGGCCGGGCCTCGTTCACGGCAGTGTCCGGAGGGGCCGGACAGGGACAGATCGTCCTGCAAGTGCGTACCTCCAGCAACCTCGGCGGTGGAGCCAAAACTTGCCCGGGAGTATCTCCGGCCATCCCCGGTAACGATCCGGCGGAGCGGGCCGCCAGCGACACCGCCGGCAGGGCGGTGCAACCCCATTCCGGAGAAGCGCGTGTCGGCCACATCGATCTGACGATCACTGGCCGGGGCATCGACTGGATGTTCGAGCGCATCCATCGCAGTCAAGCCGCCGATTATCGCGCCAAAGCGCCACATGACTTCGGTGTCGATTGGTGCGCCTCCTACCTCGACGACTATATTTTCGCGGAAGGCAACAACATCTGCGTGATGAGGGCACGCCATGCCCGCAGGGATATCTTCATCTATACCGGCACTCCGGGAAGTTGGGAGTGCCCGGTGGAGTTCTATGAAACCCTCAGCCTCAACCCGTCCGGCAACCATGAAATCAGAAGTTGGAACGGAACAACCAGGACCTATCAGAAACTCAACGACCCCGACTTTCCCGGCCGCCTGGTCCGCATGGAAGACCGCAATGGCAACTTCCTGTCGTTCCTATATGAAAAGATCGATCCCGACGGCATCGGTGCCAGCGGCGACGAAAAGCATGTGCTGGTCGGTGCCGTCGATACGATGGGCCGCGAGATCCGCTACCGCTATTTTGCCGCCACCGTCCAATCCTCCGGCGGCAAGGCGCTCACCGAAGCCAGCGCCGATCCGGCCAAGCGTGGCCGTCTGGCGGTGGTCGAGGACTTCAGCGGTCGCAGGCTCGTGTTCGATTACGATTCCGAAAGCAACCTCGTCCGCGCCTCGGGCCCGGCGGTGAGCGGCACTCCCACCGGCAATGATTTCCCGGCGGGCAAGACCTTCCGCTACCAATACCTGACTCTGGCGGATCTGCCATCCGGTCTAACCGACGAGCAAAAGAACCGCCTGCTCCACAACCTCACCCACCTCTGGTATCCCAACGAAGTCGGCGACACGCCGGCCGTCAATCCTTCGGAAGCTCGTGCCCGCGAACGGATCACCTACGGGACCGATCCCGCAAACGTCGAGTCCTTCGACCGCGTGCTTTCCTATCGCGTCGGCGGCACCAATGCCTCCGGTGTGCCGGCCGGCGGCGCGGCATCCTACCAATACCAGCGCGTGGGAACTACCGCACGGACCCCGGCGGACCCATGGTTGCAAACCACCATCACCGACCGCCGGGGCAATGTGGAGAAGAACACCTATAGCGCATGGGATACGATGGGGGAACGGCGGCAACAAACGCGCGGACTGAGAAATGGCGAACCCGCCGAGTTTGTCACCAGTTTCACCTACGACATCGACAAGAACCTCACGCGCCTCCGGTTGCCGGAGCAAAACGAGACCCGCCACGCCTATGACCGTGGCAATCCCGACCGGTTGCAGCGGGGTAACTGCCTTGTCACCACCCGCCTGCCCGGCCCGCGCGGCGCGAGTCAGACCCAACTTGTCGTCACCAACACCTACGAACCGGTTTACAATCAAGTCGCCACCCGCACCGACGAGCGCGGCAACACCACCCGCTGGTTCTTCGACTATCAGGAAGGGAACTCGGCCGCCGTGCTCGCCATGCTGGCTGCCGAATTGCATGCCAGCGAGGCGGCGGTCCAGGCACGCCTCGCCGCCAACGGCATCCAGTTGGGACTCGGCGATCTCAATGCGGACGGCGACACCAGCGCACGGATTGGTGGTAACGTCGTCAAGGAATTGGCCCCTCTGGTCCATCTCCCCGGCGGTGGCACCCAGCAAGTCACCACGCTCTATCGCTACAATTCGCTCGGTCAACTCATCGCCACCGTGGATCCCGAAATGAACGTCCATACCAACTCCTTCTTCGCGGAAACCGACCCCGATGGCGACGGCACCCCCAGTCTGGCGCCGCCCGACGGACGCTCACTGAATGCCGCCGCGGGTGGCTATCTGGCGGGCTCCGTTACCGACGACTCACATCTGGCTGGATCTAACAGCGGCAACGGCGCACCTCCGGCCCGAATCCACCGGGCCTTCACCCGCACGCCATGGGGAGTGGCCTCGTCGATCACCGATGGTCGTGGCATCCGCACCAACTTTGCCGTCAACCAACTCGGACAGGTGGTCCGCACGCTGCGTGCCGCCGCGGTTCCCGGTGTCAGCGGTGCCGAACCCCTCCCGCTCGTCGCTTTCGGCTACCTCGCGAACCAATACTTCGACCACAACGACAATCTCGTCCACCAGGAGGTCGAGGATCGCGGTGACACTTCTAACACCGGCGGGTTTGTGGATACAAGTTTCACCCATGACATCCTCGACAACACCCTTGCCGAAACCCGTGAGGTGAGCGTGGGCGCGATGATTGCCACCACCTACCGTTACGATGCCAACGCCAACCGCTGTCTCGTCATCTTCCCGCAAGGGAATGCGGTGAGTTACCTCTACGACGAACGTGACCGCCTGTTCCAGGAAACCCGCGGCGCGACCACACACACCGTCGAAACCCTTGGCGCTCCCACCGGACCTTTCGACCGCTCCGGCGGCGCGGGCACAGCTCCCGCCGTCCTCACCTCCAACTATGATCGCAACGCCAACCTCATCGAGTCCGTCGATGCCGAGGACACCGACGCCTCGCCAGGCAACAACAGCGCGATCGCCGGCGTCGGCGACGCCACCACCTATCAGTTCGACGGCTATGACCGGCGCATCCGCACCATCAATGCGCTCGGCGGTGAAACGATCATGACCTACGACCCGGCCGGCAACCGCCTCACCCGGACCATCCGCGGCACCAGCGGCGGCACCAGTCCCACTAACAATTCGGGCAGCGGCAACATCGACCTCGCCAACACCGGCTTCAGTTACGACGAACTGAACCGCCTCGTGCAGACCGACCAGTCGTTGTTCATCCCAACCGGCATGTCCACGGTCCGCACGCCGTCCCTGACCGACGGCGGCCTCACGCCGGGCGACGGCAGGGTCTCTAGCAGATTTATCCTTGACCGGGCGGGCAGGATCGTGTCCTTGGTGAAGGATGACTTGGCAACCTATCAGGTTTCTCATGACGGTGCCGGTCGCAGGATCCGTGCGGTCGATCCCGAGAACAATGCCGTTGATTGCGCTTATGACTCCAACGGCAACCGGATCGAACACCGCGAAACCGACGTCGCCCAAGTCGGCGGAGTTCCCGCCGAACAATTCCTCACCACTTCGTTCTTCGACAGTCTCGACCGCTTGCAGCAACAAACCGACAACCTCGGCCAAACCCGCTACTTCCAATACGACTCGCTCGGCAATCGCTTGCTGGCAACGGATGCCCAGGGACCGGCCGGCGGCAGCGTCACCCGCCGGGCGTTTTCCGGCGGCACGCTCACCGTCAATGCGATCAACCAACCGGGCAACGTCACGGGTTGGAAATACGACGGTCTCAACCGCTTGCTACGGGAAGAAAAGGTGCTAACGGCCTCCGGCACCGGCAATGGCACCTTCTCGCCGTCGCCCGATCCCGCCCAAGGCGGCGGCGACGGCATCGCCCGCACCGACTACGCCTATGATGGCAATTCCGTCATGAACACCCTGACCGACGACAACGGCTTCCGGACCACCTGGACCCTCGACAATCTGGACCGGGTGATCGCCGAAACCAAAGGCCAGTGTACCTCGCCGGTCGATCCTCTCCGCTACCAATGCGATCCGGCCACCACCATCGGCTACGAACTCGACCGCGACGGCAACATCACTCGGCTCACCGACGAGAACGGCTCCGTTCTAACCTATACTTACGATGCGGCCGACCGGAGCATATCCCTCTCAATCAACCGCGCCGCCGACGTGCTCGGCACCACCCTCCAGACCTTCCAATACGACGGTGCCGACCGCGAGCGCCGTTCGACCGACAACAACGAACCGGGCGACGCGGACGACGATTCCTTGGTCACCACCGCTTATGACAGCCTCGGCCGCACGCTTGAAGAATCCCAAAAGATCGGGGCCCTCCGCGCCAAGGTGCTCACCAGTTCATGGACTGCGGGCAATCAGCGTTCCGGCCTCGTCTATCCGGACGGGCGCGCCCTCGCCATGACTCGTGACGGACTCGACCGGCTGCGGACGATTGGCGACTCCGGCATGCCCTTGCCCATCGCCAGCTATGACTATATCGGCACCTCACGGGTCTTGCAACGCGACTATCCGCAAAACGGCACCCGCATGACCTGGCTCGACAACTCCGGCACCGCCGACACCGGCTACGACGGCGGCCGCCGCACCGTGCGCCTGCGCCACCTCCGCACCGACAACTCGCTCGTCGCGGGCTTCGAACACACCTATGACCGGACCAACATCAAACTCAACGAAACCAAGCTGCACGATCCCGCCAACAACGAAAGCTACGGCTACGACTCCGCCCGCCGCTTGACGGCCTTCGCCCGCCCCGATCCCGGCGCGCTGGAGCCGCTGCACAGCGCATGGAATCTCGACGGCACCGGCAATTGGAACCAGGTCCGGACGACCGAGTTCGGCACGCCGGCCGTCACGGAAAAACGCAAACATACCTCCTTCAATGAGATCGCCAGTCGTGATGACGGCGTGCCTATCAACTTTACCCATGACTCCAATGGCAACACCGCTGACGACGGCCGCCTGCTCTACCACTGGGATGCGCTGGACCGCTTGCAAGCGGTCAACCGCAAATCGGACGGCCTCGCCATCGCCCGCTATAGTTACGATGCCGGCTACCGCCGCACCAGGAAAATCGTCACCCACGGCGGCTTGCCCGGCGATCCCGCGCTCGACGGCACCACCGACTGCTACTACGATGTCTGGGAACTAATCGAAACCCGAGATGCGGGCGATACCGTCCAACAGCAATTCGTCTTCGGTCGGGAGCAAAACGAAGTCCTCGAACTGCTCCAGGGCGGCCAGCGGACCTATCACCACCAGGACGGTATGCTGTCGGTCGTCGCCACCACCGGCCCCGCGGGCACGGTGTTGGCAAACGTCTCGTATGAAGCCTACGGCCGTCCGAATGTGACCGGCACCTTCGTCAGCTCCTGCTGCCAAACAGGCCACCACTTTGACCTGGAAACCGGCAATTACTATTACGGCTACCGCTACTCGAATCCAGTCACGGGAAGATGGTTGTCGAGGGATCCGCTGGGCAGGCTATCCTTGATCCAGGATCGTGCCTTTCGTATTGCGACGTCCGGTGGATGGAACGGCAGCAGCCAGAACCTGGCTTATATGTTACTGCATCCGTATTTGTTCTGTGGCAGCAACTGCAATGCAAATGTTGATGTTTTGGGGCTGGACTGGCTTGATTGGAGTGCTAACTTCTTTGCTGGCGTGGCCGATAATCTAACATTGGGAGTTACGGACGTTGTGCGAGAGGCGCTTGACATCAACTCACAAGTTGATGCGGAATCAACCGCATATGTGCTTGGCGATACGACAGCAGAAATTGGCAGTGCGATCTACTCAGCGGGAACAAAGTCGATTGCCGTGAAGGGGGCAAAGACACTTAAGAAATCCGTTGATGCATTGAAGAAGGTGGTGCCCAAAGAAGTTCGCAGGGAAGTTCGGAAGATTAAGACTAAAAGGGGGGCCGAAAAAGCGCTTTGGGAGGAGGCGAAGGACAAAGTGAAAAGTGAGCTTCAGAATGAGGCCGTTGAGACCGATAAGGAAATGATTCGGCAGATCAGAGAGCTGGGGCAAGCCGGCGGCACGGGTGGCACGGGTGGCACGGGTGGCACGGGCGGCACGGGTGGCACGGGCGGCACGGGCGGCACGGGCGGCACGGGCGGCACGGGCGGCACGGGCGGCACGGCGTCAGAAGTAAATGGACCAAAGCCGAAACCTTAGGACCCGTAAAGAAATATTCCTTACAAGATTCGCATGTTCGCATGGAATGTATTTGGTAAAATGATGAGGGGTAAAATGATGAAGAACAGGAATCGGGCTTCCGTTTTCCGGAGTTCTGATCTTTTCTTCCATGATTTTACCCTTCATCATTTTACCTGATTTCTGAATGATCAGACTTCTAACGAAATGTTTATCAATTTGCGGCTCCTTAGGATCTTGGAAAGACTTCTTCTGTCGAGGCCGGAACAAGACCGGACCGAGACGGCTCGAATGATGGTACCAGTCCTTGCCCGCATTCGCGGCACGAATGCGGGCCTTGCGGTAGGTTTCGTCGTCAATTTTCAAGGTGATGGTTTTCATGACTGCGCCCCACAGCAAATGTGCGCGTGCCGGATGTCAAGGTCGGTCGGTTTGAAGTCAGTCGCTCGATGTTAGTGCTTAATTAGGCCGGCCTCTGGTCGGTCCGGCTCAGGTGATCGCTCCGGGAGAGGTGGTTCGCCGGAAAGATTTCTCAAATTTTCCGATGCCATGTTCTTATGAACTACTATCTTGTCGCCATGTTCAAGCCAGCGCATCCCCGCCCGATGGTTCCGCCGCGACTCCGGCCCGGCTGAATTTCCTCCACCGCCATGCAACCCACGCCATCCGCCCCGCCGCCCGCGACTACTACGTCCGCCGGGCCGAGGCTTGGATCAACCCGCCAAATGGATTGATGAGTGATGATTGCTGAATTTTGATTTCAGAAGTGACTGAAGGGCGAATTCTTCATCTTCCAGGCGAATTCTTCATCTTCCATTCAAACCTCAAAAATCAACACTCAGCACTCAGCAATCTCCTTCCAACCGCCGACACCACCACCACCTACCTCGACGCCCTCGGCCACTCCACCCACCTCGCCGACTGGCAGTTCCGCCAGGCAGTTGACGCGTCGGACACGTCGGACACGTCGGACATGTCGGACGCGTCGGACGCGTCGGACGCGTCGGACACGTCGGACACGTCGGACATGTCGGACATGTCGGACATGTCGGACATGTCGGACGCGTCGGACATGTCGTGCATATTCTGGCGCACGAGATTCCCGGCCTCCCCTGGGTCGCCGCCTTCGATTGGCAGGGACTGGCCGACCAGGCCCGCTCGCTGGAGCCCACCCTCTGCCCCCATCCCCGCACCGGAAGAATCGCCCGCCACCACCTCCATGAGGCATCCATGCAGCGCCAATTCAAGCTCGCCGTCCGCAAGGCGGCCATCCCCAAG
>JAPLUI010000385.1 GCA_026397725.1 Verrucomicrobiota bacterium | reverse complement strand
CTGCGCCATCAGCAACCCCTCCAAAGGAAAGCTCGCGGACAGGGGGCCGGGCGGTAAAATGGGAGCATCCGTGATGCCTGTGGGAGGCCCAGGTGGACCCGAGGGGAGGGAATCATCGGAATGAGTTAGAGACAGGGTTGCAGGCCGGCGAAGGGACGGACTCTGCGGGCGAGGCGCGGGTCCTGGCCGCAGGCTAGCAGAAGAGAATGATCGGAGATCGTGGATTGTAGATCGTGGATCGTGGATGAAGAGGCGGCGGGGCGGCTGGGGGCATTGGCTTTGGCTTTGCCGCGGGTGGTGGGTTGGCCGTAACCGAGGGCGGATTCGAGAGCTTTGGCGCTGCGGCCGGTGGCGTCTGTTAGAAAGTCGATGAGGGCGGCGGGGGCTTGGCCGTAGTTCACCGGGTGGGTGGGAAACTCGACGATGGAGGAGCCATCGTCCGCCACCTTGCGTTCGTCGGATAGAATTTCGGCGGTGGCGGCGGGGTCGATGCCGGCAAGTTTCTCCAGATGGGAGAGCGGGATTTCCGGTTCGTTCTTGCCGTCGAGTCCGAGGGTGACTTCGGTGGCGCGGCGGGCGGTGTGATCGAGGAGGCCTTCGTAAACGTGGCCGATTTGTTCGACGTCGAGGGCGCGGAATGAGATGCGCCGGGTCTCAGCGGGGCCTCCACCGGGGACTCTGACGCGGAGGAGTTGGAGGGCTTCCAGCAGGTGGAGGACTACGCGGTTGTTCACCGACAACGGGTGGGCCGGGGTTTCGCGCCAGCGGGTGCCGGTTGCCCGACCTTCGAGGAAGGGGTAGCGGTCGGGATCAAAGAGCGTGCCGCCGTAGGCCGGCAGCCGCATGGCCTCGTGCTGCACACCGCCATGGACGGCGCGGAAGGTGGCGAGCAGGCGCGACCAGGCGTCGTGGCGGCGTTCGAGGACTTCCTCGCCCTGCTGGTCGGCGCGTTCGCGTAGAATTTCCCGCAGGGTGGAGAGGGCATAGTGCTGGTCGAAGAGCGGGTCGCCTAGCAAGAGCAGGCCGCGTTCCTCCGCGGAGAACAGGAACACGAGCCGCATCATCACGGTGAGGGCGGCATCATATATCTCCTTTTCCGGGACACCGGAGAGGATGCTGCGGCCGGAGTCCACGTCGATCTGATCAAAAGCCTGGACGAGCATTTCCACGGCGCGGCGGACCTGGCGGCCGAGCTGGTCAGTGACCTCCTGCTGGTTCTTGGCGCTTTCCGCGAAGAGGGCTTGTATGGTTTCCCCGGCGGCGACGCCGAAGAAGCGGCGGAGGCAGAGCAGGCTGTGGAAGGCCCGCAGCGTGGTGGGTTCCTGCATCCAGAGGTCCGCATACCACGACGCGAAGCCGGTGGTCTCCTGGCGGGGGGCGTAAACAAGCATCCAGTGCTCGCCATTGGTGACGAGTCCGAGGGGGACACCGGAGGCATGGAGCAACTCGGTCATGCGAGTGGCCGGGGAGGCTTTCCAGACCTTGCCGACCACGGGCTTTTCCAAATTCTGAGCGGGCGGATAGATGACGACGAGAAGCTGCGGGGTGGTGTCCCCTGCCCCGCCTTGCGGCCGGCGCAGGACGAGGTCTGGGCGGAGGGTCTCGCTGAAGTGGGGCTGGGTGGCCTCCATCCCCGCCGGGATCGCTTGGCCTTCAGCGATGTAGTCGGCGGGCCATTCGAGGAGGTTTTCCAGGACATGGCGGATCCATGCGGTGTGGACGTGGAGCAGCGGTCCGCCGCGCTCGAGCCAGTCTTCGTAGGCCTCGCGCAAGGCTGCGGCGCGGGTGGGGTCGCGCAGGTCGAGGCCCTGCGGGAACACGCGCAAGAGCACGGGCATGGAAAGGAACGGGCCGGAGGATTCGACCAGCGAGAGCCATTCGGCGTGGTGGCGGGCGGGGGTCATGGGGGAAATGCTGAAACGCTGAAAAGCTGAAACGCTGAAATGGGCTGGTATAGGGCGGGCCGTTGGCCCTGAGAGGTGGATGGCCCGTTTGGCACCTTTGTGGCCCCTTTGCCGGAAGATTTGTGAGAGGCATTCAATCTCGGCTTTTGATCCGATTGCACTGGCGGCGAGACGCCGCCATCACGGCCTGCCGCGGGACGCGGCAGCCACGCGCGGTGGCAGCGTTGTGGAACGGCGCGTGACGCTGAGGCAATCGGGGCAATGATGAGGCAATGCGAACACGCAAGACGGAGGGAATGTCCCATTTGTCCCGTAAATGTCCCATTTCTGAGATCCCGACGCAATCCGGCTGGCTGGGTTAGAAATGATTCAATTGGGTCAATCATGGGTCAATTGCGAGCCTGATGGCGGGTTTAAGGAGCTTTTGGCGGGTTTATGGCGGGTTTATGGCGGGTTGATGTGCCGCTGCGGATTCACTGCGTCGGCTGTTTCAGAACTCGGAACGCACATAAGCGGCACATAAGAATCAGGCCCAGAATGGGAGGTATTTGGCGTGTTTGCGGCTTTTGGAATCCGGGTCGGAAGGTTTCACCAAGCCGGACTCGATGGTTTCGCGGATGATCCGGGAGGCCTTTGGGTAGTCCTTCTCAGGCATGTCGAGCCGCTTGCGGAGAGACTCGTTTGTCATCACGTCATTTGAGACGCGTTTCAGGCAAGCGTGGAGGTAGCATGCCCGGACCCGGTCGGGTTTCTCCATGCGGTTCAGGGGCATGGCAGCGAACAGAACCGCCACCGTGTGAAGGTCAGTGACCCGGAAGTCCGGAGCCGGGAGTTGGTGCAATTCGAGTTGAAACAGGGTCTTGTCAATCCCTGAGCCGCGCTCCTCACAGATGTTCATGCGCCGCATCAGGCCAGCGAGATGTTCATTGCGCGATTGCGGCGGCTCATCGACAAAGCGGAGGGTGTCGATCAACGGACGTCCGGGATTGGTGATCTCCACACGGTCATCAAAAATCTCGATCTTGGGGCCATCGCCGGTCATGCCGAAGTCCTGGTGGATCAGCGCGTTGGCAACCAGCTCGCGGATGGCGATCTCCGGATACATGCGGACCTCTCGACGGAACGCCTGCCCAAGAACCTCGCTTGCCGGGAGTTGCTCGTTGATGTAGCGGATGAGTCCCTCGAATCCGTTGGCGTAGCCCTTTGATTCGGGCTGCTCACGCTGCGTTTCCACACGGCTGGTCCCTTTGTAAATGATCACGCGCACGGCCTTTCGCGCCAAAGTATCGAAATCAGAAAGCTTCTTGGCGAAAAGGATGGCTGCCAGATTGCTGATGTTGAAGCGGTCCGCTCCTACCCCAGCAATGAAGCGCTCCTGAACAAACTTTTCGAGAATTCCAGCGCGGCCTTCTGGAAGAGGAAGACCGAGCAACTCGAAAAACGAGGGATAATCCAACAACTCAAGGACACGGGAACCGGGGACATCATCGACACAAATCGCCTTTTCGAATGGCGTGCGCCGGAAGCGTTCCCACAATTCTCGCTCCCTTTCAGGATAGTCTTTCAATCGCCGCTTGGTTGATCCGACCCGGATGAATTCGTGATCCCTGAAACGCACCGGCGTGTGCCAGCAAGGAATGATTTCGAAAAGCACCACCGGAATGCCGGGCCGGTATTCGAACTCGTGGATGCGGAAATCCACACGGGGGTAGGTCTGAGTGGACAGCCAGCCTTCCAGATCCTGATTCCCGATCTTAGCACGCCTTGGGTGAAAGCTGGTTCCGATTACCGAGTGCTCGCCATCCTGGACGCCCCATACCAGCCAGGCACGGGGCTGGTCGTGAAGAACGGCGCTGTTGGAAAGAGCCGAAAGGTATTCCCCGATGACCTCTGGATCGGCGTTGTTATGCTTGAACTCGACCCATTCCGTTTCCGCTGGCAGGGCACATAAGGAATCCAAGCGGCTTTGAAGTGTGAGCTGGGTCATCGTTTGCCTCCTTTCTCAAGCTGGGCGACGGCACGGTAGGGCACGAGGAAAGTCACGGCGAGCGGGAACAGGCGTGGCTGCGGGTTGGCGTAGCGGCTGCGGAGGTGGGCGGTCTCGCGGGCGAGTTCCGCAGGGAGTTGTTTGAGACGGTGGCGGAGGCTGTCGAGGTCGCGTTCGCGCTGGGCCTTTTCGGTTTCGGTCCAATCGAATTCAAGCTGCGGGCCGTGCTTTTGGTCGAGGGTTTCGCGGATCGAGCGTTCGAGTTCGCCCATCACGGCGGTGAAATTGGCCACCTCGCTTTCCGAACGGTCATCGAGGAAGGTTTGGAGATTTTTCGTGCGCTCGTTCATCCGGACGTCGAGCGCCTTGATGAGCGGGTCCTCGATGTTTTTCCAGAGGCTCTTGAGGGTGTCCTCGATGAAGCCGGGCGCCGCGGCATCTTCGGCGGCGGCGATGGCGTTGGTGGTCTCGCCGACGTTCATGCGCTTGAAGCGGCCTTCCTGAATGATGCCGCCCGCGGTGATGATTTCCTCATGGACGCGCCGGTTGTCGCCACCCAGGACGAGGAGGCGGCCGTGGATAATTACGGCGGGGGTTTGCATGGCGCTGTCCGGCACCATGCGGGCGGTGAAGCGCTGGAGTTTTTTCGAGCGGTCCATCGACCAGACTTCCGCCCGCAGGAGGCGCAGGCACATTTGGACGAGCCGGTGGTTGAGGTGGCACAGGACGACATCATCGCGGCCGGTGGCCAGCGAGTGATCGAACACGATGGGCCGGACCCGATGGGTGTGAGGATGGGCGAGTCCCTCGGCACAATGGGACCATGAACCGGTGAGCGGAGGAAGCGTCCAGGCATCCTTGATGCCGTTCACACTTGCGGGGATGAGCGGTGGCTGGCCGGCAAGGGCAAGGCCGGTTTCAACGACACTGCGGATGCGCTCGGGGGTGAGGTGGAGGTCGCGCTTGGTGTCGTGGAGTTGGCCGGCGAGTTTTTCGAGTTGCTCGCGGAGCTTGCGCTCGAATTTCAGGAGTGCCTTGGCGGGTGCGGCATCGGTTTCGGCACGGGCGGTGTCGAGCGTGCGGCGGCGGCCCATCATGGCCTCCTCGACCTGCTCGGCGATGACTGGGCCCACCTTGCCTAGGTCTTCGCGGATGGCCTCGACCTTGATGGCGGCGCGGAGAAGGAATTCGAGGTCGCCTTCCAAGTCGCCCGGTGCCTGGCCGGGTTTGGTGAGGTCGAAGCCTTTGCCGACAAAGTGGAAGATGTGGACCTCGTCATTTTTCTGTCCGTGGCGATCCACCCGCCCATTCCGCTGTTCCATGCGGTTAGGGTTCCAGGGAATCTCATAATGGATGAGGCGGTGGCAGTGGTTCTGGAGATTGACGCCCTCGGAGGCGGCATCGGTGGCAAGCAGGATGCGGATCGATGACTCGGAGGGATCGGCCTGGAAGGCGGCCTTGATTTTCTCGCGTTCGTCCAAGGGCAGGCCGCCGTAGATGGTGAGCAGGCGGTCATTGGCGGCCAGACCTTCCGCGGCGAGGATGCCGTGGAGCCATTTTTGGGTGGCGCGGTATTCGGTGAAAATGATGACACGTTCGTTAGACCATTTCCCGCCGGGTTTGAGGGTCTTGTGAAGCCAGGAGATGAGTTCCCGGGCCTTGGTATCGACTTGGCTGGCGGCGGCGGCGGCCCAGTGGCGGAGGTCCTTGAGGATGGCGGCCTCCTCGCCGGTGAGCGGGGCGCTGTGACGCGAGGCGGTCTCGACTTTTTCCGCCGTGTCCTCTTCGTATTCCTCGTCGTCCTGATATTCGTCGTCCGCGCTGAGGCGGTGCATCCATGAGGAACCGGTGGACGGGGTGCCAGCACCCACGGATTTCGCATGCTTTTCGAGGGTGGAGGCGAAGGCGGCGGGGCACGAGAACAGGCGCTTTTTCAGGAGTTTGAGCACGAACTCCGCGGCGAAGCGTTGGGTGGGAGTGGCTGCGGACTTGGCACGCAACTCGGTGTAGCGTTGGAGATTCCGGTGAACCTGTCGCTCGGCGTCCGTGTAGGGAACCTCGATGTGTTTCACCAAGCGCTCGGCGAAGCGCCGGGAACCGTCCCATTTCAGCTTCAGCTCGGACTTGAGGCGACGGACCATCACGGCTTCAAGCTGTGTGCGGTTGGGCGGTACGGCGCGGGCAAAGCGCTGGTTGTCGAGGAGTTCCAAGAGGGCGGAAAAACTCTCCTTGTAGCCGTTGTGGGGGGTGGCGGATAGGAAGAGCTTGTGCTCGAAGAAAGGGGCCAGACTGCGGATCGCTTGGGTGCGCTGCGAGTCGATGGCGTATTTCCCGCAGCCCGAGGGGGACACGTTATGGCACTCGTCAAGAATCATCAGATCGTATGGCCGCGGGTAGGCGGCCTCGTCACCGGCGGGCAATTTTTCACGGAACTGGCGCATCGGGCGCTCGCGCTTGAGGAAGTCGATGGAGGTGATGAGGCGGGGAAAGTGGCTCCACGGGTTGACGTGGATGCCGCGCTTGCGGCGCAGCTCGCCGAGGAGATCGCGGTCCACGATGCGGAATTCGAGGCCGAACTTGTCGCGCATTTCCTCCTTCCACTGCACCTGGATGGACGACGGGCACACGATCAGGATGGTGCGGGCGCGGTGGCGGAGGATCAGCTCCTGCGCCACGAGGCCGGCCTCAATGGTTTTGCCGAGGCCAACGTCGTCGGCGATGAGGAGGTTCACCCGCGGCATCCGGAGGGCGCGGACGACAGGGTCGAGCTGGTAATCGTCCACGTCGATGCCGGAGCGGAAGGGGGCTTGGAGCGCCTTGTCGTCGGCCTGGGACACCGATCCCCAGGTGACCGCGTCAAGGAAGGCGTCGAAAATGCGGGGGGTATCGAAGTCCTCAAGCTGGGGCAGACCGGATTTGTCCGGGCAATGAACGCCCGGTTCCATTTCCCAGATGACCTGAAGCTCTTCGCCCAGACCCTCATCCTCCACCGACGACAGGCTGACCAGGTGCTCTTGTCCGCTGCCGCCGGCTGCCAAGTCCACGGGCAGGGTCGAGATCCTGACGTCAGAGACGACAAAAGGCCGCTGGCGGACATGGACGATTTGTCCCGGCTCAGGAGTGGCGACGATCATCTCGGCGACATGTTTTTCTAGCAAAGCCGAAATGTCAGGCACAAAAGCGCCAAAAGCTGAAGTATTTCAATTCAGGGCACGGAAACCCGAAGAGGCGAACATAGGCACCGCGCCCGGCACAGCCATCGCCACCCGGAAATCGGTCAGCAGCATTACCGCTTGGCCATCTTCCATCACTCCCCCGGCGGCTCCGCGTCGTGGGGCAGGTGGAAGTGGTGGAAAATCGCGCGGGTGCGGTGGTAGATGTCGATCTCCGACATCCCGGCGTTACCGCGTGCCGATGCAGTAGAGGTTGCCGAGCGTGCGGATGAAAATCTGGCCACGACTGATGGCAGGAGACGCGTAACATTCCTCGCCGAGATCATTCTTGGCAATCACCTCGAACTGCGGGCCGGCTTTGAGCACGAACATCCTGCCGTCGTCATCGAGGAAATAAAGGTTCCCGCCGGCGGAAACCGCCGACGCGCTGTGATGGCGGCCGAGCTTTTCCTGCCACATCCGCTGGCCGGTCTTCGCCTCAAAGCAAGTGGCAAGACCGCGGTCGGCGACGACGAAGAAATACTTCCCATGGGCGATCGGCGATGGAACGTAGGAGACTCCCTGGGTGTCGCGCCAGGCGATGTGGCTGGCGGTGACGTTGCCCTCGCCGTCCGGCCGGATGGCAACGATATGCAAGTCCGGGAACCCACCGGTGACAAAGAAGATGTCATCCGTGAACACAACGCCGGCGACGAACTGGTCGGTCGGGCCGTCGATGAGCCAGTGTTGTTTGCCGGTGTCGGGATCGTAGCTGGCGACACACTTGCTGCCGCTGAGGACCATCTGCTGTTTGCCGGCAGCTTGGAAAATCGTCGGGGTGCAGTAGGAGCGCGTGCGGTTAGGCCGGTCCGTGCGCCAACGTTCGCTGCCAGTGGCCTTGTCGAATGCGACGATGCAGGCGACGGCGTCCTGGTCGCAATTGAGGATGATCATGTCCTTGTAGGGCACGGGCGAACTGCAGAAGCCGTGGACGGAGGCGAACGTGCCGGGTGATTTGCGCCAGAGTTCCTTGCCGTCCATGTCGAGGCAGACGACCACGATGTCCCGTGCCTGTAGCAATGCGACCCAAACCCGCTGGCCATCGGTGGCAGGCGTGCCGCTGGCGTAGCTGTTGAGATTGTGCTTTTGCTCCGGCGCTGCGGTCACCACGGTTTTCTCCCAGAGTGTCTTGCCGCTGGGCCGGTCGAGGCACAGCAAGACCCGCCGGTGGCCTTGCTCGAGATAGGTGGTGACGAACACGCGGTCACCCCCAATGACCGGCGAGGAATGACCCACACCGGGGATGGGGACTTTCCACGCGACGTTCTCGATGCTGCTCCAACGGACCGGCGCATTCGTTTCCTCAGACACCCCGTCGCCGCGTGCGCCGCGCCAACACGGCCACTCGCCGGCCCACGCGGACGCGGCGAGGATCCAACCCATCATCCAAGCGACCTTGACGGTGGCGTTGATGTCTCCTACGAATCTGCTTTGGGATTGCGAGCGCATGATAAAGCCTAGGTGGCGGATCGGAAACCGGGAACCAAAGGGGCTGGGTCGCAACTGCCTGCTAAACCGCCATGTCCTTGAGCCCCTTGAGCGGGCGCACTTTGATTATCGTTCTGGAATACTGGTCTTTGACGGGTGCTTGGTTGGTGGCCATGCGGGATGTCACATGAACCGCAGCGGAATGTCAAGCCCTGCCCCCAGTTTCCATCGGGGGGCGAGGCGGCTTTCTTCAAAGTGGGAAAACTCTCGCATGACGCCTGGGCAGTGGTGCTTGAGCGGAACTCGAAATTGTCGCCGGACACCATCTACCCATTCACGCGGTGAGACCATCCTGCGGGGGCTGATTCGCTTTTTCAAAAGTGCCATGGGCTGTGGTCCAAGCCTCGGCTTAGGATGTTTGAGAAAGCACCTGGAACCATCGCGTCCCAACGAGCAGTGCGACCAAGCGCTTCATCCGGCTCAGGATCTCCCACCCCGAGTGAGCGGCCCGGAGGTTCATCCGCTGCCCTGCCCATGGGTTGGGGCCTTGAAACGGGTGCTGGGCAGTTCTGGAAACTCAAGGAGTTGGCGGCGATGACTGCGGTAGAATATGCACCCGGTAGAACTTCGAGGGGTGTTCCCCAATGGTATCGGTTTGCGAGTGGGGTTCGCCATTGCCGATGACCAGATTGCCCAAAGCGGCCCAGGTGCCGGGATCCAGCAGATTGGTGGTGGCCTCCAATTGATAATGCTGGTTGGGTCTGGTCAGCCAGTTGATGAAGATGCTGTCGGCTGTCGCGCTGATGGTTGGGGTCAATGGGACGATGGGGGCCAGCGTGACCAAGGGCCCGGGGTCGGTGGTGGCGGTGGTTTGATAGCTGAAGTGCACGGGAATGCTGCTGGAGGACTGCTGCACGAAATTCCGCGGGGTGTTGGCCGGGTTGTATGTCGGCGTGAATGAATAACTCATGGCCGTGAATTCAATGCCATCCGAGTATCCCTCGTCGGCTTGAAATTTCAGCACGTTGCCGGAGTCGCCGACATAGAAGAGGCTGTAGTCGCGGGTTGGCATCTGCCCGG